>JADLHC010000099.1 GCA_020849035.1 Planctomycetia bacterium
AACGTGCGCCTCGACCGCGTGCGCCGCGGCGCCCTCGAGGGCGTCCCAGGCGAACTCGGCCAGCGTCTCGTGATTCGGGTGCGTGCTCATCTCAGTGACCCTGTCCGGCGGCCTTTCTCAGCGCGGCGATGGCCCTGTGAAGCAGGACCCGTGCGGTCCCGTCCTCCAGCCCCATCACCTCGGCGATCTCCTGCGGTTTCATGTCCAGGTAGAAATGGTGGTGAAGGACCACCCGGTACCTCTCCGGCAGCTTCGCCATCCACGTCCTCAGGTGCTCGGCGTCGATTCGGTCGACCGGGTCGGCCTCCTCGGCCGCCGGCGCGAGCTCGGGCTCCAGCTCCACCTCCCTGCCCCGCACCCGCTTCATGTCGATCGACCGGTTCATCGCCACCGTCGCGGCCCACTTTTTCACGTCCCGGATCTCCGTCCCTTTCCGGATCTCCGCGCACATCCGGGTGAACGTCTCCTGCGCGGCGTCCCGGGCGTCCGCGTCGCGTCCGAGGATGCGGAAACACAGGCCGTAGATCCCCGGCAGCATCAGCCGGAGCAACTCCTCGCCGCTGGCCCGGTTTCCCCGGGCCCAGTCGCGAAGCAGGGCCTTCTCGTGCTCGCATTCCAGCGGTGTCGTCACGCGTCTGCCGGAAAGAGGACGGTGGGGAGAAGAAGTGTTACACGGGTCCGCCGGGAATTCGCGGGTTGCGGCGGGGCGGCGCATCCCCGGGGCAGGATCGCAACCTCTTTGTTTCCTTGGACTTCGGAATATACGCCACGCGCACACGGAACCGTCGCTTTTCTCGCGGCGTCCTCCCTCTCTCCCGCCATAATGCCCCGGGGGATCGACCCGCCCGGAGCCCTTCCCATGCTGCGCCGCCTTGCCGCTGTCGTTCTGCCGGCTCTTCTCGCCTCCTGCGCGTCCCCTGGCGACCGCGTCCGCGACTATCGCGACCGGATGGCGCTGGGCGACCGGAAGATGGAGCACGGCGACGCGCCGGGCGCGGTGCGCGCGTTCGAGGGCGCGCTGGAGCTCGAACCGCGGTCGGCCTGGGCGTGGTTCCGTCTCGGCGAGGCGAAGCGAGCGTTGGGCGACGACTCCGGCGCGGCGGCGGCGTTCCGGCGGGCGTCCGAGCTCAACCTCGACGAGGCGAAGGAGTGGTTCCACTCGGGGCAGCGGAAGCAGGCGGCCGGCGACCACGACGGAGCGATCCTGGACTGCACGCGGGCGCTGGCGATCCGCACGGCGCCGGAGTTCCACCGGGCCCGCGGACACGCGCGGCTCTGCGCGAACGACCTCGACGGCGCGCGCGCGGACCTCGAGGAGGCGGCGATCGCGCGCGCGACCGGCCCGGGCGCCGACTTCACCCAGCTCGAGCTCGCCGCGGCGCGCCTCGTCTCCGGACGGCGAGGAGAGGCGCTCCAGGGTCTCCAGAGGCATTTCCGCCAGTCGCATCCGACCCCGGAGACGGCGTGGCCGCACCAGGTGGCGAAGTTTCTGCTCGGGGAGCTCCCCGAGCCGGACCTGATTCTGACGGCACGGACGGGGGAAGGCCGGCCGCGGGACGAGCGCTGCTGCGAGGCTGCGTTCTACGCGGGGGTCGCGCGGCTCGCGGCAGGGGACGAGGACGGCGCGCTGGAGCGGCTGCGCGAGTGCGCGGCGGCCGAGATCCCGGAGTTCGTGGAGCCGCCGATGGCGCGGGCGCTGGTGAAGCGGCTGGAGACGGGCAGGTAGGGCGGCGGGAAATCCTTCGCGGCACGCGCCGCGGCGCCCACAATCGCGCCATGACCGCGCCGCTTCCGCCACGCGACCCGCGCCAGGTGAGCAGTTCGCCGACGATCCCGAAGCCGGGCGCCGGGCGCGCGCGGGAGTTCGACGTGGCGGACCTCTACGCGGGTCAGGCGGACGACGGGCGGCGCGGCCCGCAGGCGGGCGTCCCGCTGGACGACAAGTTCCGGCAGGCGTACTACTGGATCGTCAACCACGCGATCATCACGCCGTACTACGACATCGAGTTCAACGAGGGGACGCCGCGCGCGTTCAAGTTCGGCGGCGCGGGGACGGAGGTGCGGCTCCCGACGTCGCACTCGTTCTCGTCGTTCGTGCTCCTGCCGCTGCTGACGTTCGCCGGGAGGCGCAAGGCCCTGTTCGTCGGCGGCCCCGGCCGCGGCAAGACCGCCTCCGCCCTCCTCATGGGCATCCTCGCCGGCTACTCGCTCAAGGACATGCGGCGTGCGATGCAGCACGGGCAACCCCAGATGACGGTCGCGGACCTGCTCGGGTCGCCGCTGCCGAAGGACCTGATCCAGGCCGACGACATGGAGAAGATCCGGATCGGGTGGAGGCAGTGGATCCGGATGCGCGTCAAGATCGTCGACGAGTACAACCGGATCCCGACGCGGACCCAGTCGGCGCTCCTGACCCTCCTCGCCGACGGCTACGCCGAGGTCCTCGGCCAGACAATCGACTCCCCCGAGAGCGCCTGGTTCCTCACCGCCAACGACGACGCCGGCGGCGGCACGTACCAGGTCATCGAGGCGCTCAAGGACCGCATCGACGTCGTCATCAAGGCGCTCAACTTCAATCCACGATTCCTCGGCGACCTCCAGTCGCGCATCGAGGACGGCGTGAAACCCGAGGCGCTGGTCCCGGACGAGATCAAGTTCACCGAGCAGGAGCTGAACGACGCGTACGCGCAGATCCTCAAGGTCCCCATCCCGCGCGCGGTCCGCCGGCGGATCGAGTTCTTCGCCGCCCAGTTCGACTTCTGCGACCTCGCCGCGCAGGAGGTCGAGTACAAGTCGAAGGACACCATCCGCCTCGCCGGCCGGACGCTCTCGGCCACGTGCGCGAACGACTGCGGGCGGGACAAGGTGAAGTGCCTGTGCAGCCAGACGGAGAACGGGATGTCGGTGCGGGCGCTGATGACGCTGCTGACGTTCGCGAAGACGCTGGCATGGTTCCGCGGCGTGGCGGAGGTGACGCCCGACGACGTGCGGCAGATCGCGCCTTTCGTGCTGCACGAGAAGCTGCAGCAGAACGTCACCTCGCCGTACTTCGACCAGCAGTCGGCGCAGATCCACCGCATCGACCGCATCGCCTGGCTGCGGCGCGCCTGGGACCTGTCGTGCGAGGAATTCGTCCGCCTCAACCTCGACCGCGAGGACCCGGTCGCGCAGATCGACGAGCAGTTCGACCGCGGGCTGGACGGCGTGCCCCTCAAGGAGGCGGAAGGGCAGATCGTGAAGATCGAGACGCTCCTCAAGTCGCTCGCGGACAAGTCCAAGCTCTACGCGCACGTCCACGCCGACGTCCTCAAGCTCAAGTATTACCACCAGCGCTACTCGAACTACCGGAGGTGGCTCCAGTCGCAGGCCTGACCCGCGACGGGCCCCGGACGATGCCGCTCCTCGCCTCCTCCTTCACGCGCGACTGGCTCGAGAAGCGCCGCGACGAGCTGAACGGCCGTTTCCGGGTCGCGCGCCGCCGCTACCCCGCCCTCGACGCCGCCGCCGTCCTCGACCTCTGCGCCGAGCTGCTTCCGCCGCTCGGCGGCGCGGGCGAGGACGGCGCGGCGGACCTGCTCTCCTCCGCGTACGACCTCGTGCTCATGCACGCCGGCCGCGGCACGCTCGCCCGCCAGGGAGGGTCCAACCCGGGCGTCGCCGCGCTGTTCCGCGAGACCCTTCCCCGCCTCCGCCCGCTGCTGCTCTCCCGCCCGCGCCTCTTCGCCGCCTCCCTTTCGAACGCCGTCGAGAACCTCGGGAGTCGCGGGGAGGAATTCGCGAAGGCGCTTCCGCCCGTCGCGGCGTGCCTGAGGCGCCCGGCGGAACTGCTGGACGCGGGGGCGGTGCTTGCGTGGAGGCTGGGGGACGCGCGGCTCCGGGACGCGGCGCTGCGGGTGGCGGACGGGCTGCCGGCGGCGGCGGCGCTCCAGGCGCTGGGCGTCGGGTCGTGGCCGACCGAGGCGGCGCATCTTGTCGTCGCCGCGCTGCGCGCCGACGCGTGGCGGCGGCCCGAGGACGCGCTTCGGCCCGAGACGCTGGAGGGGCTTCCGCGGGCGGCGCCGGCGAAGCTGGAGAAGCTGCGGTCGGCGCTCGCGCAGCCGCCGAGGGCGATGCTGGTCGCATGGAAGCCGGCCGGCCCCGTCGGCGACTTCGCGGGGTTCGACGGGCCCTTCGACGACCCGCCGCTGCTGCTTCTGTCGCCGGACTCCTCCCGCCACACGTTCTGGGCGCTCGCGGGGAACGGGGCCTTCCGGCTCGACGCCGACGGGTTCGGCTGGACCTGGCGTCCGGACGCCGCAGCCGCGGACCTGAAGGTCGGCGAGCCGAAACCGCGCGGCTTTTTCGCGTCGCTTCTCGGCCAGGGCGACGACGGCTCCCCGAGGCTCTCCCCCGACGGAATGCTGACCAGCGGCGGGGAGTCCGCCTCGTTTCCGGGAATGGCCGGCGCCTCGAGCTGCGTCACCCGGCCCGATTTCGTCGCCTGGACGACGCCCGACAGCCACCGGATCCGCCTGCGCGTCGCCCGGGCGGAACCGGCGTGACCGCGGCCTACTTCCCCTCCATTCTCCGCAGCGCCGCCTCCGCGTCCCGCCGCTCGCGCTCGTAGGGCGACTTCGACGCCAGCCGGCGAAGGACGTTCGCCGCCTCGGCCGAACCGCAGGCTTCCAGGGCGCAGATCGCCCGCAGCCGGCGGAGAACGGCGGGCGAGCGGGTCGGCGTGAGCTCGAACCAGGCGAGAAGGACCTCGATGCGGCCGCGCGCCTCCGCGGTGGCGGAGGGGAGCGCCGTGCGAAGGGCCGGCTCGGTCCCGGGGCCCGACTCCAGAAGGGCCTCCTGGGCGGCTTCGCGGTCCGCGGGCTCCTCGGCCTCGAGGCTCGCGACGAGGGCATCCGTCCCCTGCGGCACCGGCGGGAGCGACCGCAGCAATTCCTCGAGCGCGGCGACCGTGGCAGGCCCTGACCCGCGGCAGGCGAAGATAGCCTCGCGCGCGTCATCGGGGTCACCCTCGAGGGACTTGACGAGCGCCTCCGGCGGCGCGTTCGCCGCCGCAGCGGCGTCCTCCGGCACCGGCCAGACGAGGATCAGGCCGTCGCTCTGCCCCGTCGCTACCAGGCCGGCTTCCCCGGAGACGGCGAGCGCGGTCGGGAAGGAGGGCAGGTGAAGCGGCGAGGGATCCTCGGCGAGCGTGGCGAGCGGGATGACGTGGAGGCTGTCGTCGGTCATCACGACGAGCCGGCTTCCGGCGAAGGCGATTCGCTGGATGTCAGGGAGCACGATCCCGCTCGGGACTGCCGAGCCGGAGGCGAGTTCCACGAGGGCCAGGAGGCCATCCTGCCCGGCGCAGGCGAGCCAGGCGCCGTCCCCGGAGAGGGCCATGGCGGTGATTTCGTGGTGCTGCGCGGCGACGGAGGCCAGGACCCGCTGGCTCCGGGCGTCGTAGAGCATCACCGTCCCGCCGCAGGAGAGCGCGAGCAGGCTCCCGTCCCGGCGAACCGCGACGCGGCCGGCTCCCTTGACGGCCACGTCGAGCTGCATGACCGGCTCGGCGAGGCCCGCTCTCCACGATTCGCAGTGGCCGTTCTGCCCCATGATGAACAGGAGCCCCGCTTCCGGCGCCCAGGCGGTGTCTGCCAGGTATCCGAGGCGCTCGGCGCTCAGGAATTCCCGCGTTCCCCTCGAGACGTTCCACGCCGCGACTCCGCCCGCCGTGGAGCAGAGGAGGACCCTGTTCTGCCCCGCGACGCGACCGAGCCCCCAGACGGCCGGGCCGCTCCGGAACAGGCGGCGCGACGGTCCGGTCCCCAGCTCCCACGCCCACACCTCGCCGTCCTCGCCCCCGCTCAGGAGGGATCGCCCGTTCTCCTCGAAGATCAGGCTGCGAACCGGGCCGCTGTGGCCCGAAACATCGCCCGCGCGCCCGGAGCCGTCCGTCTTCGTCGAGAACAGCCGATGCCCGCCGACGCCGCACAGGAGCGTGGCCCCGTCTGTAGAAAACCGCGGCGGACACGCCCGGTCCATCGGCGACCTCGACTCCAGGCTGCCCTCCCGGATCGCCCAGACGCACGCCTCGTTGTCGTAGCTCGACCACGCCAGCCGCGCGCCGTCGCGGCTCCAGACCAGCCCCTCCGCGATGTCCATCCCCTCCGGCGCCAGCGCCTCCCCTTCCTGCCCCGTCGCCAGGTCCCACACGCGCACCCCCGCCGCGTCTTCCGCCACTGCAAGCCGCTTCCCGTCCGGCGACAGCGCGCACCCGGAGACGAAGCCGATGCCCGTCTCGATCCGCCGGACCTCGGACAGGTCCTCGCCCGAGAAGACCCCGAGGCTGCCGTCCGAGTCCTGCGCCACGACTCCCTCGGCGCTCCACAGGACCCGCTCGATTTCGCCCCCCTGCGACAGGTCGACGCCCGCCTCGTACGAACGCTTCTCCACGTCCCACACGTGCAGCCCGCATTCCTCGTCGGCGGCGGCGAATCTGCGGCCGTCGCGGGAGAAGGCGCCGGCGACGAGCCCGGGGGGAGGGCCGAACATGCGCCCGGCGGGGCGGCCTTCGGGGAGGGTATAGAGGTGGACGCCGTTGAGCCGGCCGACGGCGACGAGTGTGCCGGCGGGATTGACGGCGACCCACAGGCCTTCCTCGCCGAGCTCGCGGGAGACGCGCAGGCGGAGCGCGGGGTAGTCCCAGATGCGGAGGCCGCCGTCCTCGTCGACGGAGACGACGAGGGTGCCGTCGGGGGAGAACTCGGCGTCGGCGACGGCGGCGGGGTGGGCGCCGCTGCCGGACCCGAATCCACGGACGGCGCCTTCGGGCAGATCGCCGGCGGCGGCGGCCAGCACGGCGAGGCACAGGACGGCTGCGGTGCGCATGACGGTTCCTCGGTCCCCCGAATGATGTTAGCACGGGCGGGCTCCGCTTGCCCGGTCGACTCGCGGGCGCCGATAATCGCCGCGTGCCCGGCGAACGAAAGAACGAAGGGACCGCGGACCGCTGGCGCGGCGCGTGGGCGGAATCGCTCGCGGCGTGGTCCCCGTACACGCTCCTGCGCGAGCCGCAGTTCTTCGAGTCGGACCGCGAGGCCTCCGGGTCCGGGATGGCGGGCGAGATCGCGGCCATCCGGCTCGCTGACCAGGTCGTCATGGTGAACCTCGAGACCGTCCGCACGCGGGGACTCGAGGAGTGCGCGCTCCCGATCCAGGCCCACGAGATCGGCCACCACGTCTTCGTTCCGGGGAACCTCTCGGATCATGCGCGCATGCTCGCCGCCATCCGCCGGGAACTATTCGGGCTCGAGGCGGACGTCGCCGGCATGGTCGCAAACCTCTATGGCGACCTCCACATCAACGACCGACTCCAGCGCCAGGGCGTCGACATCGCGGGCGTCTACAGGCAGCTCAAGGCGGCCTCCGGCAAGAAGCCCCCGGAGTCCGCCGTCTGGAAGGTCTACACCCGCGCCTACGAGGACCTCTGGCGCCTCCCCCACGGCACGCTCGCCCCCGACGGCGTCTCCGCGGAAATGGCCGCCGACGCCGCCGTCGTCGCCCGCCTCGTCCGCTTCTACGCCGACAAGTGGCTCCGCGGCGCCCGGCGCTTCGCCACCATCCTCTACCCCTGGCTCATCGAGGACCGGAAGAACCGCCGCGAGGCCGATTTCGTGCGGATCGGGCTGCACGACACGAAGAGCGCCGGCCTGGGCGGCGTCCCCGACGGCCTGTCGGAAATCGGCGAGGAGGAGCTCGACCAGGGGGACGAGTTCGACGAGGCGATCGGCGGCGAACCCGGGGAGGCGGCCAGCGGGCGAGGGAAGCGCAGGGCGGCGAAGCCCCCGGAGCAGAACCGCGCGCCGGACCGCGAGGGCGGGGGCCACCCCGGCGCGCAATTCCGCGAACCGGCCGAGTACGCGGACCTCCTGAATTCGCTGGGTGTGACCCTGCCGGCACACGAGATCACGACGCGCTACTACCGCGAGCGGGCCCTTCCCCACCTCATCCCGTTCCCGCGACAGAAGCAGCCGCGGGCGACGGAGCCGATGGCGGAGGGGTACGAGTCGTGGGAGCCGACGGACGAGCTGTCGGCGCTGGACGCGTTCGGGACGGTCACGCGGTCGCCCGTCGTGATCCCGGGCGTGACGACGGTCCAGCGGACGTACGCGGAGATCCCGGGCGCGGAGCCGTCGAAGGCGCCGGTGGACCTCGACATCTACGTCGACAGTTCGGGGTCGATGCCGAACCCGGCGACGAACATCAGCTACCTCGCGCTCTGCGGCACGATTCTCGCCCTCTCCGCCCTTCGCGCCGGCGCCCGCGTGCAGGCGACCCTGTGGAGCGGCTCGGGGCAGTTCACGTGGACGGGGGGATTCGTGCGGGACGAAAAGCGGATCCTCGAGGTGATCACGGGGTGCCTGAACGGGAGCACGTCGTTCCCGATCGCGATCCTGCAGCAGACGTGGAGGGACCGGAAGAAGGACGACCCGCCCGGGCACATCGTGGTGATTTCGGACGACGGCGTGGACACGATGCTGCAGCCGTACGCGAAGGGGATCACGGGGGCGGACGTCGCGAAGATGGCGCTCGAGAAGGCGCGCGGCGGCGGGACGCTGGTCCTGAACATCGCGCCGCAGGGGCTGGCGCGCCTGGCGCCGCTCTCCGCCATGGGCTACCGGCTGCACGCCGTGCGGGAGTGGGACGAGCTGGTCGCCTTCGCGCGGAGATTCGTGCGCGAGGTCTACGAACCGTAGGCGGGACCTACGACCGGGCGCCGATCATCCCCAGCAGCTCCGAGCGCGACGCGCTCCACGCGCTGATTCCCTTCGCCCCGGACCCCACCGCCTTCTCGAAAGCCGCCCGAGCCCCCGCCCGGTCGCCGTTCGCCAGCCGCTTCTGCCCGGCGAAATACCACGCTTCGCACGCCTTCTCCGGGCTCGCGTGCGGCGCGGGGCCGTCGACTTCCGCGAGGAACTCGCCCTCGGGGACGGAGTCGCCCAGGAAGCTGGCGATGCGGAGGGACCACGGTGCAGGGGGCGGGTCGATCCGGCGCGCGAAGTGCGCGTTGAGGTCGCCCGTGGCGCGCGCGAGCTGGCTGGTGCGGGCGAGCGCCACCCAGAGACGCAGCCACGCGTTGTCCTCGTGCGTGTCCGAGAGGCCAACGGAGATCGCCCTGGAGAGGTCGGAGCAGGCGTTCTCGTAATTACGCTGGATCAGGCGCGCGTATCCGCGCAGGCACCAGGCGCGGGCGAGGTTCGGATCGATCTTGATCGCTTCCGCGAAGTCGCTCACGGCGGCGTCGGTCTCCCCGCGGTGCAGCCTGTCGACGCCGCAGTTGAGGAACGCCGCCGCGAGGGAGGGCGCGAGGACGGCGGTGTCCTCGGCCTCGGTGAACTCGCGGCCCGGCGGCTTCCGGCCGGGCGCAGGCGCGGAAGGGGCGCCTCCGGAGGGCCGGATCAGCGGCGGATTGGTCGGGGAATCGTTGGGTCGTTCGGCCATGGCGCGTGGGGCGGCTCAGTGTCGGGCACCTTGCCGTTCCTATCAAGAGGGACCCGGGGGCAATCCAGTGAAGAACAGCGTCCGTCGCGCCTCGGCCGAACGCTGCGTCGGGATGGCAGGGCCCCGGGCCGTCGGAAAGGACCGTGGAACCAACCCGTGGGAGCCATTACGATGCGGCGCATGATAAGGGAAGTGACGGTCGAGGGGAAAAGGTTAAAGGTCGACGATTCGGGCCAGGTCGTGTCGCTGGACTGCCCCGAGGACGTCACCTGGGGCGACCCCGGTCTGGCCCCGCGCGTCGCGGACCTCGGCGGATCGTCCTTCGTCTCCTGCTCGGTCCTTGCGGCCAAGGGCAAGGCGTTCGACGACGGCCTCATCGCCGCGGTCGAGCTCGCCGCGCAGGCCGGCGCCGGCGGTTTCGCGGGGAAAGCGGCGCTCCTCGCCCGACTCGCCGCGGCCCTCGGCACAGGCCCCGCCGCGCCGATCGCCGCCGCCGCGCGCGACCTCGGCTCCGGTGTGAAGCCCCCTGCGCCGATCGCGGACGCCGCGGCCCGCCTCGTCGCGGATTTCCTCGCCGACGAACGAACTTCCAAACCCCTCGGCTTCTACACCTGGTCCCCCGCCCTCGAGTCCGTCTTCCGCCAGGACCGCTTTCTCCAGCGCGAGTTGCCCGACCCGACCGCCTTCCTCCACGCGGCCCGCACGCTCCACGCCGACCCCGCCCTCCGCACCGGCTACCACTCCTGGATGTCCCTCGGCGAGCGACTCACCAACCCCTTCACCCGCCCCGACCTCCGCCGCGCCCTCGCCGCCCTCGACGCCGGCCGCGAACCCGCCTACGAGCGCGGCACCGCCTTCGCCCCGCCGTCCGAGTCGCCCGAGGGCGCGCTCGTGAAGCGGCTCTTCGCCGATCGCCCGGTCCCCGAGGGCTTCAACCTGGCCGACCGCCTCATCGCGGAGATCCGCAAGGGAGGCGTCGACCTCTCGCCCGCCGCCGCGTCCGGCTGGTACGACCGCGTCGCGTGGTCGCTCGAGACCCTCGCCGACCCGTCGCGCGGCCCCGAGGCCGCGAAACTCGAGCTGTCCGCGTCGTATCGCGAAGCGCTGGAAGCGCTCTTCAAGGGAATCCTCGCCCTGGCGCGCGAGTCCCACGTCAAGCAGCTCGAGGAACCGATGGCCGGCTGCGGGCCACCGCGGCCGAAGTTCCGCCCCGTCCTGACGGTCGAGCCGCTGCCGACGCATTACCTGAGTCGTGCGAAGGGCTACGCGTTCGTGCGCGGGGTGCTCGAGACCGCGTTCGGCGGCGCCGCGCTCCGCGGCCTGCGCCGGCTCACCGCCTCGGGCCCGGTCGACGTCCCGCTCGACGACGAGCTCGCGGGGATCGAACGGCTCTTCCTCGGCGCCCACGCCGCCGCGTGCGCGGAGATCGGGCTCGCGCCGGAGGGGGGCTCCGCCGCGGATTTCGCGGGCTGGGCCGCGGACCGGGACCCCGACCTCGGCCAGGACAACCGCATGATGGTCCCCGTGTTCTTCGACGTCGAGCGCCGCAGGACGAAGGTCTGGGCCTTCCTCGGCTGGCGCAGCCGTCCGCTCGTGGCGTCGTTCGCGAAGCCGCCGAAGGTCGAGGTTCTCGGATCGGCGGAGAAGCGCGGCTGGTTCGGGTTCGGGGCAAAGCCGGCCGCGCCGGAACCCGTCGAGTTCGAGAGTGCGCGGTACAGCCTCGCTTACCCCGTGACGGCCGAGGTTTACGTCTCAACGCGCCTGACCCGGGAGGAGTTCCGCGCCCACTGCGACCGTTACAAGACGCCGGATCAGATTCTCTCGCATCTCGCCTGACCACCCCCGGCACTGCCTTTTCGTTTTTCCCTTTTCTCTTTTCGTTTTTCTCTTCGCCGTCGCCGTCACCTAGAAGACCCTCTCCGTCCCGCCGCGCTTCGTCGCCTCGTCGAGCAGCTTCCCGATCAGCGGCACGTACTTGAATCCGCCGAGCCGGGCCGCGCGCGCGAACTCGCTGCGGATCTCGAGGTACGGGTTCGGGTTGACTTCGATCACGAACGGCTCGTCGAGCTCGTTCACGCGGATGTCCACGCGGGCGTAGCTCCGGACCTGGCACGCGCGGCACGCCTCGCGCGCCGTGTGCTCGATCTTCCGCCGCAGCCCGGCGGAGAGTCCCCGGACCCGCATCACCTGCGTCCCCTTGTAGGCCCGCGACTTCGTGAAGAACTTCGCGGCGCGCCCCATGATGTGCAGCTTGCGCGCGCCCAGCCCCGTGAAGTCCACCTCGAGCAGCGGCATCACCCGGTCGAACAGCACCGCCGCGTAGATCTCCCGGCCGCGGATGTACTCCTCCGCCAGCACGGCGTCCTTCGTCGTGCGCAGCAGGTGCTTCACCCGCGTCTGCAGCTCGGGCCACGTCTTCACGAACGACACGTCGCCGATCGAGAGCGAGGCGTCGGACCGCATCGGCTTGACGAACAGCGGGAAGTTCAGGTGGCCGCCGACGAGGTCCGGCTTCTCGCGCGTGAACACCGCGAACTCCGGGTACGCGAGGTTGTGGAACTCGTACAGCTTCTTCGAGAGCGCCTTGTCCCCCGCCAGCGCCAGCCCGAGCGACGAGTTCCCCGTGAACGGGATCCCCAGCAACTCCAGCACGCCCGCGACGCGCGCTTCCAGCTTCCCGTCGCCGCGCCACTCCTCGCACAGGTTGAAGATCACGTCGGGCGCGGCCTTCCGGATCCCCGCGACCAGCGCGTCGAGCTCCAGCGGCACCGGGAAGGGGACCGGCGCGTGCCCGAGCCGCACCAGCGCGCGCGTCACCTGCAGCACCACGATGTCCGGCTTGCGGCCGCCCGGCGTGTACGGCGAGTAGAGGACGAGGACACGCTTCATCGTGCGCGGATGTTAGCAGCCTGCCGGGCGCCTTGCGAGCGGCGGCGCATGGCGGAGGGGCCCGGGCGAACCCGCCCGGGCCCCTGCGTTCCGGCGCCTACTTGAAAACGGCCAGTCCCCCGGCCCCGTCCCCGACATAGAGACGTCCGCCGGAGATCGCGACGGCCGAGCACTCCCCGACCGTGGGGGCCAGCCCGTCAAACACCGGCGCCGCCGGGTCGGTCGCGTCCAGCCGGACCAGTCCCGCCTCGCCCCAGGCGACGAACAGCACGCGGCGGCCCGCTGCGATGTTGGCTGCCATCTTCAGCGCGCCTCCGCCCACGGCCTCGTACCCCGGCACCGCCGACAGCTTGAACTGCGAGACCGCGACCGGCCGGTAGTCGAATGCGTTCTTCCTCCAGATCTCCGTCGGGTCGACGCCGTCGGGAAGCGGCGCGACGAGGTCCTCCGCCGCGTAGCAGACGACGCCGAAGGAGTCGTAGCTGAACCAGGCATGGCCGGCGTCCACGAACACATCGACGGCCCGCGCATCGGCTTTCCCGACGTGCGGCTCCTCGCCCTCCTCCGCCGCTTCAATCTTGATGGGCTCGAACACCTTCACCAGCCTCATCTGAAGCGGGTCGGTGGTCTCGACGACCGCCACGCCGCTCGCCCCTGCGGACAGGAAGGCGAACTGCCGGCCCGTGCCGGGCTCGTTCCAGAACCGGATGGCCGACGCCTGCACCATCATGGGCACCTTTCCGGACCCGCCGAGGTTCGCGACGAGGAAGTCGCCGAGGATGTCGGAGGGATCCTTCGTCAGGTCGTAGATGGTCACCCCGTTGCGCCCGTCGGCCACGAACGCGTAGCTGCCCAGCAGTGCGGCGTCGTAGGCGTGATCCTGCTTCTTCACGAGCGGGTGCCCGATCTCCGCGAACTTGTGCTCATAGATGTCGGAGCGTGCGATTGCGAGAAGAAGCGGGTTTCCGGGCCCGTGGAGGCCCGCCTCGATGTCGGCGATCGCCACGCGCCGGAGCCCCGCGGTCCTGCAGAGCACCAGCAGGTGGCCCGTCTCCGGGTCCACCTTGAGACCGTGCGCGTGCGGCGCCGGATAGACCACCTGCCCGTCGATCGTCACCGGCGTTTCGCTCTGGAGGGAGTTCCCCACGAGCTTGGGGAACCCGGGAACGCCGGAGGAGGCGATCCTCCAGGCCAGGACGCCGTGCGGCCCGTCGGCCACGTAAAGGTAATCCTGCGTCGCCGTCACGCCGTCGGCGTGTCCCATCGAGATCGGCTGCGTCGGCGAGCCGTCCGCCGCCGCCCCGACCTCGTCCGTCGTGGGAATGTTCCGGAGCAGCGCAAACCGCTCCTCCACCAGCGGCGCTTCCAGGTCGACCAGGTCCACGAAGTTCAGGCCGCCCGCGCCCGCCGCCTGCAGCACGTCCACTTCGCCCGCGGACGCCTCCGCCAGCTCCGGGGCCAGCGCGATGCCGGCCGCGTGCCCGAACAGTTCCCCGGTGGTGAGGAGGAAGGGCGGCTGGTAGAAGCCGACCGGCATGGACTCCTCTTCGAGCGGGTTGAGCGGGGTCATGTCGATGGCCGTGACGAACTCGAACGAAGGCGAGTGATCGCCGAGGATGCCCTCGCCGAGGTCCGGGTTGTCGTTGTTGTAGGGAGCGTCAGGGCCGTGCCAGTTTGCCGCTGGATCGTCCGCGCCGGACACGATGATGAGGCCGCCGAAATGGTCGGACGCGTAGGCGCGGGTCCCGCGGATCCGGACGGCGGTGTAGCCGGCCTCCTTGAGGCGGCCGGAGCCGAAATGCGGGAAGAGGCTGCGGCTTTCGGACCCCGAGAGATTTTCCGGGCCGTGCGCGGGAATCGCCGGGAGGATGGCCAGCAGGGAGGGAGCGAAGCCGTCCTCCGTCGGCGGGTTCAGGAAGCCGGTCACGTCGACCGCGACGAGGCCCCCGAGGCCGTAGGCGATGAAGGCGATCGTTCCTTCCCCGAAATCGGCGACGTCGATCGCCCGCGAGTTGTAGTAGTACTTCCCGTAGCGGTCGAAGTTCGCCCAGGGGGCCGGCGCGACGGTGTCGCCGTGCCAGACCTCCTTGATCTCGAAGGCGGCCTGCCTGTAGTCGGGCATGCCGGTCTCCGCGTCGAGGAACCCGGGCTGGACCTCCGTGCTGACGTCCATGTCGACGTACCAGTCCTCGAGGACCGAGACGTCCGTGTACAGGTTGTACCGTCCGACGACCTCCAGCGTGGCACCGTCGTAGATGCCCATGCCGAGGAAGGCCAGGGCTGCGAAGACGCGCCCGCCGTGGAGCAAGAGGTCGACCGGTCCTCCCCAGGGATTCTCCCCCGCGTACTGGACGGTCGGCGCCTCCACGTCCATCCACAGGGTCCCGTCCGGCTTGAGGACAGGCGCCTCGGGACCGACGAGGTTCGCGAGGGCCGTCCTCTGGATGCCGTAGCCCTCGTTCGCGATCCACACGTCCACCCCGTCGGAAACGATCGAGGCGACCGGGGCGGCGAGGCTGCTGACCGTGTTGTCGAGCGAGATGTTGCCGCCGCCGTCCGCCCACGCGACGCCCGTCAGGACGTGGCCCACGTTCACGGAATGAACGTGCACCGGGGCACCGGGGTCGTCGAGCGCGACGACCGCGATCCCCTCCGTGCCCATCGCCAACAGGGCGAACACCCCGCCGTCATACGAGACGAGCTCGATGTCCCGGATGAACCCGCGCAGCGGCAGCATCACCGCGGGTTCCGGCGCGGCCGTTGCCGGGGTCAGCATGAGCCTGTTCGCAACGTGGTAGATCGCCCATTCCTCGTCGCCGAACATCGCCCGGATCACGTCCGTCGTCGCTCCCCCGATCTGGATGTCGGGCGCGAGCGCGTTCTCCATCGTCAGGGACTGGAGCCCCACCTTCACGGATGCCTCGACAGACCGGCCCCCGTCGTCCGCGACGACGCTGAAAACGAAGTCCCCGTCCGCCGCCACTTCCGCTCCCCGCAGATCGACCACGGCCGTGCGGGTTGCCCCCGTCTCCCCTCCCGCGGTCACCACGGCGGTCGTCGGGCCGGACTTCTGGAGCCAGGTCACCGACGTGGGCAGCGCGCCCGGGAATACGGCCGTGAGGGTCACGGTCGCCGTGGCGCCTTCGGTAACCAGGTCGGGAGTTGCCGTCAGCTGGACGGTCAGGGGCAGGGGCGCGGGGACTTTCCCGCCGCCCCCCGTGACGCCGCCTCCCCCGCTCGAACTGCTCCGCGTGTTTCCGGCGCTCGAGTCGTCATCGCGCTTCTTCCTGCAGCCGGCCGCGAGAATCGGTATCGCCACGAGGATCAGCAGGGCGGTAACGATGAACCTTGCGTGAATTCCATGCCTCCAGGCGCGGTCTGTTAGGCGCAACATGGCTGAACCCTCCTTCAGAATCGCTGTAGATCAGTTCCATTTCTCTCCGCGCATGAGAAACGCAAGCACCATGCCGCGGGACGCTCCTTCGGCGGCGAATTCCCTCGATCGCGGCGTCCTGCCCCCCCCCCCCGCCCCCACGGCCCGCCGCCGTGCCCCGGACACGGTTCGGGCGTGCGGCCGCGATACCCAGGGCA
>JADLHC010000100.1 GCA_020849035.1 Planctomycetia bacterium
CCCTCCTTCGCGGCCCCGCCTGGGACCCGGCCTCCGCGGGCGCGGCCCACGCCGCGGGCACCGGCGTCTTCCCGACGTTCGCCCTCGAGGACGCGAAAGCCGGGCGCGGCGACCGCATCACGATCGTGCAGAAGGACTACGGGATGCGCGAGGAGGCCAGGATCGCGGGCGCGACATGGGTCGAGGGCGCCAGGACCGACTATTCGCCGCCGGCCCTCTGCTCTCCCCTCACGCTCGTCGAGTGGCCCTTCCTCCTCGCCGGCCTCGCCGCCCCCGCCCGGTGGGAGGTCGTCTCAGACAGGCCCTTCAACAGGAAGCTCCCTTCCAGCTGGGGACGATTCAACATCCGACGTTACTCCCGCGTCCTGAAGTTCCCCTCCGGCGAGCTCCCGTACGCGCCGCCCGCGCCGCTGAGCGTCGGCGCCAGCGGTTTCGACACGGAGCCGCGGGAGCTGGGGGGCTGGGTGGACGAGCTGCGCGCCGCGACGGCCGAGTACACGCACTGGTGCGTGGCGATCCCCCTCGACTCTGTCGAATCGGACTGCCTGCAGTTCGGCGTGAAGCTGCCGAACGACCACTGCGCGCCGCCGCCGCCGCCCGTGGTCGGGCCACCTCCCGTGCCGACCGATCCCGGCCCCGTCGCCCCGCCCCCCGTCGAGCCCCCGGAGCCGACCGAGGAGCCCGTGATCTACACGCCGCTCGACCCGCTCGGCGGCGCCGTCCTCGTCGACGATGAGGTCATCGGGTACGAGGAGTTCGACGTGAGCGGCTTCCGACTCAAGGGGCTGAAGCGCGGGTATCTCGGGACGACGCCGAGGCCGCACGGCAAGTGCAGCCAGGTGTTCCCGCTGACATACCTGGCGATCGCCGTCCTGCAGAAGGGAATCGCGGCGGACGGCCGGAAGTTCGGCGCCGGCGGCGCCGGGGGATTCCCCGGCGAGGGCTATTTCCTCGTCGACCGCGAGATCGTCGGCTGGTCGCGTGTCGGGACGGACCTGCTCTGGATGCCCGCCGGCTGCTCGTTCCGCGGCGCCTTCGGCACGACGCCCGACACGCACGCGGAAGGCTCGCTGCTCTACGCCATGCCCTGGCGCTTCTTCGACCGCTTCACCGTCGCCTCCGACGACTCCGACCTGCACTGGTTCGAGGGGACGCTGAGGGCCACGGGGGCGCGCTGGAAATCCGTCCGCTGGGAGGAGATGTTCGGTGGGAGCTCCGTCGATGTGCGCACTTTCGTGAAGTTCTCGACCAGCCCGCGATGGATCGAGTACTCGCCGGTCGCGCCGGCGGGGAAGAAGGACTCAAGGCCGAAGTTCTTCGGCTTCGACGACTCGAAAGGCGGAAGCCTGGGCGGCACCATGGCCGACCAGGTCAACGTCCGCGTGATGTTCGAGTTCACGGACGGCGCGTACGCGAGGGACCAGTGGAAGGAATGCCCGCAGGTGCGGGGATTCACGGTGGAGTACGAGCAGGACAACGTCGTGCACCGGCACGAGGAGCGCTAGGCCGCTATAATCGCCCACCGATGACACGGACCCGCGCCGGCGCCGGATTCACGCTGATGGAGCTGCTCGTCTCCGTCGCGATCTTCATTCTGCTCGGAATCCTCCTCGTCGGGCTGCTGCGCTCCGGCGTCGAGATCTGGGACCGCGGCGAGTCCCGGCGCGACGCCTACGAGCGCGCGTCGATCCTCTTCGACGCGCTCCGCTCCGACCTGTCGTGCGCCACGATCCACCGCGAAGCCGACCCCGCCGGGCTCAACCCCAACTTCACCTGCCTCCCGGACCGCCATCACCGCCCCCTGCTCTTCTTCACCCGCGTCGGCCTTGTCCCCGCGCAGGGGCAGCAGGCGGCGCCGACCGGATACAAGGACAAGGACGTCACGTTCTTCGCGGCGGCGGACACGATGAAGCGCCACGAGGTGATCTACTGCTTCGACCCCGACGGCGGCTCCGGGAAGCTCTACCGGGGGCAGTTCTCGTTCAACAATGACTACGGACTCAAGATGCCGCTGGACGTGTTCGGGCGGCCGGACTGGATCGCGCAGAACGTCCAGCTCCTCGCGGACGGGGTCATCTACCTCGGCCTCCGGTTCTGGAGCCAGCGGACTGTCACCTGGAATCCGGCGAACGGCGAGCAGGGGCCCGAGGTGCGCTGGGACTCCACGCGCTTCCGCGACGGCGAGTTCCCCCTCAAGCGCCCGGGCATCACGCTGAACGACCCGCTCGACGACATCCTGCCGCGCCGGGTGGAGATCACCCTCACCCTGGAGAGGCCCTGGGCCCAGGGCCAGGCGGTCTCGAAGCTGAACGCGGACATCGACAAGAACTCCGGGACGCTCTCGGCGGACCTGCTCCCGGGATTCCCGCAGGGGCCCGGCTTCGTCAAGATCGACGACGAGTGGATCTGGTACGAGACGCGATCGGGGTCGTCGCTGACGGGTCTGAGGCGCGGGCAGCGCGAGACCGATCGCACGACGCACAAGTCGGGGGCCCGGCTGCGGTGGGGCGAGACGTTCACGACGGTCGTCGGGATCCCTGCCTACAAGGACGACCAGAACTAGCGTGAACATCGACTCCTCCCGGCGCCGCCGCTCCAGCGGGTTCACCCTGCTCGAGATCCTCATCGCCCTTCTCATCCTCATCGTCTCCCTCGTCTCCGTCTTCGCGCTCTTCGGCGCGGCCTCGGCCTCCCACCGTCGCGCCGTCGCCGCGCAGAACGCGTCGCAGCTCGCCTACACGGTCCTCGCGGAGCTGGAGCAGGTGCCCAACCCGGGCGCGCTGGCCAACATGGCGGGGAAGACCCACCCGTCGTTCGACGGCTACACCTACGACGTCACGTTCACCCAGGCCGGCGCGAACGAGATCGAGGCCGCGGTGACCATCCGCTGGAAGCGCGGGGGCAAGGACGAGTCCGAGGTCTACCGGACGATCCTGCTGAAGCGGTGAACGACCTCGCGAAGCAGCTGCTCGACCTGGGATGGAAGCCGAAGAAGCAGTTCGGGCAGAACTTCCTTTTCGACGCGAACTTCCTCGCGGCGATCGTGCGGGAGGCGGCGCTCGCGAAGGACGACGTCGCGGTGGAATTCGGGACGGGGCCGGGGCAGCTGACGGAGCTGCTGGCCGGCGCGTGCGCGCGCGTCTTCACGATCGACATCGACCCGAAGCTGCACGCGTTCGCGATGCACCGGATTGGCGGGAGCAACGTCTCGTTCCACCTGGGCGACGCGATCCCGAAGGGCGACGTGCTGAACCCGGAGTTCGTGCGGGCGGTCGTCGCGGGCGCGGGGGGGCGCCGGATCCGCGTCGTTTCCAACTTCCCGTACGCCGTCGGCGGCTCGATCCTGCTCGCGATCGCGGAGGGGCAGCTTCCGGCCGCGGACGCCCTCGGCACGCTGCAGCACGAGGTCGCCGACCGCCTCGCCGCGGACCCCGGCGACGAGGCCTACGGCCCCCTGGGCATCCTCGTCCGCCGGCTCGCCGACGTCCGCCGAGTCCGCGACGTCCCGAGGCAGCTGTTCTGGCCGATGCCCGAGGTGCACTCCGCGCTGGTCCACGTCCGGTTCGGCGCCCGCGCCTTCGCAGGCGACTGGGCGGGCTACAAGGCGTTCGTGAAGAACGCCTTCTCCCAGCGCCGGAAGACGCTCGCGAGCGGCCTCAGGAAGATCGGGCTCTCCTACGACGGGGAGTTCGCCCGCCGGCGCCCCGAGGAGCTGACTCCCGGGCAACTCGAAGCTGTCTGGGCGGCGGCAAAGCCGCGCTGAAGAGCACGGCAGGCACGGCCTGGACTTCCTGGAGTAGCATGGCCGCCCATGAGCTTCGGCCTCCCCGAACCCCAGGGCATCGAGATCCGCACACCGCGCCTCGTGCTGCGCCCTCTCACCTTCGCCGACGTCCCGGCACTCTTCGAGGCCGTCGACTCCTCGCGGTCCTTCCTCTCCCGATTCCTCGACTGGGTGGACTCGGTCCGCGGCGAGGCCGACCTCCGCGTGTTCGTCGACCGCTGCCAGCGGAAGGAGGGGGAAGGGGAGGCCCACCGCGGCCTATTCGAGCCCGACGGCCGCCTCGCCGGCCACATGTCTGTCAAGGACGCCGTCCCCTCGCGGAAGGCCGCCGAGCTCGGCTACTGGGTCCGCGAGGACCGCGCCGGCCGCGGCTACGCCACCGAGGCCGCCCGCGCCCTCCTCGCCTGGTCCTTCCGCAACCTCGACCTCCACCGCGTCACCGCGTTCGCCGACACGTTCAACCCCGCAAGCGCCCGCGTCCTCGAGAAGTGCGGCTTTGCCCGCGAGGGCGTCGTTCGCCACCGCATCCTTCACGGCGACGCCTGGCGCGACCACGCGATGTTCGGCCTCCTCGCGGGGGAACTGAAGCTTTAGGAGCGCTCGCGCGTTAAAACCTTAGCGCAACCGGATTTGCGCCGCCTTTTCCTTGTCGCCCCCGGCCCCCCTCGCTACAGTGCGCGGTCTTCGAAAGGTCCAGCCCGCAGATGCTGTCCGACGACGTCAAACTCCAGGTCAAACGAGCCACCGACATCGTCGAACTCATCGAAAGCTACTTCCCGCTCACCAAGTCGGGAGGTCGCTTCAAGGCCCGCTGCCCTTTCCACGAGGAAAAAACCCCCTCCTTCTACGTCAGCCCCGTCGAACAGTTCTTCAAGTGCTTCGGCTGCGGCAAAGGCGGGGACGTCTTTACGTTCGTGATGGAGATGGAGAAGGCGACGTTCCCGGAGGCGCTCCGGATGCTGGCCGACAAGGCCAACATCCCGCTTCGGCCGCCCGACCCGGCCGAACGCGCGGCGGCGTCCTTCCGGGAGGAGATCTACAAGGTCAACCGCTGGGCCGCGGGGCTCTTTCACAAGAAACTGCTGGACGGGGAAGAAGGCGCGGACGCGCGAGCTTACGTCGCGAAGCGCGGCATTTCGCCGGCGATGGTGAGCCGGTTCTTCCTGGGATACGCGCCGCGCAGCTGGGAGTGGATCCTGGACCAGGGGAAGGTGAAGGGGTACGGAGCGGAGTTGCTGGTGTCCGCCGGGCTGGCGCTGAACCGCAGCGACGGGCGGCCCGGCCAATACGGCCGCTTCCGCAACCGCCTCATGTTCCCGATCGTGGACATCAAGGACCGCGTCGCCGGCTTCGGCGCGCGCGCCCTCGACCCCGAGGACCAGCCGAAATACCTGAACTCCCCCGAGACGCCGGTTTTCAAGAAGAAGGAGTTCCTGTACGGGCTGAACTTCGCCCGACAGGCCGCGTCGAAGGCGGGCCAGCTCGCGATCGTCGAGGGCTACACCGACGTCATCGCCGCGCACCAGAATGGCTACGAATGGGTCGTCGCCACCCTGGGCACGGCGCTGGCGTCCGAGCACGTCCAGCAGCTGAAGCGGTTCGCTCCGAAGGTCATCGCCGTTTACGACGGCGACGCGGCCGGACAGAAGGCGTCCGAGCGGTCCCTCGACTTCTTCCTCAACGAGGACGTCGAGTTCCGCATCGCGACTCTTCCCTCCGGCCTCGACCCGGCCGACTGCTTCCAGCAGCTGGGGACGGAACCGTTCGAAAAGGCGGCGGCGAACGCGCGGGAACTCTTCGAGTTCCGCCTCGATCTCGCCCGCGGCCGGCACGACACGGGGACGGCGAAGGGGGCGTCGGCGGCGGTGGAGGAAATAATCTCGACGCTGGCGCTCGTTGAGAATGATGTCCTGCGGGAGGCGCAGATCCGCCGGGTGACGGACGTGTTCCGTGTCCCGGAGTCGGCGATCCGCAGGGAACTGGCGAAGAAGTCGGGGAAGTCGGCGCGCACGGTCGCGGCCGCGGCCCCGGCGGCTCCGGCCGGCGACCGTGACGTGCGGGCGGGCCGTGAGCTCGTCGAGCTGATGCTGCTCGGCGGGGAGGTGCTGGAGGCGGTGAGGTCGTCGGTGCCGCTCGAGAAATTCCCGACGGAAGAATCCCGGAAACTGGGAGAGCTCATCCTTGGAATCGTCGAAGAACGTGGAACAGCCGGACCCGACGCCGTCTTTGCGGCCGTCGCGCACGACCCCGCACGCTCGGCCCTCGTCGCCGACCTCGTCGAAGAAGGACGACGAAAGCAGGGGAATCCCCAGAACCGCCTCGAAGCA
>JADLHC010000101.1 GCA_020849035.1 Planctomycetia bacterium
CGGAGCTGGTCCGGGTGGTGGGGGAAGCGGCCGGCGCGCGGGGGATGGTGGGCGGGCAGCAGGCGGACCTGGAGGGAGAGAAAGGGAGGGCGACGCCGTCGCTGGTGCGGTTCATCCACCGGAAGAAGACGGCGGCGCTGCTGCGTGCGTCGGTGCAGGCGGGGGCGATCTGCGGGCGGGCGGACTCGGGCGAGTACCGGACGATGACGGAGTTCGGGGAGAACCTGGGGCTCGCGTTCCAGGTGGCCGACGACATCCTGGACGTGACGGCGTCGACGAAGCAGCTCGGGAAGACGGCGGGCAAGGACGCGAAGGCCGGGAAGGCGACGTACCCGGCGGTGTTCGGGCTGGACCGCTCGCGCCGCGAGGCCGCCCGGCTCGCGGGCCGGGCGCTGGGGGCGCTGGAGCCGTTCGGACGAAAGGGCGAGGAGCTGCGGGAGGTGATGAAGTTCGTGATCGCGAGGACCTCGTGACCGGGACGGGGCGCCCGCGGCGCGGCCCCGCGCGTACCCTGGCGCTTCTGCTCGCCATGGCCGCCCTCGCCGCCGCCGAGGAGTCCGTCCTCATGCCGCGCTCGGCCGTCTCCATGCCGCGCCCCGACTCCGTCGACCGCGCCGCCGTCCTCACCAACACCGGCGTCGACGACCCCTGGGCCCCCGTGGTCGCCGAGGCCGCCCGCCGCCGCGGCGCCGCCGTCGTCCGCTTCGCCGGCGACGACCCCGCCGCCGCCCGCGCGGAGCTCGCCGCCATCGCCCCCGGCACGGTCACCGTCGTCGTCCGGCCCGAGACCCTCGACGTCGACTTCGTCTACCGGCTCCTCGAGATCGCCAGCTCCCTCGACGCCGACTTCGCCCTCGACTTCCGCCTCGGGTTCGTCACCGGCGTCACGCCGGAGGCCGCGCTCGCGCTGCTGGCGAACGAGAAGCGCGTCGAGGCGGAGCGGGCGCTGCTGCCGAAGAAGCTGGTGGACTTCGGCCCCAGCGAGGCGGACCTCGAGGTCGAGGGCGAGCAGACGTGGCTCGAGGGCTGGGAGCGCCTGCTCGCGCGGCACCTGAAGCCGTCGGAGGCGGACGTGAAGCGGCTGGAGGGCGCGGGTGTGCTGCAGTTCTGGGGGTACGGCCGGCCGGAGGGGATCGCGGGCAGCGTGGACGCGGAGCAGCTCGCGGTTCTCGACCTCTTCCCCGCCGTCGCGTTCGGCGGGCCGGTGTACTCGGGCGTGACGAACCGGTGGTACGAGGGGCCGGTCTCGGCGGCGCCGCGGGCGGCGAAGTCGACGCCGGTGGAGAAGTCGTTCGCGCTCGCGCTGCTCGCGCGGGGCGCAACGGCGTTTTTCGGCGCGACGGACCCGGGGCACGGCGTGACGGCGATGCAGGAGATGGAGCTGATGGTGGCGCGGGGTCTTTCGGTCGGCGAGACGCACAAGTCGGCGGCGGACGCGGCGCTCCTGCAGCTGCGGCAGGCGCCGCTCCGGCTTCCCCGGATCGCGGAGGGGACGGCGGCGCCGAACCGCGACTGGGCGGACCCGCTGGCGCGGGGGGCGCTGTCGCGGATCGGGTTCGGGGACCCGGACTACCGGCCGTTCGATCCAGTGGCGCGGCAGGCGTGGCGGCAGGACACGGAGCGGCTCGAAAACGGAATCCGGGTGAGGGTGACGATCGCGGAAGCAGGGCTGCGCGCGACGCTGACGGACGTGTTCCAGTACGGCTTCGGGCGCAAGGACGCCCTTCTTAACGCCCGCGTGCTGACACAGGTCGAGTGGCCGGACGACATGCCGCTGCCGGTGAAACTGCGCGTGCTGGACGCGAAGTCGGGCGGGCGCGACGTTCGCGTCGGGCCGGCGACGGCGGCGGTGGAGTACTGGGGCGCGAAGCGGGTGCTGCACGTGCAGCTGGACTTCCCTGCGCAGACGCTCGTGCCGGGGACAGAGATCCGTTTCCTGCTGCGGACGGGGGCGGCGGGCGAGGACCAGGACCGGGAGACGCTTTTCGAGTCCGCGCGCGGCGCGGGCGACGCGATCCAGGCCGCGCGCGACGCGGCGGGGACGGCCGCGGGGGGCGCCGAGCCCCTGCGCTGGAACGCGTGGGACGGCGCCGCCGGAGTCGCCCTCTTCCAGATGAGCCTCATGCGCGCGACCGGCGACGGGAACCAGGGCGCACGGGCCCGCGCCCTTCTCGACGCGATCGTCGCCGCCGGGCGCCGCGAGGGCGCGGGGCTGCGATGGGACGACACTTACCGGCTTGCGGACAGCACGCTGGCCACGATGGCGCGCGAGGGGCTGCACAGCGGGGCGGCGGGGATCGCCGGGGCGTTGCTCGAGGGGTTCCGGATCTTCGGCGACCGCCGGTACCTCGACGCCGCGGTCTCGGCCGCGGAGGCGATCGAGGCGCGCGCGGTCCGCGAGAACGGGCAGGCCCGCTGGGGCGACGACACCACCGTCGCCGGCGGAGCCGCGGGAATCGCGCTGTTCCTGTTCGATCTCGCCGACGCCTCGGGCGAGTCCCGTTGGCGCGATCTCGCGCTCGAGGCCGTCGCCTGGCTCGAGGCCGTCAGGACCGAGCTCGGCGGCCGCTGCTGGTGGCGCGCCCAGCTCTCCCTCCCCCGCGTCTATACCGGCATCACCCACGGCGCCGCAGGTATCTCCCTCGCCTTCCTCCGCGCCCACGCCGCCACCCGCGACGATCGCTGGCTCGCCACACCTCGCAAGGTCGCCGACTGGCTCGTCGACCAGGCCCGCCGCAGCGATCGCGCCTCCCTCTGGCCCGCCGTCACCGGCGAAGGCCCCGCCGCCGCGGTCCCCGGCTTCTCCTTCGGCACCGCCGGCGTCGGCCGCTTCTTCGCGCGCCTCTTCGTTTCCACCAGGGACGTCCGTTACCTCGACTTCCTCCGCGAGGCCGCCGCAGGCGCCAAGCGCGCCATGGACCAGGCCGAACGCCGACCCTTCGATTCCGCCGACCTCGCCTCCGGCGGCGCCGGCCTCGGCGAGCTCTTCCTCGACGCCTTCGAGCTCACGCGCGACGGAGCGTGGCTGGAAGAAGCGCGGCGGGTCGCGGACGTGCTGCGCACGCAGGCGGGGCCTGCGCCGGGCCCCTGGGCGGAGCGCCCGGAGGGCTCGGGCGCGCTGCTGCCGTGGGACGGCGAGGGGCTCTACCCCGGCGCGGCAGGGCTCGGGATGTTCTACCTGCGGCTCGCGACGATCGACATGGAGGCGGGCCGGCGCCCGAGGCAGCCCGTGGAGCGCCGCTGACCCGGCCGACGGGAATTGCCATCGCGGGCGGCGCGAGCCTACGATGCCCGTCCTGATCCCGTTCCGCTCCTGCCCAATCGGACCCTTCCACTCATGGCCATCCGCGTCTTCGTCACCGGCGGCACCTTCGACAAGGAATACAACGAGCTCGCCGGCAGCCTGTTCTTCAAGGACACCCACGTGCCCGAGATGCTCGCGCTCGGGCGCTGCCGGCTCGAACTCGAGGTGAGGACGCTGATGATGATCGACAGCCTCGAGATGACCTACTCGGACCGCTCCGTGATCCTCGAGCAGTGCCTGAAGGCCGCCGAGGACCGGATCGTCATCACCCACGGGACGGACACGATGGAGGTCACCGCACGCACCCTGGGCCCCGCGATCCGCGGGAAGACCGTCGTCCTCACGGGCGCGATGGTCCCGTACAAGTTCGGGAGCTCCGACGGGCTGTTCAACCTGGGGAGCGCGCTCGCGTTCGTGCAGACCCTTCCTCACGGCGTCTACATCGCGATGAACGGCCGGTACTTCGACTGGCAGAACGTCCGGAAGAACCGGGAGACGGGTGTGTTCGAGGAGACGCTCTAGGCGGCGGAGGTCCTCAGCGCCCCTGCGACGAAGGACCCATCAGGCCGGGGTCGTCCCGCAGGAACTTCTCGGCGCACTCGGGACAGACGCTGTGGGACACGCGGGCCTGCATCCGGGTGCCGATGTAGTTCTCCACGCGCTCCCAGAAATTGCCGTCGTTGCGCACCTTCTTGCAGTAGGAGCACATCGGGAGGAGCTGGCGCAGTTCCCTGACCTCGGCCAGGGCCCGCTCGAGCTCCTCCACGCGCCCCGCCAGCTTCTGCTCCAGGTCCACGACGCGCGCGCCGGCGCCGATGCGCGCCCTCAGCTCGTCGGGCGTGAACGGTTTCAGCACGTAGTCGTCCGCGCCGGCCTCCAGCGCCTCCACGACCGTCTCCGTCTCCGAACGGGCCGTCAGGAGGATGACGTAGAGCGGCGCCGGCTGCCCCAGCGCCCTCGCGCGCCGGCAGACCTCGATTCCCGAGAGGCCCGGCATCATCAGGTCCAGGATCGCGAAGGACGCCCGGTCGGGCCTCCGGAGCGCTTCCCAGGCCTGCAGGCCGTCCTGCGCCACCTCCGGCTCGTGACCCCACTTGCGCAGCGTCACCTCCAGGAGCCGCCGGGAAACCGGATCGTCCTCCGCCACGAGGATCCTCACGCCCCGCCCTCCGAAATCGTCCGCTCGAGCTCCTGCTTCAGGCGCCCCAGCTCCATCTCCAGCACCGGCACCGCAGCGAACACGGCCGGGTCGTTCGCGCGCGCCAGCTCGTCCACCATCATCGCCGCCCGCGTCGCCCGCGTCGCGCTGAAGATGCCGGCGGCGCCGCGAAGCGAGTGGCCGACACGCTCGAGCGCGGGCATGTCGCGGGAGAGGGATGCCTCGCGAAGGGCCTTCACCATGCGGTCGTGGTCGCGGATGAAGGTCAGCGCGAGGTCCCGGAGCACCTCGGGGTCTCCGCCGACGCGCTGAAGCGCCTCCGCCGCGGCGAACGCCCGCGAGCCCGCCCGGGGCGCTTCCCCCGCGAGATTCTCGACGAGCGTCGCGAGTTCCGCGGGATCCGCGGGCTTGGCGAGATAGGCGGACATACCGGCATGGAGGAAGCGCTCGCGGTCGCCCGGCAGGGCGTGGGCGGTCATGGCGATCACGGGGACGGCCCGGGCGGCGTCTCCGGCGTCGCCCCGGCGGATGGCGGCGGTCGCGGAGAGGCCGTCCATATCCGACATCTGCACGTCCATGACGACGGCGTCGAAGCGGTTCCGGCGGAGCGCCTCCAGCACGGCCGCTCCGCCCGCCACGGCTTCCACGTCGTGCCCGCGTTTCCCGAGGATCGTCGTCGCGAGCACGCGGTTCACGGCATCGTCGTCGGCGACGAGCAGGCGCAGCCGCCGTGCCGGTGCGGAGGGCGCCGGGGCCGGCGATGCGGCGCCGGCGGCGGGAGTGCGCGCGGCCAGGAGGGGGATCGCGAAGTGGAACGTAGAGCCTTTCCCGGGTTCGCTTTCGACCCAGGTCCGGCCGCCCATGAGGGCGGCCAGCCGGCTGCAGATCGCGAGACCGAGGCCCGTCCCGCCGTACCGGCGCGTGCTCGAGGCGTCCACCTGCGTGAACTCCTGGAACAGCAGGGGCTGCTTCTCCGCCGGGATGCCGATTCCGGTGTCGCGCACCGCCAGGTGCAGGAGCGGCCGGGCGCCGGGCGGTTCGTCCACGCCGACGCGGACTTCCACGGAGCCCCGCTCGGTGAACTTGATGGCGTTGGCGACCAGGTTCCCGAGGACCTGACCCATTCGAAGAGGATCGCCCTGGATCATCTCGGGGACGTCCGGGGAACAGACCCAGGCGAGGGAAAGCCCCTTCTCCTGCGCGCGGAACTGGTGCAACCGGACAGCCTCCGCCACGACGGTGCGGACGCGGAAGGCGACGTTGTCCACCTCGAGTTTGCCCGCCTCGATCTTCGAGAGGTCGAGGACTTCGTTCAGGAGCGCCAGCAGGTTGCGGGCGGACTTGCGGACGGTCTCGAGGTACTCGCGCTGTTCGGCGGTCAGGTTGGTCCCCAGTGCGAGTTCGGTCATGCCGATGATCCCGTTCATCGGCGTCCGTATCTCGTGGCTGACGTTGGCGAGGAACTCGCCTTTCGCGCGGCTGGCCGCGAGGGCCGCCTCGCTCGCCCTTTTCAGCTCGGCCTCGGCCAGTTTACGGACCGAGATGTCGCGGATGAAGGCGGTCAGGAGCCAGGAGGAGGCGCCCTGCGTGGCGACGAGGGTGAATTCGACGGGAACCTCGGTCCCGTCGCGCCGGAGGGCCTCGGCCTCGATGACCCGGTCCAGCGCGGCGGATTCTCCGGACTCGAGGAAGCGGGCGAACTCGGACCTGACGGATTCGCGCATCCTCGCCGGGACGACGGTTTCGGTGACGGCCCTGCCGACCGCGTCGATTTCGCGCCAGCCGAACATGGCCTCGGCCCTGGGATTCCAGCTCCTGATCCGGCCCTCGCCGTCCATCGTGATGACGGCGTCGTTCGTCCTCTCGAACAGGAGGCGGATTTCCTGGTCGCGCAGGCGGAGCGTCCGGTTGGCCTCCGCCAGCTCCGCTGCGCGCTGCCGGTACGCCTCCTCCGACGTCCGCGCCGACTCCGTCATGGCGTCGGCGATCCGCAGCGCGCGGGCGCGCGTCCCGGCGAGGAGCCAGGTCACGAGCGAGAGCAGGCCGGCGAGGACGAATCCGACGGCGCCCTGCGCGTCCGCCTCCCGTTCCCGCGCGGCCCAGCGGGGATCGACGGCGGGACGGAAGCGAAGCGTCCATGGCCGGCCCGCCACGTCGATGTGCCGCAGGGTCGCCTCGGGCTCCCGATCGAGCATCCCGGCGGGCTCGGGCAGGTTGATGCGGCGGTCCTGCAGGATCTCGTTCCCGTCAAACACGTCCAGCGCGACCAGGGAATCCCGCCTGTCGCCGAGGGCGGAGGCGATGAAGTCGTGCATGCGGAAGGCGCAGCAGACGTAACCGACGATGGCAGCGCGCCGCTCTTCGACGGTCGCGTGAGGGCGTCCATTCGCGTAGACAGGCAGGAGCAGGAGCGCGCCGGGCTGGGGAGCCTCGGCGGATTCGGTCTGCAGGAGGAGCGAGGCGGTGAGCGTCGCGAAGCCGGTGTCGCGCGTCCGCTCCATAGCCGCGAGGCGGGCGGGTTCGGAGGAGAGGTCGAATCCCAGGATCCGGAGGTTCGCGCCGCGGGCGGGCTCGACGTAGCAGACCGGCCACACGGTTGCGGAGGCGGTCGCGGGCCACACACGGTACTCGCGCAGGCCCTCGGCGCGGACGGCGGCCACGTGCGCATCGAGATCGGCGGCCTCGACCCGGGCCAGGTACCCCATGGCCTGCATGCCGGGATAGCGCGCCTCCAGGTCGAGCCCAGCCACGTAGTCACGCCACTCGACACGCTCGACCGACCGGCTGGCGGCGAAGAGGCCCTGCGCGCCGCGGAGCGAGTTCTCGTAGATGAACATCCTGTTCTCGAGATCTGCGACGACCTGCTGCGCCTCCGCATCGTGCGCGGCGGCATGCCGCTCCTCGACGGATCGGCGAAGCTGGCCCCAGGTCCAGCCGGCCGCCGCGCCCATCACGGCAAACACGGCCAGGGCGATCAGGAGCGGACTGCGCCGCCACGGGCCCCAGGCCCTTCTCCCCTGCGACGACCCGGTCGGGCTCACGGGCATCCTGGACAATCCTCGCGAAGAGTCCCGATCACGCCGGACCTGCGCTGCGCATCAGACAGGACGAGTTTCGAGCACTTCCCTCACCTTCACGGCCAGATTCCTCGGGCTGAACGGTTTCGCCAGGAACGACGCGCCCTGGGGGACGATGCTGTGTTTCCCGAGGGCGTCGTCGGCGTAACCGGAGATGAACAGGATTCTCATGGAGGGTCGGTGGAGCGCGATTTCCCGGGCGGTTTCCGGGCCGCTGGGTCCGGGCATGACGACGTCGGAGACGAGGAGGTGAATTTCGCCCGGATGCCCTGCCGCCGCGCGTACGGCCGAAGGCCCGTCGCCGGCTTCGAGCACGGTGTAGCCCAGCCCGCGGAGAGCCCGGACCACCAGGGCGCGCAGGGCATCCTCGTCTTCGACCACGAGGATCGTCTCCGGACCCTTGGGGGACGGGTGGGGCTGCTCCTGCGCGGGGACCGCGGCGCCCGCGACCTCGGTGCAGGGCAGGTCGATCTCGAACGTCGTCCCCGCCCCCGGCGCGCTCCGCACCTGGATGTGCCCCCCGCTCTGGCGCACGATGCCGTAGACCGTCGCCAGCCCGAGTCCCGTCCCCTTCCCCCGGTCCTTCGTCGTGAAGAAGGGTTCGAACATGTGGGAGATCACCTCCTCGGTCATCCCCACGCCCGTGTCGGTGACGGACAGCCGGGCGAAGGCCTGCGGGCGCAGGGACTGCATCCCGGGGGCCGGCGCAACTTCGACGGCCTCGACCCGGCGCGTCGCCAGCGTGAGCGTCCCCTTCCCGCCCATCGCGTCGCGCGCGTTCACCGCCAGGTTGACGACCACCTGCTCCAGCTGGCCCCGGTCGGCCTTCACGGGCCCCGTATCCGGCGCCAGGCTGATCTCCAGCCGGATGCTCTCGCCGATCAGCCGCCGAAGCAGTTTCTCCATGTCCGCCACGACCGCGTTCAGGTCGAGGACCTGCGGCTGCAGCACCTGCCGCCGGCTGAACGCCAGGAGCTGCCGCGTCAACCCCGACGCGCGCTCCCCGGCTTTCAGGATCTCGTCCATCTCGCGGCGCGCGGGATCGTCCTCGCCGAACCGGTCCCGCGCCAGCTCGGCGTACCCCACGATGGCCGTGAGCAGGTTGTTGAAGTCGTGCGCGACGCCCCCGGCAAGCCGGCCGATCGCCTCCATCTTCGTCGTCTGCCGCATCTGCTCTTCCATCGCGCGGAGCTTGTCGCGCTCCAGGCGCCGCTCTTCCTCCACCCCGATCGCGCTGGCGACGATGCCCATGTACCGCGAGTCCTCGCGCCTGGGATCGGCATCGCCCGGCAGCCCGACGACCAGGCTCCCGCGAGCTTCGCCGGTGATCCAGACGACGCGGCCCGCATACGTCGCCGCCGGCCCGCGCAGGATGCTCGGGTTCGTCTCCCCGTGACGCACCACCCCCCGCCCGCCCGTGAATATCGTCTCCGTCCGCGCGGATCCCAGGACCTGCGTCGCGAAGGCCGTCAGCGGACCGCCCGCCGACGCCAGCCCCTCCGGAACCTGCCACTGCCCCGCCAGATCCAGACCCGCCTTCCCTTCCACGCAGTACACCGCCCACAGCGCATTCATGGCCTGCCCGCACAGCGCCACCAGGCGGTCGATGTTCCCCGCTGGGTCCGGCCCGAAACTCAGGAAACAGTCGTTCAGCCGCGCAAGCCTCTCCTCGGCCGACCGGCGCGCCGAAACGTCCCGCACCGCACCCAGCCTCGCAGGCCGGCCCGACCAGCGGTGGTCGAACCCCACGACCTCGGCATGGAAGCGCGAGCCGTCCTTCCGCAGGCCGACGATTTCGTAGGCCCCCTCGTACCCCGACTCGTACCGGCGCTTCACGTCCTCGCGAAACTCGGGAGCGACGAGACCCAGGATCGGCCTTCCGGCCAGTTCGGAGGCCGTGTACCCGAAGACAGCCGCCGTCCCGTCGCTGAGCTCGCGGATCACGCCGCCTTCCTGGATGATGTATCCGTTGTAGACGTTCTCGACGATCTTCCTGAAGTGCCGCTCGCTGCGATGAAGGTCGTCCTCGGCCTTCCGGCGGAGGAGGGACTGGCCGAACTGGGCCGCGATGGCGTTGACGATGGTGAAGAGCCTCGTGTCGTCCTGCCTGGGACGGCGCATGAAGAACTCGATGACGGCGACGATCCGGCTGCCCGCGGGCACGGGAATGAAGACACCGGACCGGAATCCCGCGCGGGCAGCCGCGCCGGCGCGAAGGAACCGGGCATCGCCGGCGAGGTCCTCGCAGTGGATGAGCCCCTGCTCACGCAGCGCCGTCGACGGCAGATCGGCGGCGGCGGCAGGCTGCCCGCCCTGGCTGGCCGCCCGGAATGCCAGCGCCGCGTCGTCTCTCGCCCAGAACGGGCCCGGCAGGAGCCCGTCCCCCGCCGCGTCCGGGAGCCAGGCCTGTCCGTAGTCCCAGCCGCAGTAGAGGCAGATCTCCCGAAGGGACCTCTGCAGAACCCTGTCGAAATCCTCGCCCTGTCCCACGGCGAGGGAGACCGCCGTGAGGAGCCGCCCCTCCTCCTCGATGCGCTTCCGCTCGATGGCGCTTCGGATCCGCCGGACGAGGAAGGTGGCGTTGATGAGGCCGCGGACGACGTAGTCCTGGGCGCCGGCGCGGAGGAAATCGCCGCCGAGGGCGGAGTCTTCGGGGCGCACGAGGATGAGGATAGGGACGAGTGGGGCGCGGGAGCGGATGTGGGCGATGGCGGCGGGCCCCGAGAGGTCGGGGAGCTCGAGGCTGAGCAGGAGCGCACCGACGCCGCCGGCGGAGACTTTCTCGAGGGCCTCCGCGATCGAGGAGGCGACATCGAGGCGGAGAGAGCGGTCTCCCGACTCCGACAGGCGAGTGCGGATCTCGCCGACGGAGGCGGGATCGCTCTCGACGAGGAGGAGATTGATCAGGGTGCCGGAGGGAGGGTTCATGCCGACGTGGCGACCGGGCATCTTACGACGGCGGGTTGTCCGGGCGCTCCGATATTCCCGCGGAGGCCTCTGCATCCGGGGCGCGGCATTGCGGTGATTTTCTTGCATTCCGGACCGATAGGTTCACAATAAGGGCGCCACTGAGTCGTCGACGCTCGTCCTTCGTCCGCTGGCCCGGAAGCAGCTGCAGCGCGCCGCGCTTCGAGACCAGCCGCCACCGGCAAGCCGAGTCCTTCAACCGGGGTCGCGCTGCGTCATCAGGAGCGAACGCCATGAAGCGGACGATCGTGCTGCTGGTCGCTGCGATCTGCCTTTTCGCAGCGGCCGTCTGGACTGTCCACGCCGAGGATCCCCCTCCGGCGGCAGGTGGAGCGAAGCTTCCCGCGACACTCAGCAAGGAGTCCGCGAGCTGCGCGGAGTGCCACAGGGAGAAGAGCCCGGCGCTCTACCAGATGTGGGGCGCCAGCCGCCATTACCGCGCCAACGTCGGGTGTTTCGAGTGCCACCAGGCCAACGAAGGCGACCCCGACGCGATCGAGCACTACAGCTTCCGCATCGCCGTGATCGTGAGCCCGAAGGACTGCTCGAAGTGCCACGAGAAGGAGGCGGGAGAGTTTGCGGCGTCGCACCACTCCAAGGGCGCCCGCATCCTCGGGTCGCTGGACAACACGCTGGCCGAGGTCGTGGAGGGAAACAACGCGTTCAAGACGGCCGGGTTCCCGGACGGGGTCTCCGCCGCCGCCGTGAACGGCTGCTGGCAGTGCCACGGCTCGGTGGTGAAAGTGCTCGAGAACGGCAAGCTCGATCCCGCGACCTGGCCCAACACGGGGATCGGCCGCATCAACCCGGACGGATCCGAAGGCTCGTGCGCCGCGTGCCACAGCCGCCACACGTTCTCGGCGGCACAGGCGCGGTACCCGGACAACTGCGGCAAGTGCCACATGGGCCCGGACCATCCGCAGAAGGAGATCTACGAGGAGTCGAAGCACGGCATCGCGTTCAAGGCCCATGAGGACGAGATGAACCTGGACTCGCCGAAATGGATCGTGGGCGAGGACTACTCCGCGGCGCCGACCTGCGCGACGTGCCACATGTCCGCGACGAAGAACCAGGCCGTGACGCACGACGTGGGGCTGCGCATCAGCTGGAACAACAGGCCCGCGGTGTCCATCCGACCGGAGATTTCCGACGCCAAGATGGGTCTCGCCGGGAAGGACGTGGACTGGAAGACTCGTCGCTCCAACATGGTCGACGTCTGCCTGAACTGCCACAACAAGCGCTGGGTGGACAACTTCTACACGCAGTACGACGGGCTGGTGACGCTCTACAACGACAAGTACGCCATCCCCGGCGCCGCCCTGTACGCGCTGGCCAAACCCCTGCTCAAGCCCGTCGAGTTCTCGAACAAGGTCGACTTCATCTGGTACGAGATCTGGCACCACGAGGGCCGGCGCGCGCGCCACGGCGCTTCCATGATGGGCCCCGATTACACGCACTGGCACGGAACGTACGAGGTCGCCAAGAAGTTCTACTCCGAGTACGTCCCCGAGCTCGAGGAGCTCGTCGAGAAGCACCACGACTCCAGGGACGAGGCGAAGAAGAAGGCCGCCGCGGCCCTGAAGGCGAAGCTCGACGAGGTGCTGGCGTCGGCCGACCACCGCTGGTACATCGGCCAGATGCCGCCGGAGGAGAAGGAGCGCCGCGCGAAGGCGGCGGAGGAGTTCAAGAAGCGGTACGAGCAGAAGTAGCGGTCGGGAAGAACGGACGGGATCCGCTTCGGCGGGTCCCGTTTTTTTCTGCCCTCGCTAGACCTTCATGGCGTCGCGACCGCGGAGCACCAGCTTCACGAACGACTCCTTGAGGCCCTGGAACCAGGACTCGGCGCGCCCCATCTCCACGAGGCCGAGCTGCCCGGTTTTCATGCGGATGTAGCGCCCGTCGATCGCGTCGAACGGGTCGCCGATGTCCTCGTCGAGGACCTTCTTCGACATGAGCTTCGCGACCGGATTCCCCGTCGGCATGTTGTGCAGCTCCAGCATCATGTCGGTCGTGTACTTCATGGTCTTCTCGACCACCTCGAGGTTCAGGTCGCGGTGGTTGACGTCGGTATTGCCGGAGACGACGGGCTGGATGAGGTTGAACGCGTCCTGGAAATTCCGGGGCTCGACGCCCTTGAGCGTGACCGTGTTCTGCTGGCGGATCTGGTTGTAGAAGCCGGCGACCATCACGACGAACCTGGTGTAGGTCTTGCGGACGTAGCGGTCGTGGAACTGGCCCGCCTCGGCCTCGCTGACCTCGCCCCGCATCGAGGCGCAGATCGTCGCGGCCGACGCGAGGCCGCCGACGAGGGCGAGGTGGACGCCGGAGGAGAAGAGCGGGTCGATGAAG
>JADLHC010000102.1 GCA_020849035.1 Planctomycetia bacterium
CCAGAACGCGCTGAAGTTCCCCGCCACGAGGCCCGAGAGGATCGTGAGCGAAGCGCCGCCCTCGCGGGAGGCCGTGACGATCTCGTGCACGTGCTTGCTGTGCGAGCTGGTGAACACCTTCGTGAATTCGGGAATCAGCACCGCGGCCAGCGTTCCGCAGCTGATGATCGAGGCGAGCTGCCACCAGAGCTTCGGCATCGCGATCGTCGTCTCCACGCCGTTGACGACCTTGACCACCGTGATGTCGTGCAGGAGCAGCCAGCTCATCCAGTACGACGTCGAGATGCACAGGATCGACGCGATCCAGATCAGGCGCGTCAGCGGCTGCTCGAAGTCGAACATCTTCATCCCGCCGTACTTCGCCTTGGAGATCGCCTCGTTGATGAAGTACGAGCAGCCGGACATGAAGTCCATGAGGAAGCGCATCGCGAAGATCCAGACGATGAGCTTGACCTGGAGCACCTCCCAGTTGCCGGCGACGCCCGACGTCAGCGCCAGCGTGATGAAGGAGATGAGGGCGACGCCGGTGACGCCGTACGTCTCGAAGCCGTCGGCCGTGGGACCGACCGAGTCGCCGGCGTTGTCGCCGGTGCAGTCCGCGATGACGCCGGGGTTGCGGGGATCGTCCTCCTTGACGTTGAACACGATCTTCATGAGGTCGGAGCCGATGTCGGCGATTTTCGTGAAGATGCCGCCCGCGATGCGGAGGGCGGAGGCGCCGAGCGACTCGCCGATGGCGAAGCCGAGGAAGCAGTACCCGACGATCTCGCGCGGCAGGAACAGCAGGATGATGACCATCATCACGAGCTCGAGCGAGATCAGGTACAGGCCGATCGACATGCCCGCGCGAAGCGGGATGCTGACCACGTCCCACGGCTGGCCCTTGAGAGCGGCGAACGCCGTCCGGGCATTGGCGTAGGTATTGACGCGGATGCCGAACCAGGCGACCGCGTACGAGCCCGCCATGCCGACGACGGAGAACAGGAGCACGAGCAGCGCGGTGCCGATGCCCTTGTGCTGAAGGCCCACCAGGTAGTAGGCCATCGCGCCGCCGATGAGGATGAAGAGCATGACGAGGAAGCGGCCCTGCTGGATGAGGTAGGTCTTGCAGGTCTGGAAGATGATTTCGGCGATGTCCAGCATGGACTTGTGCGCCGGGAGGACCGTGATCTGGCGGCGCAGGAGCAGGCTGATGCCGAGCGTGCCCGTGATGACGAGGGCGCCGTAGAGGAGCAGGTTCCAGGCGGAGATCTGCTTGCCGAAGATGGTGAAGAACGCCTTGTGCAGATCCGGGATGGCGAGGTCGCCCTCGCCGGCGAACGCGGTTCCGCCCGCGATGAGGGCGAAGGCGGCGGTCGCGAGCACCGAGGGCAAGCGCTTCATGATCGAACCGGTCATTCCTGCTCCTTATGCGTAAGAAGGTGCGTGGTTCCCGGCGCCCGGCGGCGCGAATGTTCGGGAAAAGTGGGGCGGTATCTCTAGCACATGGGGCCGAGACGGTCAACAGTCGGGGATGGGCGTTTGGTCTCCGGGGGGGGCGGGTCCACGCGATCCCGTGCGGATCCGCGGCCCGGGCATCAGCGGCATTCCCTTTCCCCCGGCCCGGCCGCAAGGTCTCCTGCCTGCTGGCCTTGCGCATCGCAGGAATCTGACGGAATTCCGCTGACGCCACGCCTTCCCTTCCGCACCGACTCCAGAACGCGGCGTGCGTCGCCGCAGGACCAGCCGGGCGTGAGAGGAGGCGAGATGCGTGGGTTCCAGGCCGTTCCGGTCGCCGCCGTGCTGCTGTGGGCCTCTGTCGCCGCCTCGGCGCAGGTCTCCAAGCCCCCGGTGAAGTGGAGCGCTTCGCCGAACTACACCTCCTCGACGCGCGAATCGAGCTACGACATCGACGCCGTCGTCATCCACACGACGGAAGGGACCTACTCCGGGGCCGTGTCGTGGTTCAAGTCCCCGGCGTCGGGGGTGAGCGCGCACTACGTGGTCTCGCCCACCGGCGAGATCACGCAGATGGTCGCCGACGACAACATCGCGTGGCACGCGACCTACTACAACAAGCGCTCCATCGGCATCGAGTGCGCCGGGTACGCCGGCAAGGCGTCCACGTGGACGCCGGCCCTTCTCGACTCCCTCACGAAGCTCGTCGCCTGGCTCTGCGTCGAGTACGACGTCCCGGTCGTGCACCCCTCCGGCAACGCCTATGACGAACCGGACGACACCTACAAGAAGTCCGGCGTCGTCGCCCACAGCCAGGTCCAGCCGTGGAACAAGAGCGACCCCGGATCGTATTTCCCATGGGTCTCGTTCATGGCGGACGTTGCGGCCCTGATCGCCCCGGGCACGCCGCCTCCTGCGCCGCTCGGGCTCTCCCCGGACGGGGACGCCCCGGCGACCAGCCCCGTGACCCTCACGTGGAGCCCGATGGACGAGTTCGCAGTGGACACCTTCCACGTCCAGATCGAGCGCTGGAACGGCTACGCCTGGGTCCTGCACGCCGAGGGCTTCCCCGTCGCCGCCACCACGACCGCCACAATCTCCACCGCCGGCTACTACCGCTTCGCCGTCTGGGCGCACAACGCCGCGGGCTGGGGGCCGGGAAGCGCCTACGCGGAGTTCTACGGGATGCCGGCACCGCCCGTGCCGGCGGCCCCGGCGGCGCTGAGCCCCTCCGGCGGCACTTCGAAATGGGGCCCCTCGGTCGCGTTCAAGTGGGGCGCCGTCGCCGGGGCGGACAAGTACGAGATGTACCTGCAGTACTATTCGGGCGGGAGCTACAAGTACTACTACGCGTGGACGACGACGACGAACTCCAAGACCGTCTGGCCCTCGGCGACGTACACGTACTACCGCTGGTGGGTCCGCGCGCACAACTCCTCGGGCTGGGGCCCCTGGTCGGGCGGCGGATCGCCCTCGGCCGGCACGGGGGCGGCGAAGTTCTACTTCAACAAGTAGCGGACTTCAGCGCCCTGTACATCCGCCCCGGCGGCTCCTTCCTGAGCGCCACGCCCGCGAGGCGCGACGCCGCCGCGAGGCGATGCAGGTCTACGCCCGTCTTCGACCCGCATCCCTCGAACGCGTAGACGAGATCCTCGGTCGCGACGTTGCCGGCGGCGCCGGGGGCGTAGGGGCACCCGCCGAAGCCGCCGGCGCTGGCGTCGAAGCGCGAGCAGCCCATGATGGCGGCCTGGAAGGCGTTGGCGAGGGCGGTGCCGCGCGTGTCGTGGAAGTGCATCGCGGTCTGCGCGACGGGGAATTTCAGGAGGGAGAGGACGGCCTCGACGCCCGCGGGCACGGCGACGCCGATCGTGTCGCCGAGGGACAGTTCGTCGCAGCCGAGGTCCGCGAGGCGGTGGGCGACGGCGACGGCCTTCGCCGGGTCGACGGCGCCCTCGTAGGGGCAGCCGAAGACGACGGAGACGTAGCCGCGCACGAAGACGCCCTGCTTCTTCGCCTCGGCGACGACGGGGCGGAAGACGTCGAGCGACCCGTCCACGGTCATGTTGATGTTGCGCCTGCAGAAGCCCTCGGTCGCAGCCGTGAAGACGGCGATTCGGCGGACGCCGCAGGCGAGCGCGCGCTCGAGGCCCTTCATGTTGGGGACGAGCGCCGAGTACGCGACGTCCGGGCGCGGTTTCAGGCGCGCGAACACCTCGGCGGCATCGGAGAGCTGCGGGACCCATTTCGGCGACACGAAGCTCGACACCTCGATCTCGCGAAGGCCGGCGTCGGCGAGCGCCTCGACGAAGGCGACCTTGCCCTCGACGGGGACGATCTCGCGCTCGTTCTGGAGGCCGTCGCGCGGGCCGACTTCGATGAGAGTGATCGCCGGGGGAAGGTTCATGCCGGCTCCATTGTAAGCCGCGGTCGCGGAGGCGGAAACCGGCCTACTTCGGGGCCTCGTCCAGCTCCGCCAGGACCTGCCCCATGTCCACCAGGGCCCCCGCCGCCACCTTGACGTCGCTCACCACGCCCGCGTGCGGCGCCGTCACCCGGTACTCCATCTTCATCGCCTCCACGATCACCAGCACCGTCCCCGCCTCGACCCGCTGCCCCTTCTTCGCCGGCACCTGCCGCACTTTTCCCGTCATCGGGCTCACGATCCCCTCGTGCCCCTTCCCCGCCTTCTTCCGCGCCCCCGCCTCCGCCGCCTCCAGCCGCCACACGTGCCCGTCGCACCACGCCTCGATCCCCGCAGCCGTCCTCGCCACCCGCACGCGCTTCCCGTTCACCAGCCACGAGCCGTCGTCGAGCTTCTTCGCGCCCGCGGGGCTCGCCTCGTGCTCCCGGCCGTCGCAGCGGACCTTCACAGGTTCCTCCAGGCGTCGCGGGCGCGCCACGGCGAGTGGGGGTCGTGGTCGGCGGAAGCGGCGGCGCGGGCGGCGGCGGGCTCGGAGGCCCCGACGGCGGCAAGGACCTCGGGCGTGACGGGGACGGACGGCGGGCGCCAGGCATGGAAGTTCTTCGCGAGGAAGTCGGTCGTCGCGTGGCCGCCGGCGAAGTCGGGGTGGGCGAGAATGGCGTCGAGGTAGGCGATGTTGGTGCGGACGCCGAGGACGCAGAACTCCCGGAGCGCGCGACGCGCGGAGGCGATGGCGTCGGCGCGCGTGCGGCCGCTCGCGATCAGCTTGGCGAGCATCGGGTCGTAGTCCGGCGGCACCGCGCTTCCCCGCCGCACCCCCGTGTCGATGCGCACGCCCCGCGGCTCGTCGTACTCGAGGACGCGCCCGGCGGAGGGCATGAACTCGCGCTGCGGGTCCTCGGCGTAGACGCGGACCTCGATCGCGTGGCCGCGGAACGTGACGTCGGACTGTTTCAGGGGAAGGGGCTTCCCGGCGGCGACAAGGAGCTGGAGCTGGACGAGGTCGAGGCCCGTGACGGTCTCGGTGACGGGGTGCTCGACCTGGAGGCGGGCGTTGACCTCGAGGAAGTAGAACCTGCCCGCGGTGTCCACGATGAACTCGCAGGTCCCGGCGTTCACATACCCCGCGGCTTTCATCAGGGCGACGGCGGCCTTTCCCATCGCGTCCCTCGTCGCCGGCGGGATCGCGGGGCTCGGCGACTCCTCGACGACTTTCTGGTGGCGGCGCTGGACGCTGCAGTCGCGCTCGCCGAGGTGGAGGACGTTGCCGTGCGTGTCGGCGACGACCTGGATCTCGACGTGGCGCACCGGCCTGAGGTACTTCTCCAGCAGCAGCCGGTCGTCCTTGAACGCCCCCGCCGCCTCGCGCCGGCACGCGCTGATCGCGTCCTCCAGCTCGGACTCCCTCTCGACGACGCGCATCCCCTTGCCGCCCCCCGCGCCGCTCGCCTTCACCAGCACCGGGAACCCGATCTTGATCGCCTCGGCCTTGAGGTGCGTGTCCGACTGGTCCCCGCCGCTGCACCCCGGCACCGTCGGCACCCCCGCCGCCTCCGCCACCGCCTTCCCCGACATCTTGTCGCCGATCTTCCGGATCGCCGCGCCGGGCGGCCCGATCCAGGTCAGCCCCGCCGCCACGACGGCGTCCGCGAAGACGTGGCTTTCGCTCAGGAAGCCGTACCCGGGGTGGATCGCGTCGGCGCCGGCGCCCTTCGCCGCCGCGATCAGCTCCGCCCCGTCCAGGTAGCTCCCGATCGCGACCGTCTCGTCCGCCGCGAACGCGTGCAGCGCCTCCCGGTCCGGCTCGGTCGCGACCGCAACCGACGCGATCCCCGCCTCGCGGCAGGCGCGAGCGACCCTGCAGGAAATCTCACCCCGGTTCGCGATCAGGACCTTGCGCACGCCGCTCCTCGCCGCTCGTCACCCGCCGCTCGTCACTGCCCTTACAGCTCCACTTTCTCCGTCAGCCACTTCCACCCGCACCCCGTCGCCTCCTCCAGCGCTTTCACCAGCTCGGGGTTCGCGTCCCCGCCCTTCACACCCACAAAGCACAGGAACGCCGGCGCCAGCGCCGTCGGGATCGCGCACTGGAGCTTCTCCACGTCCACGATCTTCCCGCACTTCGGGCATTTCTGCCGGTCGTCCTTGAACGCCCCCGCCGCCTCGCGCCG
>JADLHC010000103.1 GCA_020849035.1 Planctomycetia bacterium
GCGCCGTCGCCCACACCGACTCCCTCGCGAACGGTCCCTGGAAGGCGAAGGAAGGCATGACGCCCCAGCTCCCCGCCATCGGCGAGTCCGCGCGCCTCCCGCGGCTCGGCGCGCGCCCGGCCGACGCCCCGCCCCGCGAGCCCGGCGACCCCCGCACCCTCGGCATCCCGCTCTTCCCCTCCCACGTCCAGGTCAACGCCTCCCTGTTCCTCGCGCTCCTCGCGGCGGCCGGCGTTTCGGTGTACCTGTTCCGCACCGTTCGCGGTTACGAGCTGCGTGCGGTGGGGCACAACCCGGAGGCGGCGCGGGCGGCGGGGATCGCGGTGAAGCGTGTGACGCTGTCGGCGATGGCGCTGTCGGGGGCGCTGGCGGGGCTGGCGGCGTCGGACCTGGTGATGGGGATGAAGTACAACTACCGGCAGGACGACGCGATGTCGTACGCGCGGGCGGCGTTCATCGGGATTGCGGTGAGCCTGATGGGGAGGAATCACCCGGCGGGGATCGTGCTGGCGGCGCTGCTGTTCGGCGTGCTGGAACGGATCGGGCTGCTGATCCAGGGGGTGCCGAAGGACATTGTCCTGATCCTGCAGGCTGCGGTGATCCTGTTCGTGATCTGCGGGAACGAGCTCTTCCGCCGGCTGGTGGCGCGGAAGGCGGCCGCCGCATGAGCGTCCCTTTCGAGATGGCCGCGGGCACGCTGAACCTGGCCGCGCCGCTGATCCTGGCGGCGATGGCGGGGGTGGTGAGCGAGCGTGCCGGGATTGTGAACATCGCGCTGGAGGGGATCATGCTGGTCGCGGCGTTCACGGCGACCGCCGTGACGTACGCGCTGGAGCCGGTGAGCGCCGACGGCCTGCGCTCCGCGGCGGACGCGGGCTTCTACGCGCCGTGGGTCGGCCTCCTGGCCGGGGTCGCCGCCGGCTCCGCCATGGCCCTCCTCCACGGCGTCGTCACCATCCGCGTCCGCGCCGACCAGATCATCTCCGGCGTCGCCCTCAACATCCTCGCCATGGGCGCCACGCAGTTCGCCTGCACCCTCGTCTTCGCCTCCTCCTCCAACTCCGCCGTCGTCGCCGCCATGCCGCGCTGGGGCATCGGCCCCTACTCCTTCACCCCCGTCGCCTGGCTCGCCTTCGCCGCCGCCCCCGCCGTCTGGTTCTTCCTCCAGCGCACCGTCGCCGGCCTCCGCCTCCGCGCCGTCGGCGAACACCCCGCCGCCGCCGATACCCTCGGCGTCCGCCCCAACTCCACACGCTTCCGCGCCCTCGCCCTCTCCGGCGCCCTCGCCGGCATGGGCGGCGCCGCCCTCTCCGCCGACGTCTCCCAGTTCGTCCAGAACATGACCGCCGGGCGCGGCTACATCGCGCTGGCGGCGATGATCTTCGGGAAGTGGAACCCGCTCGGCGCGGCGGCGGCGTGCCTGCTGTTCGCGGCGGCCGATCGCGCCCAGATCGCGCTCCAGGGGAAGCTCCCCCCGCAACTCGCGCAAAGTCTGCCGTACCTGCTTACAATCCTCGTTCTCGCCGGGTTCGTCGGGAAGGCACGTGCACCTGGAGCGCTGGGGAAGCCCTATGAAGCATCGCGGTGACGGGTTGTGGCGGGCGGGGAGGCGCGCGGCGCTGGCGGCGTGCGCGGCGCTCGTGCTCGCCTGCGCGGGCTGCATCTTCGGCGGGAACGACGACGGGAGCATCGAGACGCCGAAGCCGGAGAAACCGGCGAAGAACGTGATCCTGATGATCGGCGACGGCATGGGGCCCTCGCAGGTGACGCTGGGGCGGCTCGCCGGGCCCGGCGTCCACGAGGGCCTGGCGCTCGAGAAGACGAACTTCGTCGGGCTGGTCAAGACCTACCCGGCCAACGCGCTCGTGACCGACAGCGCCGCGGCGGCGACCGCCTACTCCACGGGGCGCAAGACGACGAACGGCACGATCGGCCAGACCCCCGACGGCACCGACCTCGAAGTCCTCGCCGAGTGGTGCCGCAAGCAGGGCAAGGCCGTCGGCCTCGTCACCACGACCACCGTCACCCACGCGACCCCCGCCGCCTTCGCCGTCCACTGCAGCGAGCGCAAGCGCGAGGGCGAGATCGCCGAGCTCTTCCTCAAGTCCGGCGTCGACGTCCTCTTCGGCGGCGGCCTCGTCTACTTCCCCGACGGACTCCAGAAGCAGTTCCGCGACGGCGGCTGGACGTTCCTCCGGAGCCGCGCCGAATTCCTCGACTGCCGCGACGGCCGCGTCGTCGGCCTCTTCGCCGACCGCTTCATGGATTACGACATCGACCGCGACCCCGCCGTGCAGCCGTCCCTCGAGGAAATGTCGCTCAAGGCGCTTCAGATCCTCTCCGGCGACGGCGACGGGTTCTTCCTGATGATCGAGGGCGGGCGGATCGACATGGCGTGCCACGGGCACGACGCGGCGACGGCGGCGCGGGAGGTGACGGCGTTCGACCGTGCGGTGGAGCGGGTGCTGGCGTTCGCGGAGCGGGACGGGAACACGCTGGTGATCGTGACGGCGGACCACGCGACGGGCGGGATGATGGTGACGGAGAAGGTGGCGATCGACCGGCTGCGGGGGCAGAGGATGAGCGCGGAGAAGATGGCGCGGGCGGCGGCGGACGGGAAGACGCCGCTGGCGGACGTGGTGAAGGCGAACGCCGGGTGGGAGGTCGGGGAGGACCTGCTGGCGCAGATCGAGGCGCTGAGGGTGCTGGGGGAGAAGGCGTCGTCGGACTGGGCGAAGTACGCGACGCAGAACGCGGTCGGGCACGCGCTGTCGCAGGCGGCGGGGGTGCAGTTCGTGCCGGTGGAGGTGCAGGCGACGCACCTGGTGACGAAGGGGCACGAGGCGTGCGACGTTTCGATCTATGCGTGGGGTCCGCACGCCGGGGACTTCGCGGGCGTGCTGGACAACACGGACGTGGGGGCGAGGATCCGGCGGGCGATGGAGGCGGTGAAATGACCGACACGAGGACGCCGTGCATGGTTCTGGGGGACCGGTTCGGGGCGCCGCCGGACGTGGGGATCGTGCTGGGAAGCGGCCTGGGGGCGCTGGCGGAGCAGGTGGAGGGGCGGCGCGTCGCGGCGTACACCGAGATCGCGGGCTTCCCGATGAGCACGGTGGCGGGGCACGCGGGGCAGCTGGTGGTGGGGAAGCTGGCGGGGCGGAGCGTGGCGCTGCTGCGCGGGCGGTGGCACTTGTACGAGGGGTACGAGCCGGCGCTGGTGACGATCGGGGTGCGGTCGCTGGCGCGGTGGGGCGTGAAGAACCTGATCGTGACGAACGCGGCCGGGGGCGTTTCGCCGCGGCTGGCGGCGGGCGACCTGATGCTGATCACCGACCAGATCAACCTGACGGGGCAGAGCCCGCTGGTGGGGATGCCGGCGTTCGTGGACATGTCGGCGGCGTACGACCCGGGGTTCCGTGAAGCGGCGCTGGCTGCGTCGCGCGAGTGCGGCGTCGAGCTGAAGCAGGGCGTCTACGCGGGGATGGCGGGGCCGCAGTACGAGACGCCCGCGGAGGTGAGGATGCTCGCGGCGATCGGCGCGGACGCCGTCGGGATGAGCACGGTCCTCGAGGTCCTCGCCGCGCGCCACGCGGGGATCCGCGTGCTCGGCCTGTCCTGCATCACGAACGCCGCCGCGGGCGGCGGGACGGGAGCGGGCGTGGACCACAAGGAAGTCCTGAAGACGGGCGCGGCCGCGTCGGAGCGGTTCGGAAGGCTGGTCACCGCGGTGCTGCCGAAGTTGAAGTAGGGGGTTGGTGGTTGGAGGTTGGTAGTTGGTGGTTCGCCGTCCGGATCCTGTGGACGCAGAGGCATACCTGCCCCGTCCGTCCCCTTCCCCTGCCCGCCGTTACCACGAACCACCAACCACCAACCACCAACATGCCTTTCCCCAAACTCGACCTCCACCACCACCTCGACGGCGCCGTGCGCCCCTCGACGCTCGTCGCCCTTGCCCGCGACGCCGGCCTCCCCTGGCCCCCCGACGCCGAATCGCGCTGCCGCGTCCCGCCCGACTGCCATTCGTTGCCCATGTTCCTCGACACTTTCGAGTTCTTCCTCCCCGTCCTCGGGTCGCGCAAGGCGCTGCGAAGAGCCGCCGTCGAGGCCTGCCGCGACGCGAAGGCGGACGGCGTGATCTACCTCGAGACACGCTTCTCGCCGACGCTGTGGGTCAAGGCGGGATTCGCGGGGGAGGAAGCGGTGGAGGCGGCGCTGGAGGGGCTGGCGGAAGGGGAGCGGGAGACGGGCGTGACGGCCCGGCTGATCCTCTGCGGGATCCGCAACCACGGCCCGGAGACGACGAAGACCGCCGCGGCGCTCGCGCACCGCTACCGCGACGGCGGCGTCGTCGGCCTCGACATCGCCGGCGACGAGCGCGCGCCCCTCTCGGCCCACCGCGAAGGATTCGCCGACGCCGCGCGCCACGGCGTGCCCTTCACCATCCACGCCGGCGAGGCCGGCCCCGCCGCGAACGTCCGCGAGGCGCTCGAGATGGGCGCGGTGCGCATCGGCCACGGCGTGCACGTCGTGGAGGACCCGGCGGTGCTGGCCGAGGCGAAACGGCGCGGCGCGGTGTTCGAGATGTGCCTCACGAGCAACGTGATGACGCGCGCGGTCGAGCGGCTCGCCGACCACCCGTTCCCGCGGCTCCTCCGCGAGGGCGCGAAGGTCACGCTCAACACCGACGACCCCGGCGTGCAGGGGAGCACCCTCTCGCAGGACTTCGAGCGCGCCGAAAAGGAGCTCGGCGTCACGAAGGCCGAGCTGAAGCGCTCCGTTCTCTTCTCCGTCGACGCCGCGTTCGCTCCGGACTCGCTCAAGACGGCGTTGCGGAAACGCGTCGAGGAGGGCTGGAAATGAGACGCCTGCCGTCCGACCGCGCGCTGCTCGCCGCCGCCCGCAAGGCGGCGAAACGCGCCTACGCCCCCTACTCGAAGTTCCGCGTCGGCGCCGCCCTCCTCTGCGCCGACGGCTCCATCGTCACCGGCTGCAATGTCGAGAACTCCTCCTACGGCCTCGCGATGTGCGCCGAGCGCGTCGCCATCGGTCGCGCCGTCGCGGAAGGAAAGCGGGAGTTCGTCGCGATCGCGGTCGTCGCGCTGGGAAAGCGCGGGAAGGACGTGCGGCCCTGCGGCGCGTGCCGGCAGGTGATGGCGGAGTTCCACGCGAACCTCCGCGTCGTCTGCGAGGACGGGACGACGACGCTCCTGGACCTGCTGCCCGAGCAGTTCCGGCTCTAGGACATTCGAAACCACCCCCGTTGCCGCCGGTCGAGCGGGCGGGTCGGCGGGGTCCGAAGTCCGCCGGGTCCGGGCCGGAGTCGGGGTCTGCGCCGGACAGCGGGCGCAGCACGTTCACGCCTTCCGAGAAGTCGGACGGCACCTGGCCTCCAAACCACTATTTGACGCAGAAAGCGCGTTATAAGTGACACAGTCATCGTTGACATGTCGTATTAGAAACGCATATTCTGCGTATTATATGACCTTCATCCACGAGCTCTCCTCCTGGCCCGACTTCACCTGGGACGACGCCGCGCTGGCCGCCCCGCTGGCGGCGGTCCGTCACCGGCAGGGGAAGCTCATCGGACGGATGGAGGCGCTCGGGTTCGAGATCCGCGACGAGGCCGGGCTCGCGTCGCTGACGGGGGACGTGGTGACGTCCTGGGCGATCGAGGGGGAGGCGCTGGACCCGCGCGAGGTGAGGTCGTCCATCGCGCGGCGCCTGGGACTGGAGGCGGGAGGGCTGCCGAAGGCGACGCGGAACGTGGACGGGATCGTGGAGCTGATGCTCGACGCGACGCGGGAGTCCGGGCGGCCGTTGACGGCGGAGCGGCTCGGCGCCTGGCACGCGGCGCTCTTCCCCACCGGGCGCAGCGGCCTGCGGCGGATCACCGTCGGCGGCTGGCGGACGGCGGAGTCGGGGCCGATGGAAGTCGTGTCGGGACCGCCGGGTCGGGAACGCGTGCACTTCGAGGCGCCCGAGGCGGACCGCGTGGACGCCGAAATGCGGCGCTTCATCGAGTGGTTCAACGCCCCGCCGGCGACGGACCCGGTGATCAAGGCGGCGATCGCGCATTTCTGGCTGCTGACGATCCATCCGTTCGAGGACGGCAACGGACGGATCGCGCGGGCGGTGGCCGACATGGCGCTGGCGCGGGCGGACGGGACGAAGCAGCGGTTCTACTCGATGTCGACGCAGATCGAGGCGGAGCGGACCGAGTACTACCGGCGGCTCGAGCGGTCGCAGCGCGGGGGGCCGGACATCACGGCGTGGCTCGAGTGGTTCCTGGCGTGCCTCGGGCGGGCGATCCAGACGGCAGAGACGGCGCTGGCGGGGACGCTGCGCCGCGCGGACCTGTGGCTGCGGATCAACCGGCATCCCGTGAGCGAGAGACAGCGCGCGGTGATCAACCGGCTGCTCGACGGCCTCAAGGGCGCGCTGACGACGACGCGGTACGCCCGGCTGGCGAAGTGCTCACACGACACGGCGCTGCGCGACATTCAGGAGCTGATGGAGAGGCGGATCCTCGTCCGGAGCGCGGAGGGCGGACGGAGCACGAGCTACCGGTTGGGAGCAGCGGAGGACATCCGGTGAGGACGACCGTGAGGTTGTCGAATAGGAAGTTCGAAACCGCGCCCCGCGCCGCCGGCCGCGGGGATCTGGCCCTGGAGCTGCCCCCGACGCCCCCCGGGGGGCGTCGGGGGCAGGGCGGCGGGGTTTTCGCGGCGCGAACGCTTCACGAACGGCCACTCTAGGCCTCGCGGCGGGCGCGAATCAAGGGCTGCGTCGCGCGTTTTCCGGCGTGCGGCGACACGGGGAGCGCGGGTCGCGGCGAGCCGGGCTCGAAGGGACCCTACGCGATGTCCTCGGATTCGGGGTCTGGGCCGTCGTCGCGGTCGTCGGTGAGATTCCCGGGGTCGGAGTCGGGCTGAGAAGCGTGGTCAGGGCCTGGGGAATCGGGGGCGTCCCAGGCCGGGTCGTCGGAGAAGAGGTCGCGGGGGATCGCATCGAGGAGGCCTTGGAGCGTGGAAGTGTCGGAGAGTGTGGTGGAGGCCTGGGGAGGCGGCGAGGGCGGGGGAGCGGCGGGTGAGGCCGCGGCGGGGGTGGGCGGGGCGCGGGACTCCTCGGGGGCGAGCAGGCCGAGGTGCTGGAGGATCTTGTAGACGGTGTCCTCGTCGTCGATGACGGCGACGACCTTCATTTCGGAGCCGCAGCGGGGGCAGAGGAGGGGATTGACCTCGTAGACCTTCTGGATGAGGCGGGCCCAGGCGCGGCGCTGGTCGAGGGAGCCCTTGTCGGAGTCGGCGGCGGGGTCCTTCGCGGGCGGGTCGGCGGGCAGCAGGCCGCGCTTCTTCCTCCAGCCGCGGGTGCGGTTGGAGTACCAGCCGTACTCGATTGCGGTTTTCTCGTAGGTGTCGGGAATGTGCGCGACGACCTCCGCGATGAACTCGAGCGGGTCGAAGACGCGGAAGTTGGCGCCGTGGCGCGGGTGAACCGAGTCGGAGGTGTAGACGACGCGCGCCGAGGAATCCTGGGCCATGATGCGGCCGAGGGCGACGGGCGGGTGGCAGAGGTAGCGGGCGACGTTCTCCCGTCCCCTGGCATCAGCCGCGGCGATCTCGGCACCGACGTGGGCGCCAAAACCCGTGTGGTGCCACGCGAGCATGGACGCGACGACGGCGTCGTCCACCGCGTCCTCGTCCTGGAGCATGCGGAGGACCTTGTGGCGGAACAGTCTTTCCAGCTGGTCCTTCGCGGGAACGTCGGTCACGGTGAGAAACGTCCCGTCGGGCCGGAACGCGCCCCACGAGACGAGCATGTGGACGTGCGGGTGCCAGTCGAGGAGGTTGCCGTACGTCTGGACGCACGCCACGGCGCCGGGGAC
>JADLHC010000104.1 GCA_020849035.1 Planctomycetia bacterium
ACGCAAGATTCATGAACGAGGAACTGGTTCATCATCACGTAAGACAGGGCAGGTTCGCGGCCCCCGTTCCGCGCTCCCTTCACCTGGAGCTCAGCATTGCAATTCACAAGGTTATTGGCAAAGGCGGGATTCACGTGGATTGTGTAGGGGCTCAAAACCAAGACGGAGAGCGACGTGACCTCGAAGTTCGGCACTCGTAAGGTCGGAGGAGCGCGCATTGCGCGCGACATTCCCGCGTCGAGGGAGACTGAGCGTGATCGCCATTGCGCACCCGGGGTCGATAACGGCGTCGCGAGTGCGACGTGCCGACACCGGAAGCCCGGAGCACTTCCGGAACGCTCTCGCGATCTATGCCGTCCGCTTCAGCCGGTAAACGGGCATGCGCTTCTGCCCGCAGAAGTCCTCGCGAACGAGAAGCCAGCGGTCTTCGCGCTTCACCTTGATCGGCCGTCGTCGTCGCTTCCCCTGCTCGACCTCGTTGGGCGTGCGCCCGCCGACGCCCCTGTGAACGCGGTGCTCGTTGTACCAGGCCACCCACTCGCGGAGGCGGCGCTCAAGGACGGGCTTGGCGGCCCAGCAAAGGAAGACGGTCGCCCACTCGCACTTGAGCGTGCGCCAGAACCGCTCGATGACGGAGATGGACTGGCTGGCGCCCACCGCGCCGTGCCGCCAGCGGATGCGGTGGCGCTTGAGGTAGTGCGTCATCCGCTTCGAGGTGAACTGCGTGCCCTGGTCGGTGATGAAGTGGCGCGGGGCCCCGTGCCAGGAGATGGCGCTGCTCATGAGGCGGATCGTCCACTGCGCGGTCGGCTCACCTTCGGAAATGCCGACGGCGAGGATCTTGCGGGAGAAGCCGTCGATGACGGCGCCGACGTGGAGCGTGAAAAAGCCGAAGAGCCAGGAGAGCCGGGTGAAGTCGGCGAACCAGACGTGATGAGCGTGGCGGGGGCGGATACCTTTGGGCGGTTTGCGGACCGGCTTGACGAGACGCATCGGGGGCTTCGGCGGCAGGCGGCGGAGCTTGCGCTGGACCGAAGGGCGCGAGGTCTTGAGGCCGAGGCGGACGAGGACGTCGGCGATGCGGCGGGTGCCCCAGGAGGGGTTCTGCCAGCGCAGGAGCGCGGCGGTCTCTCCGACGAGGTCGCGGCGGCGCTTCGGCCGGGCGGGGAGGAACAGCCGCGTGAGGCCGGCACGGGCGGCGCGGAGCCAGGTCGAGAGTGTGGTGGTCCCGATCAGGAACGCGGCGGCGGTGCGCTTCAGGGAGAGCCGGTGCTGCGCCTTGTGCCAGATGATCTTGAACCGCTCGAACGGTTTGTAGCGCGGGCGGTGGATCGGCTCGACGCGGCCGAATCGGGCAAGGAGGAGGTCGCGCTCGGCGGTCACCCGACCGAGCTTCGCTTCCAGCTCAACAACTTGGGCGCGCAGGCCCCTCGCACGGGCGGCGGCGACGGTGGTGGCTTCGCAGAGAAGACGGGCGAAGGTGAGCAGGGCAGGGAGGAACCTACGACGGGGTTTCGTCATCCGGAGATTGCGCCGGCTCCGGAGGGCGATGTCAACCGATTGACCGAGCTACCGGATGTCTCGAAGTCGCTTCGCCCAGTAGGCCGGCTTCCGCTTGCCATGGGCGACCGCCAGGACGAAGACTCCCTCCTGCCAGGGGCGGTACACGACCAGGTAAGGGAAGCCGCGCAGCTTGAAATGGCGCGTCCGCTTGCGATAGGCGGCCCAGCGAAGCGGGTGGGCTTCGACTTCGGCGTACGCCTCGCGGAGCCGATCGGAGAATTGAATCCCGCGACGCTCGCTGCGGCGGAAGTACCAGGCGGCGGCCTCGACGGCCTCGCTCGTTGCGGCCGGATGGACCCGGATCACCGCTTGCGGCGCATCCCGCGGCGGACCATCGCGAGCGACTCCTCGGCGGTGTGCCCCTTGACGGCGCCGGAGCGGAGTTCCTCGAAGCGGCGGAGGAGCATGGCATCGAAAGCCTCGTCCTCGTCCGCGACGGGGTCACGTTCGACGCTGGCGAGCAGGCGGCGGGCAATCGACACGCGGTCGCGGGGTTTCAGGCGGAGGCCCGTGGCGTACACCTGCCGGGCGCTGGGCTTGTGGCTTTCGGATTCGGGCGGGTGGTGGCGAAGCAAGTGGAAAACCTCGAAGGGAACGATGGCATTATACGGGGACGGTCAAGGAGTTCGCGAGCGGGTTAACAGGTCGAGTAAGAGTCGCGTCCCGGAGGCGTTCATCGCGCGCGACCTGTTAACCAGAGCATTTCGTGAATTACAGAACAGCAGGCGCTAGAATGACTTGCGTCGTGAAGGCGGAGGGCGGCCCGTTTCGCCAACCGTCTTCCCCGGGGAGCTACACCCGTCGTTCCGCGCACGATTTCCGGAGGGCTGGTTAACAGCCCGCCTGAGTGCGAGGGACGCCGGGTGTTTTTATTTGTGGGCGCTGTTGGAACTTACGGCGGAGGGTGCTTCCCGACCGCGATACTGAGCGCGCGCCGGGAGTTGCAACACCGTCGTCTCCGGGCACCCCGGGGAGGACTGATGGCGGAAACTGACTGGAATCCGGGCAGAGATGGAAGCCCTAGCTGATTAACGGGTTGAGTCGAATTCGCGAAGCCGCGACAGCGGACCGAGGCCGTTCGCCTTCTGCTTCCAGGCCTCCCAGCGCACCCGAGGCTGGGCAGCACTTGGGATGGAGATGAGAACGCTCCACAACGAGTAGAATTCGGGGCACTCTCCTGGAGGTGACCTGATGTCAAGTCCGCAGAGTCCCGCCGGCCCGTTGTTCCCGCCCCCGATGGATCTCCCGAAGTTCAAGTCTCTCGAAGAAGTCGTGCAGTTTCTGCGACGCTTCAACCACCGCCTGTATGTGAGACCGCTGGGCGAGATACCCCACTCCTCCGGCCCTTGGTACGTCGTTCGAACTCAACTGATCACCAGCGCGCCGGATCCACTCGTGAGGATTTATCGAGCAGAGTCGACGGTTGCGGAGGAGCGAACGCTGGGCGCATGCTTCGACGGCTTGAAGCAGGGTGTGCCCATCGCCGAGGTTCCGGAGAGCGTATGCAAGGCGATCGAGTCGAAGTTGGACTCGGACGACGACATTCGGTGGCTTTCCACCCGCCCCATAACCCGGTGTTTCGTGTACCTCGACATCTCGGACTACTCTACGTATCCGTCCGGTCAGCCTTTCAATTACCCACATTCTGCGTGGCTGTTCAGGCCTTGTGCCGACGTTGCCGATGATTCTGACATCCCTCTCCTGAGGGGAGGGGTGCGTGACGGCATGGATAGACAGTGAACTGA
>JADLHC010000105.1 GCA_020849035.1 Planctomycetia bacterium
CCTCGTTGGGCTCGATCGACGAGAGCCGGACGCGGTCGACGGGCGCTTCGAGGACGGCGGCCGCCGCGTCGGCGAGCGCCGGCGAATCCGGCAGGTCCCGGCCCCACGCGCCGACGTGGACGCCGGTCAGGACGATCTCCCGATGACCCGCCGCCGCGAGGCCCGCCGCTTCACGGCGCAGCACCTCCAGCGGCTTCGACCGCGGCAGGCCGCGCGTGTACGGGATGATGCAGAACGAGCAGAACAGGTCGCAGCCGTTCTGGATCTTCAGGAACGCCCGCGTGTGCCCCTCGAACGCGCGGATCGTCATGAGCTCCGTCGACGTCGCTTCCTCCGCCGTCGCGACGGCAGGGGCCATGCGTTTGCGGCCGGCGAACCGGGAGCCCTGCCAGAAGAGCGGGCCGACCTGCCCGCCGGCGAGCGGCGCGCCGGCGTCCCGCGCGGCGACGGCGCGTTCCACGACCTCCGCGAGGCGGCCCTTGGCCGCGTTCGGCACGACCGCATCCGCCCGGCCGGCGCCCGCGCCGGCGGGGTCGCTGTCGGCGAAGCAGCCCGTGACGACGATCACGGCGCGCGGGTTCCGGTGCCGCGCCTGCCGGACCGCCTTGCGCGACTTGGCGTCGGCCGAACCCGTGACCGAGCACGAGTTGATGACGACGACGTCGGCGGGCGCCCCCCAGCCCACCTCGCGCATTCCGCGCCCGCGCAGCGCCTCGCGGATCGCCTGCGTCTCGTACTGGTTGACCTTGCACCCGAGGGTCAGGAAGGCGACGGATCTCATGGAAGAGCGATTATAGGGCCCGCGCCACGGGCTACCGGGAGCTCGATCCGGGCGAGGGCAGGAACTCCCCCGCCTCGCCCCCCGCGCTCGCGCCCCAGAGCTGCACCCAGCGCGCCCGCCGGGCGGTCTCGTCACCTGCGAATCCCAGCTGCTCCATCAGCGCTTCTTCCGAAACCGGCCAGTCGTCGTCGCTCACCGGCGCCACCCAGGTTCGCGCGGTGCGCACGGCGGGGGAGGCGGCCACCCGGACCCACTCGCCGGAGGGCAGGCGGAGCCCGGCCTCGGCGCGGTAGACCGCGTCCGCTTCGACGCCGAAGTACTGGCTCCCGAGCGGGTGGGAGGCGACGATTTCGGCGACGGGGTCGTCGCCGCGGAAGAGGCGGACGTGCCAGCGGCCCGTGGCGAAGGCGCCGGGGCCGTGCCGCGCCGGGATCCACGCGGCGTGGGGGCCCGTCAGCTCCCAGTACGCGAACACGCAGCGCGGGTCGCGCACCAGGAGGGCGATGCGGTCCTGGGCGTATTCCTGCGGGAGCGAGGGGCCCCAGTCGATCCAGACGCCTCCGGGGTGAGGGACCGGCTCGAGCCGGCGCTCCTCGTGCGCAGGCTCCTGCGAGGAGGGGAGTTCGAAGCCGTGGCGGGCCGCGTTGCTCATGCCCCAGGGGCCTCCGGGCCTGCGGGAGCGACGAGCTTCGCGTAGAGCGCCGCGTATTCCCGCGCGCTCCGGTCCCACGACCAGTCCAGCTTCATCGCCGCCTGGACGATCGCCGCCCACGCGGGCGGATTCCGCCACGCCTCGATGGCGCGGCGCACGCCGAGGATCAGCCCGGCGGGCGAGGCCTCGTCAAACACGAATCCCGTCGCCCGGTCCTCGACCGAGTCCGCCAGCCCGCCCGTGCGGCGCACCACCGGGAGCGTCCCGTAGAGCTGTGCGTACATCTGCGACAGCCCGCACGGCTCCCACCGCGAGGGCATCAGCAGCGCGTCGGCGCCCGCCGTGATCTCGTGCGCCAGGCGGTCGTCGAAGCCGATCTGCACCGCCACCTGGCGCGGCCACCGCTGCGCCGCCGCCACAAGCGCCCGCTGCAGCCCGTCGTCCCCCGACCCCAGCACCGCGAACTGCGCCTCCGTCCCCACCAGCTCCGCCAGCGCGTCCACCAGCAGGTCGATTCCCTTCTGCGCCGCCAGCCGCGTCACCACCCCGAACAGCGGCGCGGGCGACTCCGGAAGCCCCATCCGCCGGCGCAGGTGCGCCCGGCAGGCCGCCTTCCCGCGCATGTCCCCCGCGGAGAACCGCTGCGGGATCAGCTTGTCCTTCCCCGGGTTCCACTCCTCCGTGTCCACCCCGTTCAGGATCCCCGACAGGTCCGCCGCGCGGTCCTTCAGCACCCCCTCCAGCCCGCACCCGTGCTCCCGCGACTGGATCTCCTGCGCGTACCGCGGCGACACCGTCGTGATCCGGTCCGCGAACACCAGCCCGCCCTTCATGAAGTTGATCGACCCCCAGAACTCGAGCTGCTTCCAGTTGAAGAGGGACCAGTCGAGGGCGGCGACGTGCATGAAGTGGGACGGGAACAGCCCCTGGTAGGCGAGGTTGTGGATGGTGAAGAGGGTGCGGATGCGCGCGAGGGCGGGGTCGGCCGCGTGGGAGGTGCGCAGGTACACGGGAAGGAGCGCGGTCTGCCAGTCGTGCGCGTGGACGATGTCCACGGGCAGGCGCAGGTCCGTGACGATCCGGAGCACCGCGCGGCAGAACAGCGAGAACCGCTCCGCGTTGTCCGGGTAGTCGCCGAGCCCGCCGCCGTAGAGGCCCTCGCGGTCGAACAGGTCGTTCTGCTCGACGAAGAACACCTCGGCGCCGGGCATCTCCCCGCGGTGGACCTTCACGCGCCGCGTCGCCTCGCCGCACTTCACGTCGAACTCCGCCGCCGCCTTCATCGGGACCCGCGCATCGCGGACGCGCCGGTACAGGGGCATCACCGCCGCGACGCGATGGCCGAGCTTCGCCAGCGGACGGGCGATCCCGCCGACGACGTCGCCCAGGCCGCCGGTCTTCGCGAACGGCGCGATCTCGCTCGAGGCATGGAGGATGAACATGGTGGTTTCGGCGTCCCCGCGACGCCGCGCGCGGCCGGCCCGGTCAGCTCTCCTGCACTTCCCTCAGGAACTTCGCCGCCTCCTCGGGAGGCACCGTGTTGATGTAGAACCCGCTTCCCCACTCGAACCCCGCGACCCGCGTGACCCTCGGGATGATCTCGATGTGCCAGTGGTACCACGGGGCGTGCGGCGTTGAGAAGGGCGTCGTGTGGAGGACCATATTGTATGCCGGGGAGGAGAGGGCGGTCTCGATCCGTCTCAGGGTGGCGCGGAGGATCTGCGCCAGCTCGCCGAGGAGGTCGTCGGGGGTGTCCTCGAAGCGGCCGAGGTGGGGGCGCGGGAGGATCCAGGTCTCGAAGGCGAACCTGCTGGCGAAGGGCTCGAGGGAGACGAAGCTGCCGTTCTCGAGGACGACGCGCTCCTGCAGGCGGATCTCCTGGTCGACGATGTCGCAGAACAGGCACCGCTCGCGGAATTCGTGGTAGCGCTGCGCGCCGCGCATCTCCTCCTCGACGAGCAGGGGGACGATCGGCGTGACGATGATCTGCGAGTGGGCGTGCTCCATGGTCGCCCCCGCGGCCTCGCCCTGGTTCTTGAAAACCATGGCGTAGGCGAAGCGCGAGTCGCGTTTGAGGTCCGCCATGCGTTCGCGGAAGAGCCAGAGGACGTTGCGGAGGCCGGCGACGGGGAGCTCGGTGACGGAGAGGAGGTGCTGGGGGGCCTCGATGACGACCTCGTGGGCGCCGACGCCGTTCATCAGGTCGTAGAGGCCCTGGCCGCGGCGCTCGAGGCCGCCCTCGATGCGGAGCGCGGGGAACTTGTTGGGGACGACGCGGGCGAGCCAGCCGCGCGAGTTGGGGGCGCCGCCGCGCGGCCGCACGGCGAGGATCTCGCCGGGGGTGGCGTCCTCGCGGCCTTCGCAGAACGCGCAGGGTCCGCCGCGCGGCGCGGTGGAGGCGGCCTTGTAGTCGTTGGGGCGTTGCGCCCGCTCGCTGGCGACGATGACCCAGCGGCCGACGACGGGGTCCTTACGGAGTTCGGGCATCGAAGCGATGGATCATGGAGTTCCGGTGATGTTATCAGGCGATCATGCCGTCCGCCCGATTCACTCCGACTGCTCGAAACCCGGCAGGACAGCCTGCGATCCGTCCCGGCGAGACTGCCGGAGGATGAACGGACCCAGGAGCGGCACTGCGAAGGAGTACTTGCCGTGGCGGTTCTTGTAGATCAGGCCGGCTTCGGCGAGTTTCGCGAGCATCTGATTGACGAGGCTGCTGCTGAAGGGCTTTGGCTGCGCGGAATTCGACGCATGCTCCACGATCTCCTGGACGGTGAACTCCGCCTCGCTGTTCTTCAACCTGGCAGCGATTCGGAGCAGATCTCGTTGACGGTCCGTTGCGCGCGCCCAGCGTCCCGCGAAGAAGTCGGAGTCCAGTTTCCGGGTAATCTCCTCGAGAGGGATGCTCTTCGGGGTAGACCCGGATTCGAGGTGCTGCATCCAGACGTCAAAGACCTCCCGACAAACGTACTGGATGAAATACGGGTAGCCTGCCGAGACCTTCCAGACAGCGTCCACAGAGAGATCCGTGAAGCTGACGGGACACTTCCCGTCCGAGATCGGTCTCAGGATGGCCTCCCGGGATTCCGAACGGGACAGCGGCTCGAGGAAGACGACTCGGAACATCCGCTCGGCGAAAGTCCGTGCTTCGACGAGCTTGGGGAAGAGGGTCGGGAGGCCGGTGAGGACGAGCATGAAGGGGACTCCCTTTCGCTGGATGGACTGAAAAACGTCCAGGAGAAGGGAGAGGGGGTACTGTTCCTTGGCCTTGTGGTCGCTGAGGGTCTGGGCCTCGTCATAGGCGAAGACGATGCCCCGGTGACCGGACTTGCGGATGTGGCCGGCGACGAGCTCGAGGACGCGTTTCAACTTGTCTGCGACGAGTCCTGGCGTTTCGTCATAGACCGCTCGAAGGGTCGGATAAGAGAGCGAGATTCGAATCTCGTCGGGTTTCGACTTCAGGCCGATTCTCGGGATTTCCGCCTGGCCGATCACGATGTTCGAGGTGAGGATGGCGAGATCCGTGAGCAGGCGTGTCGCCAGGTTGTCTTCGGAAACACTCATAGACTCGGAAAGGTCGGTGCCCGCCCACAGCCAGCCGGACTGTATTGCGATGGGGTTGAAGGTCTCGAGGAGGACTGTCTTTCCGAGCCCGCGAAGACCCGTGAGGATCATGTTCTCGAGGATGTGGTCCTGCCTGAGCAAACGCTGGAATTCGCGGATCTCGTCGACTCGGCCGGCCAGATAGGGCGGCATGTGCCCCGCGCCGGGCCGGAACGGGTTCTTGAACACATCCGGGCGGGGGCCCGGGTGGTCTGAGGAACGATCGCCCTTGTTATGCATTGAAGTAAATTTACTACGTAGACTAAATTTCTGTCAACGACTAAGTCGCACTTGCTTTCCCTACTCTGTCGTCAGCCGGTAGATCTTCCCGTCGAAGCAGCACACGAACAGCTCCCCGTCGCGGTCTTCGCCGAAGCTCGCGATGTTCTTCGGCTGCCGCAGGATCTCGCGCCAGGCGGTGACGCCCTTCCCGTCGTGCCGCAGGGCCCAGACGGTTCCCGTGACGTAGTCGGCGTAGACGTAGGCGCCCGCCAGCGCGGGGATCGACTTGCCGCGGTAGACGTAGCCCCCCGTGATCGAGGCGCCGTCCTTGCGCCCGTAGTCGACCACGGGGTCGACCAGGGTTCCCGCGGGCTTCTCGCTCGAGAACGCGTGCAGCCCCTCGCGGATCCGCCAGCCGTAATTGCCGCCCTTCGCGATCCGGTCCACTTCCTCGTACTTGTCCTGCCCGACGTCGCCGGCCCAGAGGTCGCCCGTCTCGCGGTCGAAGCTCATGCGCCAGACGTTGCGCAGCCCCCAGGCCCACGTTTCCGGGCGCGCGCCGGCGGCGTCCACATACGGGTTGTCCTTCGGCACCGAGTACGGCTTCGACCCGTCCTCGCGGTCCACGTCGATCCGGTGAATCTTCGCGAACCAGCTCCCCAGGTCCTGCCCGGCGCGTTTCGGATCCCCCGCCGCCCCGCCGTCCCCCACGGAGAAGTACAGGAATCCGTCCTTCCCGAACAGCAGCGTCGAGCCGTTGTGGTTGCCGTAGATCTTGGGGATCTCCAGGAACACCTTCTCGCTCGCGGCGTCCGCCGGGCCGTCGGCGGGATTCGGGGCCCTGAAGCGCGAGAGGACGTGCCTGTGTGGTTTGGTGGCCGAGTACCAGACGAAGAAGAGGCCGTTTTCGGCGAATTTCGGGTGGAACGCGAGGCAGAGGAGGCCTTCCTCGTTGTGGCCGCGGAACGCCTTTCCCCGGATGTCGAGGAAGGTCTCCGTCCTCGAAGGCGCGGGGTCCGGGCGGAACCACGAGACTCGGCCGTCCTGTTCGACGACGAAAAGGCGGCCGGTGTCGTCGGGGGACGGCAGGATCCAGACGGGCCGCTCGAAGGAGAGCCGGGGAAAGGCGTCGACGAGGCGGACCTTCGGGATCTCGGGCTGATCCGGACCTCCCGCGGGCGGGGCCGGCGGCTTCTCGCGGAAGGCGTCGTGGGAGGATCCGTCGCCGCGGGAGTCGCACGCGGCGAGTGCGGCGATGAGCAGGGGGAGGGCGAGGCGGCGCATGGAGGCGGGCTGCATCCTACACGAGCCACCGGACGCGGTCGTCGTCCTCGGAGGGGACCTGAACCGAGATGGGCTCGCGCGCGGGAACGCGCTGCGACGCCGGGCCGCTGGCCGCCTCGACGAAGAACTCGATCCGCTCTCCCGGCACCACGTCGAGCCCTCCCAGGGGCACGCAGACCTCGACGATCTCCGCCGCCGCCGCGGCGGCGCCGCACCCCTCCGCCCTCCCGTCCGCCCCCACGGTGACCGTCTTCCCCGACGGCGACACGAACGCGATCGCCAGCTTGCGCGAACCGAGTCCGTCCTTCGCACGCCCCTGCGTGTCCACCCGCACCAGCAGGCTCTTCCGGTCGAATCCGAAGTACACGTCGCGGATCCACGCGGAACTCCGGTCCATCACGTCCACGTCCTTCGCCGAGGCGTAGTGCCCCGCGCTGATCCACTCGTAGTAGTCCGACCGGCGCCCGTCGATTCGCACTTCGAGAAGCGCCCACGGCGACGTCCACGCCGGCGCGCGCGCCGCCCCCGCCTTGATCGGCCGCAGCAGCGCCGGCGGCACCGGAAGGCCCAGCGCCGCCCAGACGTTCTGCAGGTGCCCGCGGAACAGCGCGTCGAACGTCCCCGCGACGGGGCTGAAGTGCTCCTCGCCGTACCACCAGAACCAGTCGCTTCCCTCCGCCGCAAACATCGACTCCCACGCGGCGTCGAGGCCCGTCTTCGGAAGCGAGAGCAGCGACTTCGGGGGCGGCCCCGTCCTCGGGTCGGCTCCCGCGGCCTTCGTCGCGGCCAGGAGCGAGGAACGGGCCTGCCCGAGCAGCTCCCAGCCGGCGTTGTCCTCCGGGTGCCCGACCCAGATCTGGAAATTCCGGTGGATCCAGGACCCGGACCAGAGGCGCTCGAGGCGCCGCGGGGGCGGGCCGTCCTGCAGCTCCTGCCCGAGGTGCACGGTGCTGATGTCCTTCGCCTCCTGGAGCCGGCGGTAGAACGCCCGCAGGAAAGGGACGCCGAGCCCGGGGAAATGTTCCCACGCGTTCTCGCCGTCGAGGGCGAGGGTGACGAGCGCGTCCGGCCCCGCCGCACGGCCGGCAGCGCGGATGCGCGCCACGAGGTCCTCCGCCGCCGCTTCGGCCTCCGCGCGCTTGTACTCAAACCCGACGAGGTCGGAGAGCGTGTGGTCTCGGAAGACGATCGAAAGCCTCTCCCCCGCGCGCCACGGCGCGTAGAGATCGGAAGCCTGCGAGGCGACGCCGCGCCCGTCGCGGCGGAAGTCGGCGCCGAGCGACGACTCCAGCACGCCCTCGTCCGTCGCCATCCAGCGGAACCCGGCCTCCTCCACCAGCGCCACCATCTCGGGCGACACCGATCCCTCGCTCGGCCACAGCCCCTTCGGATTCCTCCCGAATCGCTCCCGATGGATCGCCACGGCCCTCGCGAGCTGGGCGCGCGCGTCGTCCTCCATGTCGAGCGCCGGGGCCCTGGGCAGCTGCACGTTCGGCATCGCGACGCGGGCGCTCTCCATGCGGCAGAGCAGCGGGAGGATGGGGTGCCAGCACGGCGTCGTCGTGATCTCGATCTGCCCCGCCTCCTGCAGCTCCCGGTGGAGCGGGACGAGCCCCGCGAGCGTCCCGCGCTGCGCCGCGAGCACGACCTCCTTGTCCCCCTCCGTGAACCCGCGCTGCTTCCGGAACAGCTCCTTCACCGCCGCGTTCTCCTCCCGCAGCAGCGGGTGGAACCACGCGAGGTTGTGCCACACCTGCAGGTCGCGCCAGTCCCCCGTGGCGAGCGCTTCGGGCCGCCACCGGTCCGCCCCGCGCGCCTTCGCCAGCAGCTCCCCGTAGCGCGGATTCGCGCGGACCAGGTTGTCCTCGTGCGCCATGAAGAACGTCCCGAGGATCGCCTGCTTCGCCTCCCCCGTGAGGTCTTCCGCCGGGATCCGCGCCAGCCGCAGCCACGGGTCCTGGAGTCCCGCCGCGGCGGCTTCGACCTGCAGGATCAACCCGGGCACGAGGTTCACGTGCGCCTTCACCCCCGGGAACTCCCGCAGGATCGACGGCATCCCCCAGTAGTCCTTCACGCCGTGAAGCCGGACCCAGGGCATGGCCGCCTCGCCGCGCCGCAGGTCCACGTAGCACGGCTGGTGCTGGTGCCACAGAAGCGCCAGCCGCGTCACCGCTGCCGCCTCTCCACGAGCTCCTCCCATTTGCGCAGGTCCAGCTCCCCCGGGTCGAGCCGGCCCGGCATGATGCCTGCGAGGGCCTGGAAGGAGTGAAGCGCGGACTGCTGGACGACGGGGCTGGGGTCCTGGAAGAAGCGGACGAGGGGGCGGACGGAGGCCTTCGTGCCGCAGCGTCCGAGGAGGAGGATGCAGGAGAGGCGGAGGTCTTCGTTCGGGGAGGAGAGGCCGCGCAGGAGATCGGGCTCGACGGCGGGATCGGCGAGCTCGGCCAGGGCGTCGCGGGCGGCGACGGCGACCGGATTCGACTCGTCCTGGAGCAGGGGCACGAGCGCTGCGGAGGCTTTCCGGTTGCGGAGCAGCCCGAGAGCGGACGCGGCCTCACGGCGGACGGCAGCGGTCGTCGAGCGCAGGGCGTCGACGAGGGCGTCCAGCGACTCCGCGTCGCCCCGTCTTCCGAGGAGGCGCGCCGCCCGCGACACCTGGCGGGGCGTTCCCGCCGCCAGCATCTCGCGGAGCATCCGGTGTCCCGCCGGCGTTCCCCCGGCGGACAGCGCTTCCTGCAGCCGCGTCCAGACGCCCTCGTCCGGGTCGTCCAGCATCGGCACGAGGCGCGACTCGAGGTCGCCGGGAGCGACGCGCATGAGCCTCGTGATGGCCGCGGCGCGATCCGACGCGCGGCGCGATCGCAACCCGTCCTCCGCTTCGCGTTGCGCAAGCTCCTGCCACTCGAGCGTGGTGCGCTCCCGGTTCGTCTCCCACCACCCGGTCCACTCGCGATGGACGGAGTCGCGTTCCTGGCGGAACTCCTCCGCCGTGCGCCAGGCGACCGAGAGCCGCGACTCGTGGCCCGTGATTGTCCGAAGCTCCTGGTCGATCCAGATCAGCCCGTTGGGCTGCGCGTCCGCCAGCTCCCCGAGCAGCACCGGAACGCCCGCCCGCGGGTCGCGGAGCAGGACGGCCCGAAGCGCGTCGCGCAGGGACGGGGCGTCCCAGGACCGGAGAAGCGCAACCATGCGGGGGATCAGCGTCCCGTCTCCCGCCCCGGCGATGGCCCGCAGGAACGCCTCCTTGCCGACCGCGTCGAGAGTCCGGCCCTCCACCTGCGTCATCCAGCGCTCGGCGTCGGCCGCCGTGGAGGACCCGCCCAGCGCTTCCCCCGCCGCCAGCCGCAGTTCGGTGAAGCCCTTCTGCACCAGCCGCTCCAGCGTCGCCACGACTTCGGGACTTCTGCGTCCCGCCAGGCGCGCGATCGCCTCGCGGCGCACGGCGAAGTGATGGTTCTGGGACGAGGCGATGTCGCACAGGGCCCTCTGGGCTTCCGGTCCCGGGAGCGACGCCAGCACCTCCAGCGCGAGCACCTGCGCCCCGGGCTCGAGTCGCCGGAGCGTCGCCGCGATGGCCGAACTGAGCGTCGCCTCCTTCTCGGCCCCCGGGGGGTAGCCGGGGAAGACGGCGCGGGCGAGATTGAGGGCGTTATAGATGCGGATCGCGTCGCCGCTCATGAATCCGTCCGCCACGGGGTCGACGGCGGCGCCGACGCGGCCTTCGCTCACCAGGACCGCCGCGACGAACTCCGGCGCGAACGTCGGCTCGCCCATCGCCTGCCGCACCGCCGCCACCAGCACCGCCTCGGAGTGCCCCCGCAGCGCGCCCCGCGCCGCCTCGCGCACGTCCGGCGCCGGGTCCGCAAGCCCCTTCCCCGCCGCCATCGCCGCCGGCTCCGTCCCGATCCGCCCCAGCGCCTCGATCGCCTCCCGGCGGCGCTTCACAGGCGTCCCCATCACGCTCGCCGCGAGCAGGTCGGTCTCAGGTTCGCCGGCCCAGCGGGCGAGGAGGGAGAAGAGTTCGTCGGGGATGGCGCCCTCGCGGGCGCGGGCGGCGATTGCGGGGACCGCCAGCGGGCCGAGCTTCCCGAGGTACGCCGCGGCGTCGTCGCGGACCTGCTCGGAGGGCGCGCGCGTGACCTGGATCACGGCGAGGCGCGCGTAGAGCCCGGGGCCCCGGCGCGCGATGTGCGCCGCCGCCGCGACGCCGAACGACGCGAACGTGATCGCCGCGCCCGCGACCAGCGGGCGGGAGCGGCGCGGAAAACGCTGCCTCATCGGGCCGGGGCGGCCTGCCGCGCGCGCTCGATCCGCGCGTTCAGGCGCTCGATCTCCACCGTGAGCCGGTAGATCTGGTCGTTGGTCTTCTCGGCCAGTTCCTGCAGCTCAAGGAAGCGGGCGATGAGGCCGGCTTTCTCCTTCTCCAGGGTGTCCAGGGCGGGTTCGCGCATGGCGTTTCTCCGGCGGTATTGTACGACGAGCCGGGCGCCCCGGAGCGCGAAACGTCGCCCGCCTACGCGGTCGCCGCGGGCCCTTCCCCGGCCGGTGCGGCCACCACGAGCCTGTCGAACCACTCGTGGTCCTGGTCGAAGATCAGCCCGACGTGGCGCACCTTCTGGTCGGGCGTGTGCTCCGAGTACGCGGCGCGGGCGCGGAAGGCCTCCTCGCCCCCGGGGAACTCGATGCGGCCCTCGAATTCGCGATCGAGCCGGGCGTGGAAGAAGTCATGGAAGCGCCGCATGGCCTCGAAGTCGTGGCGCGGGGCGGCGAGGACGCCGTGGCGCGAGAGGGCGGAGACGCGGATCTCGGTGAACTCGGCGCCGACCTGGACGAGCGCCGGGACGTCGATGTTGTGGCGATTCCAGTCGGCGGGCGAGCGGCCGAGGGCCTGGCGGAGGGCGTCGGACATCGGGCCGACGCGGACGGGCTTGCGCAGGCTCACGAACGGGCCCGAGGCCGATTCATCGCGGAAGAGCGCGACGACGGGGAAGCCGGGGAGGATCTGGTGGGCTTCCTCGATCAGCGGCAACTCCTGTTCCGGCTCGCCGACGTCGAGGACGAGGGCGTCGAAGAGGCCGGTGTGCAGCTTGGCGCGTGCGTCCTTGAGGGTCGGGCTGATCGAGACGTTGCATCCGCGGCCGAGCAGGATGGACTTGATGAGGAACCCGGAGGTTCGCTCGCGATCGACGATGAGGACGTTGTCCATGGGGAGACCCTTTCCTGGGAGCCGCGCCACGCCGGGCGCATTGACGGAAATCCTCTTCCCATATCGGCTTCCGGAAGACCAGACCTTGACTGAACTTTTGTATGTGCTAAAATTACCCGATCTTGTCCCGCTGAGAGGGGATCCCCGTGCGCACGATCGCGCTGACGAACCAGAAGGGCGGCGTCGGGAAGACCACGACCGCCGTCAACCTCGCCGCGTCCCTCGCCCACTACGGCCGCCGCGTGCTGATCGTGGACTGCGACGCGCAGACCAACGCGACCCTCAGCTTCGGGATCAACCCCGCGAAGCTCGAGGCCACCGTCTACGACATCTTCACGGGGGAAGCGCGCGCCGAGGAGGTCATCGTGCGGTACTCGGACCGGATCCACGTGATCCCGTCCACGCCCGATCTCGCCGGCGGCGAGGCGGAGAAGGCGCCCGCCGCGTCGCGCGGCCAGGCGCTCAAGCAGGCCCTCGCGGGGCTGACCGGCTACGACTTCGTCCTCGTCGACTGCCCGCCGACGCTCGGGCTCATCAACGTCAACGTCCTCGTCTTCGTCGAGGAGATCATCATCCCCATGCAGTGCCAGTTCTTCGCGCTCCAGGGGATTTCGCTGCTGCTGAAGACGATCGACCTGGTGCAGAAGCGTGTGAACCCCCGCCTGAAGATCACGGGCGTCCTGCCGTGCATGTTCGACGGGCGCACGACGCTGTCCCGCGAGGTCCTCGAGGAGATCGGGCGGCATTTCGGCGACAAGGTCTACCGCACGCGCATCCGCTCGAACGTCCGGCTCGCCGAGGCGCCGAGCTTCGGAAAGCCCGCGATCGAGTACGCGCCGGAGTCGAACGGCGCCCAGGACTACCTCTCGCTGGCGCGCGAGGTTCTCGGGATGCCCGACGACGCCAAGGTCCCCGCGGAGTTGCCGAAGCAGGAGACGGCGTAAGTCAGTGGCGGCAGGCAGTCGCGGGCAGCGGGAAGGGCGTGCTCCGCGTCGTCGCCGCATCGAGCCGCGCGTGCCGCAGGACCTCGTCGAGCGCGCGACGACAGCGGGCAACGGGATGATCCGGCAAACGCCAGCTCGACGAGCTTCCCCGGGGAGCCGGCAAGACCGTCCTCGTAGAACTTCCGAAGCGTGCAAGCGCAGCCAGGACCCGCCGGGAGGTCCGGGGGGACTTCGAAGAAAAACAACCCGACGCCATCCCCCGCCGGAGTGCTCCAGACGCGCGGGGATGCCGACTCGCCGGGCGGCCGGAGATTCCACCCGGGGACGACGAGCGAGAGCGAGTCCAGGGATGGCCGCATGCGGTGCTATTGTGCCTTCCGGGCGAACCGCCCCTCATACAATCCGGGACCATGACGTCGGCCCCGCGCCACCGCAAATCCGATCTCCTGTACGCCCTGCTCGCGCAGCAGATGTCGTTCATCTCGCGCGACCAGCTCCTCGAGGCTGCGAACCTCTGGATCGAGGATCCCGCGCGCTCCATGGGCGACCTCCTCCAGGAACTCGGGCACGTCGGCCCCGACGAGCACTCCCTTCTCCAGGACGCCGTCGAGATGCACCGCTCCCCCGACGGCACCGACACCGCCATGGAGAAAGCCACCGCCGTCGATCCCGACATCCGCGAGTCGATCAACGCCCTTCGCCCGCCGGTCGAGATCCGCCAGTGGCTCAACCGGCTCCAGAACCGCCGCGTCTCGCGCGTCGAGGCGCCGAAGGCGGCGGCGCGCGGCGAACGCTACGTCCTCGGCGCCGAGATCGCCCGCGGCGGCCTCGGGCAGGTCCTCGAGGCGAAGGACCGCGACCTCGATCGGGAAGTCGCCGTCAAGCTCGTGCTCGACGACCTCGCCCCCGAGGCCGCCGCACGCTTCGAACGCGAAGCCAAACTCACCGCGCGGCTCGACCACCCCGCCGTCGTCCCCATCCACGACTTCGGCACCCTTCCCGGACCGGACGGGAAGGCGAAGCTGTTCCTCTGCATGAAACGGATCCGCGGCCGAGACCTGGGCGAGATCCTGGAGGCGATGGCGGCGGGAGACGAGGAACTGCGGAGGAAATGGTCGCGGGCGCGGCTGCTCGGGGTGTTCCAGGACATCTGCCTCGGGATGGCGTACGCGCACGCCAAGGGCGTGATCCACCGCGACCTGAAGCCCTCGAACGTCATGATCGGAGACTTCGGCGAGACGCTGATCGTGGACTGGGGGCTGGCCAAGGAGGTGTCCGAAAAGCCGGGCGGCGACGAGACGCGGCGCATGAAACGACCGCAGGAGGGCTCCGGGCAGAGCGCGCGCATCACCCTCGACGGCGACGTCGTCGGCACGCCGGCCTACATGGCCCCCGAGCAGGCCGAGGGACGGACCGCGCAGGTCGACGAGCGCAGCGACATCTTCGCGCTCGGCGCCATCCTCTACGCGATGCTCACGCTTCAGCCTCCCTGGGAAGGCGACACCGCCACCGCCGTCCTCGAGACCATCCGCTCCGGCCGCATCGCCGCGCCGTCCACGCGCCTCGCCGCCGCACGCGCGCCCGGCGCCGTCGTCACCGCCCCGTCGGCCGTCTCCGCCGAGCCCATCCCCCCCGAACTCGACGCCATCTGCCTCCGCGCCCTCGCCCTCCGCCCCGACGACCGCTTCCCCTCCGCCCTCGACCTCCACCACGAAATCCAGCTCTTCCTCGAGGGCGTCAAGGAGCGCGAGCGCCGGCAGCGCGAAGCGGAGGAGCGGCTGGGGGAGGGGAAGCGCTGGCAGGCGCGGCTGGGGGATGTGACGAGGGAGATCGCGGAGCAGGGGCGGGTGGTGGAGCAGCTTGCGGACCGGATCGAGTCGTGGAGGGCGGCGGCGGAGAAGAAGGCGCTGTGGGACGCCGAGACGCGGCTGCGGGCGCTGGAGGACGAGAAGGTGGACGTGGAGGCGCGGGCGCTGGCGGCGTTCGGGCAGGCGATGGTTGCGGACCCTGCGTGCGGGGCGGCGGCGGACGGGACCTGCGAGTTGCTGTACGCGCGGTGCCTCGAGGCGGAGGCGGCGCGCGACCGCAAGGGGCTGCTGCGGGCCCGGAAGGCGTTGCTGCAGAACGACCGGCGGGGCGAATTCGCGGCGCGCCTGGACGCGCAGGGGAAGCTGTTCCTGTCGGCATTCGTCTACCGGTGCGACTGCCTGCGTCCCGTCCGGGCCGCGGGCTGGAAGGTCGAGTACGGGGAGAAGGCGGATCATCCCTGGGAGAACGGCGGACCGGCGCTGGGCCGCGACCTGCGCGACGCGGACCGCGCCGTGCCCTGGGTCCGCACGTCGCCCGCCGGCGCGGTGTTCGGCCACGGGCCGGACTGCGTCCGGGCGGACGCTCCCGGGGTGCCGGTGTACATCGCCCGGTACGAGGAGCGTGACAAGCGGCTGCAGCTCGGCGAGGAGCGCCTGCTCGGGACGACGCCGATCCGGGGCGCCACCCTTCCCATCGGATCCTATCGCTGCATCCTGAGGCCGGAGGGGCGCCCGGAGGTCGTCCTTCCCGTGAAGATCGAGCGCGCGGGCCGCTGGGACCAGGGCGTCCAACTTCCCGCCGCCGCCGACGTCCCCCCGGGATTCGTGTTCGTGCCGGCCGGACCGTTCACGTTCGGAGGCGAAGCCGCCGGAGGCGGACAGGCCGAAACGCTCCTCGCGCGCGACTTCTTCGTCGCGCGCTTCCCCGTCACCTGCGACGAGTACCTCGCGTTCCTCCGGACACTCCCGCGCGAAGAGGCCCTGGCCCGGTCGCCGCGGGAGGGAGACCGCCGGTTCTGGATCATGGACGACGCCGGCATCCGCCTCCCGCGGCCCGGCGAGGACGCGCGGTTCGACTGGGCCCCGACGTGGCCCGTCCTCGGAATCTCGTGGCTCGACGCCCTGGCATATGCAGGCTGGGCCTCCGCCCGCGACGGCCGCGCCTACGTCCTTCTCCACGAAGAGCAGTTCGAAAAGGCGGCGCGCGGCGTCGACGGTCGGGCCTTCTCCTTCGGCGACGAGGGCGACGCCTCGTACCTGCACTGCAGCGCCTCGCTCAAGGGGCGGATCACGCCGCTCCCCGTCGGCTCGTTCCCCGCGGACGAGTCGCCCTACGGCGTGCGCGACATGTCGGGCGGCGTGGGGACGTGGTGCATGAATTCGGCTCCCGTCCCTTACCGCGAGTGGCGCGCCCTCCGCGGCGGCTCCTGGTCCAACAACGTCCAGGGCGGACGCGCCGGGCTCCGCATCGGGAACGTCATCCAGCGGACCTCGTGGGCGCTCGGGATCCGGCTCTGCGTCAACGCCGACCGGTGGCCCGCCCCCTGACGGCTACATCTCCGGCGAGAGCCCTTTCACGAGCCGCTGCAGCAGCTCCATGTGCTCGGTCTCGTCCGTGATCAGCTCCTCCAGCTTCACCTGCAGCGCCGTCTCCCCCAGCTCGTTCGCCTCGTCCACCCGCTCCGTGTAGGCCTTCACCGCCTCGCGCTCGATCGACAGCGCGTACTCCAGCATCTCGCGCAGGGTCGTCGGGCGCTTCCACGGCGGAACCGAGAACGACGGCGTCCCGCCCATCGCGATGATCTTGTCGGCGAGGAACTCCACGTGCTTCACCTCCGCGTGGATCTCCGGTTCGAGGATCTCGCGCAGCTCGTGGCCGCGGATGCCGAACGCCATGGAGCGGCACCAGAGGTACAGCAGGATCGCCTGCAGCTCGCGGCCGAGGTCCTGGTCGAGGTGCTCGATGAGCTTCTGCTTGGTGATCGCGCGGCGCATCCGTCCGTCTCCCGGAATGTGGGGGCGGCCATGATACCGGGGCGGGCGGGGATGGGAAGGGGGCTACCGCGGGGCCGGGAGGGCGTGCTCTGCGGACGCCCGGATCTCGGGCGCTGCGCCGTCCGCCGCCAGCGTGCGGTCGATGAACTCGCGGAGCCGGACGCGGTTCGCGGCATCCATCTCGAACAGCGCGACCCCGCGGTCCCACGCCGCGCCCGCCGAAGCGCCGGCGTCCCGCACGACCTGCCCGCGCCCGCGGACCGTCGCGCGATTCGGAAGCTCCAGCTCGAGATGGACGACGCTGCGGAGCGGAAGCGGCTCGGTGGTGCTCGCCAGGATCCCGGTTTCGCTGATGTTCCGCGAGACCCCGACACGCGTTACCGAGGTCTGCCCGCCGGACGCGAGGCGGTAGCGGAGCTGGAGCGGCCTCGGGATGCGGCGCGCCCGCGCGTGGTACTTCAGCGGCGGCGCGTCGGCCGCCGCGTGCCGCAGCCCCGCCAGCACTTCTTCCTTCAGGTACGGTTTCTCCGCGAACGCGCGTGCGCCGGACCGGAGGGCGCCGGGGACGAGCCCGGCGTGCTCGGGCCGGAAAGTCACGAGGGTCCGGACCTGCGGAGCGAGCTCGCGCAGCTGGTGGACGGTGGCGACCCAGCCGACGTTCGGGGCCGCGGGGTGGTCTGGAAGCGCGAGATCGAGGGCGACGGCCCAGGGGGAATAGGCGAAAAGCGCGTCAAGGAGCGCCTTGCCGTGGGAGACACGTCCGGCGAAGGCGAACTCGGTGCCGCGGAGGGCGGCCCCGAGGGAGACCGCGGCCCGGTCATCGGGATCGGCGACCAGGACGCTCAGGGGCATGCGCCGTCTCCAGGGGGTTGCTCTTGGCCGTGCCTGTGGCGGGCTGGCGGCGTTCTGGGACTAGCTGACTGCCGTCGAGTACTGCTCCGACGCCAGGGCCCGCGCGATGAACTGCTTCAGCCGGTCGCGCGATCCCCCGTCGAGGTCCACGAACGCCAGGCCGTGCTCGGTCTGGCCGTCGTTGTTCCGCGCGGAGCGCACGATCTGGGCGCGGCCGCGGATCGCCACGCGGTCCGGCAGGTCGATCTCCAGGGCCACGACGCTCCGCAGGGGCATTTCGTCCGCGCTCTTGAGGCAGACGCCCGTTTCGCTCAGGTTCTGGACCAGGCCGATCCGCCGCGTCGGCGGATTCTCGTTCGAGGCGCTGTAGCGCGCGGGGAGCTTGCGCGAAAGGCGGCGCGCGCGGACGTAGAACGTCATCGGCGGCGCGTCGGCGTGCAGGTGATTCAGGGCCTGCAGGATCTCGCCGCGGGCGAAGGGCTTTTCGATGTAGGCCGAAGCGCCTGCGGCGAGGGCGGCGGGCACGAGGTTGCGGGTCTCGGGCGTGCACGTCACGGCGATCTTGAGCCACGGGGCGATCTCGCGAAGGTGCGCGGTGGCCGCGACCCAGCCGACGCCCGGAGTGTCGGGATGATCGGGAAGCGAGAGGTCGAGTGCGACGGCCCAGGGGGTCAGCCGCCAGACGGCGTCGACGAGCGCCTTGCCGTGGGCGACGGAGCCCTGGAAGGAGTAGGGCGTGCCGCGGAGAAGCGTGGCGAAGGAGACGGCGGCGACGGAGTTGGGATCGGCGACGAGGACGGTCCGGGCCATTTCGGCACTCCCTGAAGCAGGAATCTAGGGTCAACTGTGGCAAGTGGCAGGCGAAAACACCATGAAAATCTGTGGATATCGCCGAAAAAAACCGGAATTTCGCTGACGACGCAAAGCATGAGTCTAAAAGAACTTACGCAATTATTACTCGAGAAGTCGTGCACATTCGCACGTTTTTAACGCAGGCTTCCTTGCGGCTGCCGTCGTCCGCTCTCCCACGAAGAACGGCCCGACCTGAAGCATAACCCATTCCGTCTGCGGCGTTTTGCCGCCCCCGGTCCCGCGCGCCCCGCTTCAATCTGGCATTTTCCATCGGCCCGCGTAGAGTTTCTCCTGTGAGCCACGAACTCGCCAACCGCTACACCCGGGTCAACGTCTCGATCGCCAACGCCATCCCAGACGGCGCTTCCTTGCCCGCCCGCATGCGAATCGTCACCGACGAACTCTGGCGCGAGTTCGGGAATCACCGCCCCGTCAGCTGGGTCGGCTTTTACTTTCTCGGCGACGGCGAGATGACGCTCGGCCCCCGCCGCGACAAGCCCGCCTGCAGCCCGATCGGGCTCCACGGCGCGTGCGGACAGGCCGCGACCACGGGCCGGACGCTGGTCGTGCGGGACGTGAAGGACCTGGGCGACAACTACATCGCCTGTGACCCGCGCGACCGCTCCGAGATCGTCGTCCCCGTGCGCGGCGCGGACGGCGGCGTGGTCGGGGTGCTCGACGTCGACTCGCACGCGGTCGGGGCCTTCTCCGACGCGGACCGCCGCGCGCTCGAGAAGATCGTCGCCGAGCACCTCGACGGCGCGGCGCGCTGACCCCTCACGCCGCCGCCGCTTCCGGATCCCGCCTGTTCACCCGGCGCAGCCACGGCCACAGCCCGCCCGCGATCAGGGCGATCCCGATTGCCACCCACTGCGACGTCGAAAGCGGACCCAGCCCGCCGCGGTCCGGGTCGCCGCGCGTGATCTCGATGAGGAAGCGCGAGACCGCATAGAGCAGGAGGTACGAGAGCATGGTCTGGCCCTGGAATCGCCGGCGCGGATGCAGGCGCGAGAGGAGGGCGAAGAGGGCCACGCCGACCGCGGACTCGTACAACTGGCTCGGCTGCCGCGCGACGCCGTCCACGGCGGGCATCACGATCCCCCAGGCGGCGGGCTTGCCGTAGCAGCAGCCGTTCATGAAGCAGCCGAAGCGGACGAAGCCGTGGCCCAGCGCGAGGGACGGGGCGAAGCAGTCCGCGACGGGCCAGAACGGCATCTTGTGGCGCCTGAAGACGAAGGGAACGGTGAGGAAGCACGCGATCAGGCCGCCGTAGAACGTCAGGCCGCCCTCCCAGATCTTCACGATGTCGCCCGGGTGACGGCTGTAGTGCGAGTTCCATTCGTCGGGCTGGAAGACGAAGAACAGCCGCGCTCCGACGATGGCGGAGATCATCCCGACCACGGCCGCGTCGAGGACGTGGTCCCTCTTGATTCCCTCCTTCTCCGCGAGCTTGCGGATGTGCCAGGCGGCGAAGCAGAACGCGACGGCGATGGCCGTGCCGTACGAGAAGATGGGGATGCCGAAGAGGTGAAAGAGGATCGGGCGCATGGGCGGGCATTATGACGCGGCCACGACCGGCGCGCCCCCACGAACCGTCCTACCGGCTCCGGACGTGCCAGCGGCGGCCGTCGCCGAGTTTCATCCGCTCCCAGCGCCCGAAAATCGGGTGGCCGCAGTCGGGGCACTTCGAGTCGCGAATGCGGATCTTTGCGATCGCGTACCCCGACCGGTCGACGAGGAGCGCGGAGCAGCGCGGGCAGTACGTGTTCTCGAGGGGGTGGCCGTGGACGTTGCCGACGTAGACGTACTCGAGGCCGTGCTTCTTCCCGATCGCGTGAGCCTCCTCGAGCCGATTCACCGTCGTCGCCGGCAGGTGGGCGAGGTCGAGGTAGGGGATGAAGCGCGTGACGTGCCAGGGGGTCTCGCGGCCCATGCGGGTGGCGATCCAGTCCGCCATGCCGTTGAGCTGGGCGTCGTCGTCGTTCACGGTCGGGGTGACGTTCGTGACGACCTCGACGTGCATTCCGTAGCGGTGTTTCGCCATCTCCGCCACGGTGAGGATCTCGTCGAACCGCGCGAGCCCGCCGCTGATCCTGTGGTACGCCTTGCGGTTGAACGCCTTGAGGTCGAGGCGGTAGATGTCGAGGACGGGCGCGATCATGTCGAGCGCCTCGGGCGTGATGTAGCCGTTCGTGATGTAGGCGGTGTAGAGGCCGCGCTTCTTCGCCTCCGTTGCCGCCTCGAGCGTGTGCTCGAACCAGATCGTCGGCTCGTTGTAGGTCCAGCAGATGCCGTCGCATCCCTCGCGCACCGCCATCTCGACGGACTCCAGCGGCGACATCTTCTCGAGATTCGAGCCGTCCTCGCTCGGCCTGTCGTGCGAGATCTCCCAGTTCTGGCATCCGGGGCAGTGGAAGTTGCAGCCGCGCGTGCCGGCGGAGAGGATTTTCGTCCCCGGGTAGGCGTGGTTGATCGGCTTCTTCTCGATCGGGTCCACGGCGATCGCGCTGGTCACGCCGTAGATGAGCGACCAGAGCCTGCCGTCCCGGTTCAGCCGCGTGTTGCAGAAACCGGCCTTTCCCGGGCGCACCGTGCAGCGCACCTGGCACAGGTTGCACTTGATGTTGCCCTGCGGCAGCGGGGCGTAGAGGACGCACTCTTTCACGGCCGGCATTCTCCCGTCATGCAGGAACAACGCGCGGGGACGTCCGGTTAGTCGAGGAACTCGACCAGCAGCCCGGACTTCGGGCGCACCTCCCCGATGACCGCCGAGTGCGGGAACCCCTGTTTCCCCAGGTCCCGCACCAGCGCGTCGGCCTGGCCCGCGGGGAGGGTGAACAGGAGTCCGCCCGACGTCTGCGGGTCGAACAGGACGTCCTCGAGCGACTTCCGGATCCCGGCCGCGGTCCGGTACTTCGCGCCGAGGAACTCGCGGTTCGTGACGTCGCCGCGGGTCTTCTGGCCTTTCGACGCGAACTTCTCCGCGTCCGGGAGGACGGGAACCTTCGAGGCGCGGATCGCCAGGGTCACGCCGGACGCCTCGGCCATCCCGGCGCCGTGCCCCGCGAGCGCGAACCCCGTGATGTCGGTCGCGGCGTGTATCTCCTTTCCCTCCGCCGCAGCCACGCCGCCTGCGTTCAGCTGCTCCATCTGCGCGATGAGCTCCCCGGCGTCCTTCTCCGGGAACTTCCTCGCCTTCATCGCCGTCGTCAGGATCCCCGTCCCCAGCCGCTTCGACAGCACCAGCGCGTCCCCCGGCTTCGCCTTCGCGTTCGTCCAGATCCGGTCCGGGTGCACGAGCCCCGTGATCGCCGCACCGAACTTCAACTCGTCGTCCGTCACGCTGTGCCCGCCCAGGAGCGCGCACTTTGCCTCGGCGTACTTGTCGTTGCCGCCCGCGAGGATCTCGTGGAGCACCTCGGGGCCGAGGGCGTCCATCGGGTAGCAGAGGATGTTGAGGCCGTTGATCGGCCGGCCGCCCATCGCGTAGACGTCCGACAGGGCGTTGGCGATCGCGATCCGCCCGAAGGTCCGGGGGTCGTCCACGATCGGAGTGAAGAAGTCGACCGTCTGCACGAGGGCCCGCTCGGCGTCCAGCCGGTAGACACCGGCATCGTCGAACGTCCCCGCGTTCACGAGGACGTTCGCGTCGGTCGGCGCCGTCAGCCCCTCCAGGGCCTTATGCAGGTCGGCCGGACCCAGCTTGCTCGCTCAACCGGCGCAGCTCGACATGTCCGTCAGCCGCGGCCGGCCCTTGCCGAAGATGCCCATCGCGTGTGCTCCAATTCGGGGAGGACGACTCTAGCGGACGCCGCCGCGGCGGGGAAGGCGGATCGGGCTCAAGCCGCGGCTGTGCGGGCGTCGAAAGACGGGCAGGGAACCGGTGTACCCGGAGGGAGCGATGAACCGATTCGCGGCGGGGGCGGTGTGTCTGCTCGGGATCGCGGCGGCGGCGCGGGCGGAGAGCCCGCTGGAGGAGCGGATCCGCGCCCTCGAGATCCGGACGCCCGCGGCCCCCGGGACCGGGCTCGGCGTCTCCTTCAAGGAGGGCCTCCACGTCCGCGCGGCGGGCAACGACCTCGACTTCCGCATCGGCGGCCACGTCGTCGCCCACGGCGTCTTCCACCAGCACGGCGAACGCCACGGGACCGACACGCTGGTCGTCCGCGAGGCCCAGCTCGAGCTCGACGGGAGGGTGTTCGAGCGGTTCTCCCTCCACGCCGCGGTGGACCTCGCCCCAGGCGTCGCCGGGCGGCTGTTCGAAGGCTACGCGGAGTTCAACGCCTGGGACGTCGTGCGGCTCAGGGCGGGGCTGTTCCTCGTGCCTTACTCGCCGGAAGCGCTCGAGCCGCTGATCTGGCAGGACTTCCCGGAGAACGGCCTGACCGACCTGCACGCGCCTTTCCGCGACATGGGCGTGCTGGCGTACAGCACCCTGTTCGACGGGATCCTCGATTTCTCCCTCGGCGTCACGAACGGCAACGGCGCGGACGGCGCCGACGACAACGGCGACAAGGACGTCGTGGGTTACTTCGGCGTCAGCCCCCTCGCCTGGACCGGGTGGGACTGGCTGCGCGGCTTCCGGATCGGCTTCGGCGGCACGACCGGACGGCACGAGGCGCTGCCGGACCGGATGCCCGTCCCCGCCGTGATGCCCCAGTCCGGCTCCGAGATCCAGACCGGCCGCGCCGGCAAGCTCCCCGGCGACCAGGTCGTCCGCGAGGACGGCCGCCGCACCCGCGCCACCGCCGACCTCTCGCTCTCCCTCGGCCCCGTCGACTTCGGCACCCAGATCTCCCGCTTCAAGACCGGCCTCCGCTCCGACGGACACCGCTCCGACTACCGCAGCTGGGCCAACCGCTGGCAGCTCGGGTTCTGGATCTTCGGCTACCGCAACACCGGCCAGCGCCCCACCATCGAGAACCCCCTCTTCGCCGGCGGCCCCGGCGGCCTCCAGGTCGCCGCCCGCTACTCCACCGGGACCTTCGACGACGACTTCATCAGGCGCGGGGGCTTCGCCGGCGCCGAGACCGCCCGCGAGTACTCCCTCGTGGTCAACTGGTACCCCAACCCTCACGTCCGCGTCTCCCTCATGCTCTCCGACATCCGCTACAGCCGCCGCGGCATCCCCGTCGGCGAGCCCCTCCCCCCGCAGGCCGGCCGCGGCGCGGCCTCGGTCCCCGGCAACGACCGCTGGGCCCACCACACCGACAGGGAGAAGATCCTCCTCCTCCGCGTCCAGGTCGATTTCTAGCCCCACGCAGGCGCCCGGACTTCCACTCAACTTCCCCCCGCGGCCGCGCCGATAGTCCGATCAGGCGGTTTGGGGAAGGGAGACTCCGTCCCAATCCGGGAGCCTCCATGCGGCAACGGCCGCGCGCCGCCTGTCCAATCGGTGGATTGGCATTCAGGGAGGAGTCCATGCGACTTCTGTCCTGGCCTGCCGCGGCGCTCGCTCTTGCGATTGGCGCCTCGCAGGCCGCTGCCCAGGCGGGCAGCCCGAGTCTCGAGGAGCGCGTCAAGGAGCTCGAGATGAAGGCGTCGGCGAAGGGCAAGTCCGGCGGAGGAGGCGATGCGGTCGGCGCCTATTTCGACGACGGGCTGCGCTTCAAGTCCGACAACGGCTCCTTTGAGGGCCGTATCGGCGCGTACGTGATCACGCACTACACGACGTTCCTGTGGGCCAACGAGGCGGACGGCTACAACGACGGGTTCAGCCTGCGTGAAGCGGGCGCGGACCTGTACGGCCGCCTGTGGGGCGCGTGGGAGGTCTATGTGCGGCCGCGGGTGATGCCCGGCGGGACGGACCTGTACTACGGGTGGGTGGAGTTCAACAAGTGGGACGCGTTCAAGGTTCGGGCGGGCGTCTTCAAGGAGCCGTACTCGCCGGAGCGGCTCGAGGACGTGAAGTGGATGGACCTGCCGGAGGATTCGATGGTGAGCATCACGACGCCGGGCCGCGACCTGGGCGCGATGATCCACGGGGCGCCCCTGGACGGGATGGTGAACTACGCGGTCGGCGTGTTCAACGGCAACGGCGTGGGCGGCGACGAGAACAGCGACAAGGACCTGGCGCTGCGCCTTGCGATCCGGCCGGGTGCGAAGATGGAAAGCGACGTGATCAAGCACCTGACGATCGGCGGCAGCTTCACCCGCGGCATCTCGGACCGGAACAACGTGACGCCGTTCGCGTTCCGTGCGCCGGCGACGGGCACGACCTGGCACGGCGGCGTGCCGTCGATGGGCTGGGAGCTGGACTCGATGGTGACCCGCGCGGGAGCGGACATCGTCTGGGTCTGGGGGCCGTTCTCGCTGAAGACGGAGTACTCGTACTTCAAGCAGAAGCTGGAGTTCGCGGACACGGACCATGAGACGTTCCGGGCGCACGCCTGGTACGCGCAGGCCGGGTTCTGGCTCCTCGGCAGCACGCGGCTGAACAACCACCGGCCCGACATCAAGAAGCCGATCTTCGGCGACAAGGGCGGGTTCGGCGACATCCAGGTCGTGGGCCGGTTCTCGCAGATCCGGATCGGCGACACGTTCGAGGAGCACGCGGGCCTCGGCGGGAGCCGCAGCGTCCAGGAGATCGCCCTCGGCGTGAACTACTACCCGAACGCCTACGTCCGGGTTTCCGTGATGTACGTCAATTACCGGTACGACCACGAGGACACCCGCGAGATCCGCACGGCCAACGGCCGGCTGCTCGACGAGGACAATTGCATCGTCATCCGTGGCCAGATCGACTTCTAGTCCGCCAATGGCCGTCCAGGGGCCGCCCTTCGGGGCGGCCTTTTTTGTTGGTCCTCAGCGCGCCAGGCCGCGGAGAACCGCGGGCGTGAGCAGCAGCAGAAGAGTCCCGCGCGGGCGCGGCTTCAGCGCGTCCACCGCCGCGAAGGCCATACCGGCCTTCTTGAGCTGAAGGGCGAGCGGCCGGGGAGCGCCGGCGAGCAGCGATACGGCGGCCGACAGGGACGGCTCGTGGCCGACCAGGACCGGGGCTTCGCCCCCCGCTTCCCGAATCGCGCCCAGGAGCCGCTCCGCAGGGGAACCCGGGAGAAGGAGCTCGCTGGTCCGCGGGCGCGGGAGCCCGAGCGCCTTCGCGAGGATTTCCGCCGTCTGGAGAGCCCGGGGAAGAGGGCTGGAGAGGATGCCGTCCAGCCCGAGGCGGAGCGACGCGAGGCCGCGCGCCGCGGCGCGCGTCCTGCGGCGCCCGTCCGGCGTGAGCGGCCGAGCGTCGTCGGGGATTCCCGGCGTCCCGGGCTCGACGGCGGGGCCGTGGCGGAAGAAGCAGACGTTCATGGGCGGTTGGCCGCGTCCGTCCCGGCGAGTTCGCTGCTGCGACGGAGCAGCCCGGCGAGCTCCCGTTCGAACCGCGTCGCCCGGGCGCGCATCTCCACGGCGAGGCGCCGCCGCAGGGCCGCCAGGCCCTTCACGCCGCCGCGCTTCCGCGCGAATCTCACCGCGGCCCGGTCGATCGCGAACCGGTCGTGCCACTCGCCGGCTGCGTCCTGGAGCCGCACGAACATCGCCCGGAACGCGGCGTCCGCGGCCGCGGGGTAGCAGCCCGCGATGGACTCCTGCTGGTACCGCAGGAAGCGGATCTGGCGGCGCAGCTCGTGGGCGCGCTCGGGGTCGTCCATCGGGCGCCCCTGCGCGGCGAGACGCATCACCGCACCCAGGCGCGGCGCGAGCGAAATGCGACCGGGTTCGGGGGCAGCCGGACCGGCCAGTGCTCGCGCCACAGCCTCCTTGACCCGGCGGATCCTCCCCGGCGTCAGCCAGCTTCCCAGCCGCCGGCGCGCCTTCTTCGCCTGCCGGCGCAGCTTCTCCGCCAGCGCCCGGCGCGCCGCCGCCTCCGCGGCAGGACCCCTCCGCAGGAACCTCTCCGCCACATCCAGGTTCCTCACCCGCCCCAGCCGCCTGACGCACTTGTCCAGCCGCCCTCGCAGCTCCTCGCCTGCTTCCGACTCCGGCAGCCGGATCTCCAGCGCCGCGAGGAGCCTTCGCGCGGAGACGCGCGCGTCGTGCACCGCGTCGGCGTCCGAGGGGTCCTTCATCACGCCGCGCAGCTCGGAAAGCAGCCGGGACGCGTGAGGCGTCAGCGCAGCCCGCTGGGGGAAGGGGGTTTTCGCGTGCTCGCCCATCGCCTACCCCTGCCGGCCCTCTTTCCGTGCCGCCACGAGCTTCAGGTCCCGCCCGAACGCGACGCGGAACAGATCGGCCCGGCGGTCGGCCGTGTAGAGCTCGAGCTCCGGGTCGGCGGAAGCGCGAACTTCGACCGTGACGTCGCCGCCCTCGGGAGTGATGCGGAGGTCGTCCACGAGCGCCGCATGGCTGCGGTCGAGCCCGTCGGCGACGCGCAGGATGGCCCCGAGCAGATTCACGCGGCGGCGCTGCCCCTTCGAGAGCTCTCCGTACCCCTCGTGGTCCTCGTGCGGGAGCGCGCCGCGGTGGTAGCGGGCGACGAGGGCGATGATGAGGCGCTCCTCGTCCGTGAATCCCTCGATCGCGCCGTTCATGATGAGGTAGTAGGCGTGCTTGTGGTGCTTCTCCGCGCTGATCCAGTACCCCGCGTCGTGCAGCAGCGCGGCGTACTCAAGGAGCTCGCGGTCGGAGGCGTGGAGGCGGTGGAGCGGCGCGAGGTCGTCGAACATGCGCAGGGACAGGCGTGCGGTCTGCGTCGCGTGGAGGTCGAGCGCGCCGAGGCGCCGGGCGAGGACGTGGACGCTGCGGCGCCGCGGGTCGGCGATCTCGTCGTCGCGGATCGTGAGGCGCGCCGCGTTGCGCGCGGCGTAGTCGGCGACGACCCCCTCGCGGAGCGCGCGGTCGCAGGGAACCAGCTCGTCGAGGTCCGCCTCCTCCATGAACACCCGCACCACCACGGACCCGGGGCCGATCGTGTCCGCGCGGGCCTCGCCCACCGGCCCGAGCGACGCCAGCTCCTTCCGCGACGACGCCATCAGGCGGTGCGACAGGTCCTCCAGCGGCCCCCGGCGGATCGCCTCTTCCTCCCCGCGCGCTCCCAGCAGCTTCGCCAGCGCCAGGATCGTTCCGCTCGTCCCGAAAAAGGTCCCGGGCGCACGGCGCTTCACCTCGCGCGCCACCGGGAGGATCTCCTCGCGGATGTGGTCCTCCATCGCATCGCGATCCTTCGACCGCGGGAATCCCTCCGCCATCCGCAGCACGCCCAGCTTCAGGCTCCGCACGTACGACGGTCGCTCCCCCTCGCCGACGATCACCTCCGCGCTCCCGCCCCCGATGTCGATCACGCCGATCCGCCCCGCCGTCGGCGGCAGCCCTTCCCGCACGCCGGCGTAAATCAGCCGACCCTCCTCCTCCCCGCTCACCACCCGCACCGCCAGCCGCGCTTCCTTCTCCGCGCGCCGCACGAACTCCCCGCGGTTCTTCGCGTCCCTCACCGCCGACGTCGCCACCGCCAGCACCGCCTCGACGCCCTGCGCCTCCGCGATGGCGCGGAAGCGCCGCAGGACGCCGATGGCGCGGTCCATGTCCGCCAGAGGGATCGCGCCGTTGCGGAACGTCGCGCGCCCGAGCTGGAGCATCTCCTTGGAGCGGTCGAGGATCTCCCGGACGCCCGGGGCGAAAAGGCGGGAGACGACGAGGTGGACGCTGTTCGCGCCGATGTCGATCGCGGCGACTTTCATGGGGCGGGGAGGGTATCCGGGAAGTGTTGGGGGGATGTGAAGGCGGGGACAAGACGCCGCTAAGGAGGACCATCTTAGGCGCGGACGATGTCGGGGGCAAACGCGGGGGACATCGGCCGCCGTTTCCGCGTCATCCGCCACATCCGCGAATTCCGTTCTTGAAATGAATTCGCGGATGTGGCGGAAACAGCCGCGGATGCACGGCTCCGGCGAGCTACTTCTGCGCCTCCAGCTTCTCCCACTCCGCGTACAGCTCCTCGCACTTCTTCTGCAGCGCCTTCTTCTCCTTCTCCAGCTCGTTCAGCTTGCGGCGGTTCGTCGCCACGTCCGGCGCGCACTGCTTCGCCGTCACGTCCTCCACCTGCCGCTCCAGCGACGTGATCTCCTCCTGGATCCGCTCGATCCGCTTCCAGCGCCGCCGCTGCTCCTTCGCGTCCTCGTGCGCCACGGCCTGCGGCGGCGGCGCGGCCGGCTTGTGCGACGCCGGCGCCGCGGCGCGCTGCTCGCGCTTCTCCATCACGCCCGAGTAGTCCGTCGCGTAGCTCACGATCCGTCCGTCCTCGATCGCGAGGATGCGGTCGCAGACGCGGTCGAGGAAGTAGCGGTCGTGGGAGATGGTGACGATGGTGCCGGGGTAGCCGTCGAGCGCCTCCTCGATCGCCTGGCGCGAGGAGATGTCGAGGTGGTTGGTGGGTTCGTCGAGGAAGAGCGTGTTGGGCCGGGAGAGGAGGAGTTTCGCGAGGACGACGCGCGCCTTCTCGCCGCCGGAGAGCGTGCCGACGATGCGGTGGACGTCCTCGCCGGGGAAGAGGAAGAGCGCGAGCCAGGTCTGGAGCTGCTCGCGGGACATGGAGAGGTCCACGGACCAGACCTCGTCCATGACCGCCTTCTGGAGGTTCAGGCCCTCGAGATTCTGGTCGTAGTAGCCGGGGTCCACGGACGCGCCGAGCACGGCCTCGCCCGTCGTGGGCTTGTCGCGGCCGAGCATGATCTTGAAGAGCGTCGTCTTGCCGGACCCGTTTGGGCCGATGAGCCCGACGCGCTCGCCGCGCTCGATCACGAAGTTCACGTCGCGGAACAGCTCGCGCTCCCCGAACCGCTTCGAGACGTTCTTCACGACGATCGCCGACATCGCACTCTTGTGCACCGGCCCGAACCGGACGCGCAGCGGGTGCGCCGGCCCGCCGGGGCGGTCCAGCCGCTCGAGCCGCTCGAGGCGCCGCTTGCGGCCCTTGGCCTGCCGCGCGCGCTGCCCCGCCCCGAACCGCCGGATGTACTCCTCGGTCTTCGCGATGTGCTCCTGCTGCCGCTGGAAGGCGATGCGCGCCGCCTCGCGGCGCTCCTCCTTGAGCTCGACGAAGTCGCTGTAGCTCCCGTCGTAGTGGGAGCATTTCCCGCCCTCGACCTCGACCGTGTGCGTCGTGACGCGGTCGAGGAAGTAGCGGTCGTGCGAGACGACGATGACGGCGCCCTGGAACGCGTTGAGGTAGTCCTCGAGCCACTCGAGGCCGGCGATGTCGAGGTGGTTCGTGGGCTCGTCGAGGAGCAGCAGGCTCGGTTTCACGAGCAGTTCGCGCGCCAGCGCCGCGCGGCTCCGCTCGCCGCCGCTCATCGTCGCGACGGGTTTCTTCAGCTCCTAGTCGCCGAAGCCGAGGCCGTGCGCGACGACCTTCAGCTCCGTCTCGAACGCGTAGCCGCCCCCGGACTCGTACGCGTGCTGCAGGTCGCCCCACTCCTCCAGCAGCTCGGGCGTCGAGGCCGTCTCCATCTCGTGCGCGACCTTCTCCATCTTCTCGTGCAGCTTGAGCAGATTCTCGAACGGCTCGAGAAGGGCTTCCTCGAGAGTGTGCGCGCCGCCCAGCTGGTCCGTCTGCCGCACGTACCCCATCCGAGATCCGCGCGCGAGCTGCACTTCCCCCGAATCCGCCTCGATCTCCTTCGCCAGGATCTTCAGCAGCGTCGTCTTCCCGGCCCCGTTCGCGCCGACGAGCCCGATGCGCTGCCCCGCGTCGACCTGGAAGTCGACGGCGTCGAGGACCACCTTTCCGGGGTAGGCCTTCGTGACGGCGTTCATGACGGCGACGGGCATGGGGCGGGGATTCTATGCGCATTCGCGCGGCGCGCCAGCACCGTCGTAAAATGAGCGCATGTCCTTCGCCCTCCTCTGCTCCGCGTTCAAGTCCGGCGACGAAATCCCCGCGCGCTTCACCAGCGAGGACAAGAACCTCCCGCCGCCCCTCGACTTCCGCAACCCGCCGCCGGGGACGAAGACGATGGCGCTCACGATGACGGACCTGAGTGCGGGAAAGGGCGAGCCCGTCGTGCACTGGGTCGTGATCGACATCCCGCCCGCGTCCCGCGGCATCGGCCCCAGTGGCCTCCCGCCCCCCGGCTCGAGCGAGGGCGAAAACGACTTCGGCCACGCCTGCTACACCGGCCCGAACCCCGCCAGCGGCCGCCACAAGTACGAGTTCCGCCTCTACGCGCTCGACATCGCGCTCGCCGGGCTCAGGAAACCGACGCTCGCCCAGGTCGAGGGCGCGATGAAAGGGCACGTCCTGGCGCACGCGTCGCTGGTCGGGTGGTACGAGAGGAAGCGGAAGCTGCTCTGAAGCCCGCGCCTCACGCCTTCGGCGGGCGGATGAGCTCGAGCGGCTGCCGGCCGTGCTTGCGATAGACGGCGAAATCGGAATCGAGCGTCAGGATGCCGTGGCCGGCGTGAATCTCGGCCATGCGCACGACGCAGGCGTCGGCAAGCGACATCGGCTGGTCGCGGTACTTTCTCTGCAGCGCGCGGACTTCCGCCAGGTTTCGGTCCAGATGAAGCGCGAGCCGCAGCGCACCCTTGTCGAGGAGCCGGTAGATCTCATCGATCCCGTCCGGAAGTCCGGACAGCAGGTACATCGCCTCAGTCAGCACCGGTTCGCACACCAGCAGCGGGGACGCAAGTCCGCCAAGCGCGCCGACCGCCCACGCGTGATGGCTCTCGTCGCGGTCCAGCAGCGCGACGAGCGGCCCCGTGTCAACGATGGCGGCGCGCGTCACGCCCGAATCCCTTCAGGTGCCGCGGATTCGACCCGAGGTCTGAAACCCCGGACCGCACGATGCCGATCGAGTCCTTCATCAGCTCCGCCAGCGTCGGTTTCCGCACTTCCTCGTGCGGCGACTCGAGAACCAGCCGGAGCCCCGTCTCCACCAGCTCGCGAAGCTTCCGGCCGCGCAGTGCGGCCTCGGCCTTGGCGCGGCGGAAGAGGTCGTCGGGGAGGTCAATCGTGGTCTTCATGGCCGGGATAATACGGGTTTATGGGTTTCCATACAACCATAAGTTCCTGCCCGCACAGTGTCGGCACGCCTTATCCCACCCCGAGAGACCGGGCACTCGACCAGGAGGCTGACTATGCTCCGAGCCACCGAATCACGGCTTGGACCGTCGCCTTCAAGTCCCCCGCGAATTGACGATCAGGGATCTCCTTTCCGTCGGCGCCTTCCAGGCTCGCGCTGATCTGTTCCCCGAGTCCTCCGCCGTGGAGGCGGCACCTGGTTCCTCCGCTGGCCGAGACCAGGATCTCCAGCCACTGTTGCCGCTGCACCGGAACGGCACGCAAGGTGCTCCCGCAGGCGGCGAACTCGCGGTTGATGCGCCCTGGGAGCGGATCATCGACGTTTCCGAAGTACGGGGTCTCCGTTTCCTTGGCGAGTGCCGCCTCGACGACTTTGAACACGTCCCCATCAGTTCCGGCCAAGGACTCGCCACTTCTCCCGCGGAATTGGACCGTGTAGGGTTTCTCCTTCGCCTCTTGGCCAGCAGTCGGAGAAATGATCGGAAGACCGGACGTGTCGAATGGGTAGAGCGAACAGCGGCTGAAACAAAGCCGGTCGAGGCTGGTGAATGAGAAGAATCGCGAGACAACCTCACTCTTCACCACTCTATCGAGCAGGGGCCGGTAGAACTTCAGAACCGAATCCGTCTGCGCCTGGCACAACACGTTGCCCCAGTGCCAGGCGGCGTAGATCCCTTCCTCCAGCGCTCCTCCAAGCGGGTGGCGCTCGACTTCAGGCGCCGCCTCGTGAATTGCGGTAGTCGTCGCTGCTTCGTCGATCCACTTCCTGACCACGAGTGCCGCGCGGTCCTCGGCGAGACCGTCTCCCGTCGCCACCTGGGTTCGATGCAGTAGCAGAGCGATGCTGATCGAGTCGCCGGTGCCGGCCGTCAGTCGAGCGGAACGCGGGGCTGAGTAGACCCAGAGCTCGGCGCTCTCTCGGCTCAGCATCCTCTCATCGAGTCCGACGCGTGCGACGCCTCCCTGTTGCGAGAGACGGGCATTGACTCGGGCGGCGATGTCCATCAGCCGCCGACGCTCCGCATCGACGAAGGGGTGCCTTGCCTGCAGAGCCTCGGTTGAGACTCCTTCGACCAGCCAGTCTCGAACGGCCGCGAGAACCGGCGCCAGCTCTGGAACTCGGCCGGTTGGTCGCTCGGGCGTCTCGTCCTTGAACTCGACAAGATACTCAGGCCCCCGTCGGACGGCCGGGGGAGGTCCAACGTTGACCTTCGAGAGGTGCGCGTTGCCTCGAACGCCGAGGTAAAGGACGGCTGAGTTCTCCCCGCAGAAGAAGCAGTTCATCCGGCAGGAGCGGGGCCCATGGCTCGCATCGACGTGCCAGTGAACGCCTGCTCCTTCCGTCGCGACCCGTACTCCAGACGGTCCGAGAGCTGTCTGAAGCCTCGTCTGGAGATCTCGTGCCAGCTTCTCCCCTGGGTGCATGGAGGTCCTCCGCAGCAGAGGATGCCACCCTGGGACTCGGCGTGCTTTCCGAGCGGACGACGGCGTCGACTGCCCTCACCCGGTTACGTCACCAGCCACCTCACCCGCGTCGCCCACGTCGACGCCGGCCAGCCGTCCGCGAGTTCCTTCCACGCGAGCTTGGCCGCCTCGATGCCGCCGGTGCGGCGGAACTCGCTGACGCCGAGCCAGTACATCGCCTCGGGTGTGCGGTCGTGCCGCGGCGAGCGGGCGACGAGGTCGCGGAGGCGGCGGGAGGCGGTGTCGAAGTCGCGGGCGTCGAGGGAGGCGCGGGCGAGGCCGTAGGCGGCTTCGGCGAGGAAGTCGGCGGGGGGCATCCAGCCGATGGTCTGGTGGAGGATGGTGCCGTCGGGGAGGGCGGCGAGGATGGTCGGCGTCCAGACGATGCGGAGCTTCTTCGCGACCTCGCGGTGCTCCTTGACGTTGACCTTCACGGCGACGAAGTTCGTTTCCACGAACGCGGCGACGTCAGGCGATGGATACGTATCCGCATCCAGTTTGGCGCAGGCGGGTCACTGGGGGGAGAAGGCGTCGATGAGGAGGGGGCGGTTGGTGGCGGTGGACTGCTGGAGGGCGGAGGACCAGGTGGCGGACCAGATCATGGGGGGCTCCGATGCAACTTGAGGGGGGTTGAGGGGTTGATGGGTTGAGGGGTTGAGATGGTAACGGGGGTTTTCGCGGAGGTGTTGCGTGATGAGCGCTGAAATCAGGCACTTGCCCTTGCCCACCGTGCGGCTGTCACGAGGCCGGGCGCGTTCCTGGGTGTGGAGTGGGCAAGGGCGAGGGAGAGCGAGCCGTGGGCTTGCGGTGGTGTTGTTCCTTGCGATGGCGCTTCCCTGCCTGGCAGAAGATTGGAAGGCGGAGCAGAAGAACGTCGCGATCCCGATGAGGGACGGGCAGGCGCTCGCGGCGGACGTGTACCTGCCGGAGAAGGAAGGCCGGTACCCGTGCGTGCTGATCCAGACGCCGTACAACAAGCGCAACATGGGCGCGGTGATGGCGCTCGAGGGGACGGCGATCGGCGAGACGGGGCGCGGCGCGGCGAGCGACATGAAGGTGCTGATGGACCGCGAGCACTACGCGTACGTCATCGTGGACTGGCGCGGCTTCTACGGCTCGAAGGCCGCCGCGAAGCCGCTGGCGAAACGCGGCCCGGACGGCTACGACTGCGTCGAGTGGATCGCGGCGCAGCCGTGGAGCGACGGGAAAGTGGGGACGTGGGGCGGCAGCGCGCTCGGGAAGCAGCAGCTCGACACCGCCGCGGAGCACCCGCCGCATCTCGTGTGCTGCGTGCCGCTCATCGCTGCGATGGGGCAGGAGTACGCGATGTACTACGAGGGCGGCGTCATGCTGGAAGGTCACGTCAAGCGCCTCGACCAGCTCGGCTTCGGCGTCGGGACGGCGGTGTCGGCCGCGCCGAACCCGTGGGCGCCGGTGTGGAAGCTCGCGGAGTCGCGGTCGTACAAGCCGGAGCTGATCGAGGTTCCGTGCCTGATGATCACGGGGTGGTGGGACAACTATCCGGACCTCGTCGTGAAGACGTTCGAGGGGATCGTGGCGAAGGGCGGGGACGCGGCGAAGTCGGGCTCGCGGCTGCTGATCGGGCCGTGGGACCACGTCGGCGTCGGCGTGGCGAAGCAGGCGGACATGACGTTCGAGAAGGCGTCGCTGGAGTCGGCGCGCGCCGCGAAGGCGTTCCTGGACTACTGGCTGCGCGGGGTGAAGGACAACGGGTGGGACAAGACGCCGCGCGTGCGCTACTGGGTCGTGAACGAGGAGGAGTGGCGGACGTGCGAAGCGTGGACGGCGGTGCCGCGCGAGACGAAGGCGCTCTTCCTCACCGCGGACGGCCGGCTCGCGGCGGAGAAGCCGCAGAAGGACGAAACAAAGACGTGGACGTTCGACCCGGTGGATCCCTCGCCCACGCTCGGCGGCGCGAACCTCCCGCCGATGCCGCACGGCCCGACCGACCACTCGGCGCTCTCGCAGCGCAAGGACGGCGCGTGGTACGCGACCGGCAAGCTCGAGAAACCGATCCGCCTGAACGGCAACGCCGAGCTCACCATCGCCTTCGAGGCCAATGCTCCCGACTGCGACTTCACCGCCCGCCTGTGCGACGTCGCCCCCGACGGCAAATCCCTCCTCATCGTCGAGACCGCCGCGCGGGCGAAATTCCGCGACGGCGGCAACGAGGCCCATCCGCTCGAGGTCGGCAAGCGCGTCACGCTGACGCTGCGCTTCCCCTCGACCGCCACGACCTTCCCCGCGGGCCACGAGCTGCGCGTCTACGTCTCCAACACGAACTGGCCGCGCTACGAGCGGAACACCGGCACCGGCGCCGACCACTGGGACGAAAAGGCCGCGCAGCCGGTGAAGGTGAACGTGCATCACGACGAGAGCGTGCTGCGGTTGCCGATCGTGAAGGAATGAAAGTTGTCATCCGCCGTCGTTTCCGCCCGATCCTCCTTCATCCGCGAATTCTGTTTGGAGGGAAAGGAATTCGCGGATCAGGCGAATGGAGCGGAAACGGCAGCGGATAAGGCAACCAGGCGCGGATAGCATCCGCCCATGGTGCGTCCCGAAACCGATCGAGTCGGAAACGACACGATCCGCCGCTGTGCCAAGCTAGCGGGTGAAAGTCCCGCCGCGGAAAGCGCCGGTGCGC
>JADLHC010000106.1 GCA_020849035.1 Planctomycetia bacterium
CCTTCGCCCCCCCCTTCAGCAGCTCCACCGCGATCGCTTCCACCCGCACCGCGAGATGCAGCGCCGTCTCGCGATACCGGTCCAGCCCCTGCCCCATCGGATCCTCCACGTCCCGCTGCGGGTCGATCTTCCTCACCTTCCCCGCCGACGCCTCGTGCAGCATCCGCATCGCGTCCACGTGCTCGTCCGCCGCCGCCAGCACCAGGTCCGCCTCCACCAGGTGCGTCGCCCTCAGCAGCCGCGCCGCATGCTTCACCCCCGTGATCCCCATCTCCGCCAGCGCGCGTTTCGCGTTCTCCGGCATGTCCAGCCCGTCGTACGCGTGCGTCCCCGCCGACTCCACGATCCACCCGCGCGCCCCCAGGTTCTCCAGCGGCGACCGCACCGCGCGCGCCAGCGCACGCTTCAGCAGGTGCTCCGCCATCGGCGAGCGGCACAGATTCCCCGTGCAGACGATCAGGATGCGCATGGTCGTCCACTGTAACGCACGGGAAGCGCGGAGGAATCGTTCGAGACGCGCGATTCACGCGCCGGTCGCAGTTTCGGGATCTTCGCCGCGCGTTCGCGCCTCTCGCGCAAATCCGCCTCCGGCTACTCGAGCACCAGTCTGTAGACCTGCGCGCCGTAACTCAGCCACCCCTGCGCGTTCATCTGCGAAATCGCGTCCGCCGCGGATTCGAACGGCGTCCCCTTCACCCCCGCCGCCTCCGCCAGCGCCGCGCGAAGGACCGCGTACGCCGCCGCCGGTCCCCCGCCCTTCCACGCCGCGTGGTAGGCCGCAACCCGCACCTTCGTCTGCGCCGCGTCCCCGCCTGTCTCCGGAGGTGAAGCGAACAGCAGCCCCTGCAGCTTCTGCCGCACCAGCGCAATCTCCGGCGCCCCGTAGCGGTCCTTCAACTGCTCCCCCGCCATCGCGATCGCCCCGTACATCATCGCGCGCCAGCACTCGTGCCGGATCGCCGCGTCGAAACCCGACGGCGCCGCCTGGCCGGGAAACGACCGCTCGCACTTCATGCCAAAGTGCCTCACCCACGTCCCCGCGTGGCGCTCGGAAGCGGTGTCGAGCTGGCGGACGACCGATTCGGCGAGGCGCTCGGGCTTCGGGGGCATCCCGGAAGTCTAACCGCGCGCCGCCTTCCTCGTCCTGAAAGCGCTCGCGCGCTTCAGGGCCAGCCGGAGCATCGTCTCGCAGAGGTCGGCGTACCCGAGCCCGGCGGCTCCCGCGGCTTTCGGGAGGAGGGAACGCTCGGTGAGGCCGGGAAGGGTGTTGACCTCGAGGACCATCGGGCCGCGTTTCTCGTTGTAGATCACGTCGACGCGGGAGAAATGCTCGCAGCGGAGGGAGCGGTGGGCGGCGACGGCGGCGGCGGCGACGGAGCGCTCGACGATCTCGGGGAGCTCGGGCCTGATGAGGTACTCGGTTCCGGTGTCGACGTACTTGGCCTCGAAGTCGAAGAACTCGCGCTTGGGGCGCATCTCGATGAGCGGGAGGGCGCGGCCCTCGAGGACGCCGACGGTGAGTTCGCGGCCGGGGATGAACTCCTCGACGAGGACGCGGGAGTCGTAACGGAAGGCGGAGTCGAAGGCGGCGCCGAGTTCGGAGCGGTCGCGGACGACGGAGACGCCGACGCTGGAGCCCTCGCGGGCGGGCTTGATCACGAGCGGGAAGCCGACCTCGGCCGCGGCGGAGGCGCGCGCGAACTGGTCGTCGCCCTTGCCGACGGTGGTGAAGCCGGCGGTGGGGACGGCGTGGGCGATGAACAGGGACTTGCTGAGGATCTTGTCGAAGGCGTTGAAGGACGCGTCGGAGGGCGAGCCCGTGTAGGGGATGTGGCGGTCCTCGAGGATTTTCTGGAGGGTGCCGTCCTCGCCGAAGCGGCCGTGGAGGGCGAGGAAGGCGGCGTCGTAGTCGAACGGTTCGGGGAGGGCGGCGTCGATGATGACGAGCTCCGCCGGAAACCCGGCCTCGCACAGCGCCTTGTGCGCCGCGCGCCCGCTGCGGAGCGAGACTTCGCGTTCGGACCCCGGCCCGCCGGCGAGCACTGCGACCCTGAGTGACTTGTCCGACAGCGCCCTGAACCGATCGCGTTTCATGTTCCCCTCCGCTCCGTGTGACTCACCGCCTCTCCCATCTCCCAGCCCCGACCCCATCCCCTACCCCCACACCTTGATCTCCAGCTCCAGCTCCACCCCGTGCCGCTGCTTCACCTGCCCGCGGATCCGCGAGATCAGCTCCAGCATGTCCGCCGCGCTCGCGTTCTCGTCGTTCGTCAGGAAGTTCGCGTGCACCACGCTCACCGCCGCGCCGCCGACCCGCGTCCCCTTGAACCCGCACTCGTCGATCATCCGCCCCGCCGCGGCGCCCGGCGGGTTCTTGAACACGCACCCCGCGCTGTGCGAATGCAGCGGCTGCGACGCCTTCTTCTTCTGGAAGATCTCGCGCATCCGGTTGCGGATCTCGTCGCGGTCCCCCTCGGGGAACTCGAAGTCCGCCGACAGGATCACGCGCCCCTTCAGGTCCGAATCGCGGTACCGGAACCCGCACTGCTCGCGCTCCAGCGTCACGATCCGCCCGTCCGGCTCAACCACCTTCACCCGCTTCACGAACTCCCCGATCTCCCCATAGTGCCCGCCCGCGTTCATCAGCAGCGCGCCGCCGACCGTCCCCGGGATCCCGCAGAGCGCCTCGGCGCCCCTGCACGCGTTGTCCGCGAGCTTCTTCACAAACGCGGGGAACGACGCGCCGCCCTCGGCCTTCGCGAACGGGCCGTAGGAGTCGGTGTGCCTGAAGCGTTCGAGGGACAGGACCGCGGGCCAGCCGCGGTCGCCGATGAGGACGTTGGTGCCGCCGCCGAGGACGCGCAGGTCGAGGCCCTTGGCGCGGCAGTACGACATCGCCTGGGGGACCTCCTCCATCCGCTCGGGGATGAAGAAGTACTCGGCCCTGCCGCCGATGCGGTACGACGTGCGGGGAGCGAGCGGTTCGTCGCGCTTGAGGATCATACGGCCACCCTTCCGGAATCGGGTTTCGGGACCAGGAGGGAGACGGCGCCGGCGATCTTGAAGACGTCGCCTGCGCCCATCGTGAGGACGACGGTGCCCTCGGGGACGTTCTGGAGGGCCTGGACGCACTCGTCGAACGAGCCGACGGCGCGGGCGGGCGTGCCGGTCGCGCGGATATCGTCGGCGAGGTCGTCCGCGGAGACGGCGCGGCGGTCGTCGTCCGAGTCGCGCGCGGCGTAGATCCCCGGGATCAGGACCTCGTCCGCGTCGCCGAAGGCGTGGGCGAAGCCGTCGCGGAAGATGCGCGTCCGCGAGTACTGGTGCGGCTGGAAGACCGCGACGATGCGGCGGTCGGGGCAGATGGAGCGAAGGGCCGCGAGCGACGCGCGGATCTCCGTCGGGTGGTGCGCGTAGTCGTCCATCACGCTCACGGGGCCGCGCACGAGCCACTGCAGCCGGCGCTGCACGCCGTGGAAGTTCGCGAGCGCGTCCGCGATGCGGTCCCCCGGCATCTCCAGCGCGTGGGCCACCGCGATCGTCGCCAGCGCGTTCGTCACGTTGTGCCGCCCCGGGATCGCCAGCTCGAACGAGCCGAACAGCGCGCCGCGGTGCAGCGCGTCGAACCGCCACCGCCCCTCCTCGACGCGCACGTTCACCGCCTGCCAGTCCACGCCGTCGCCGTGCCCGAACGTCTCGACGCGGCACCGCGCCGCCTTCCGCGCCCTCGCGCAGTTCGCGTCCTCGCCGTTGATCACCACCAGCCCTTCCGGCGGCACGTGCGACAGGAACACCCCGAACGACCCGATGATCTCCTCGATGTCGCGGTAGTAGTCGAGGTGGTCCTCCTCGATGTTCGTCACCACCGCGATGTGCGGGTCCAGGTTGTGGAAGCTCCGGAAGTGCTCGCAGGCCTCCGCGACGAACGGCTCGCCCTTCCCGCCGCGCGACGACCCGCCCAGGTCGGGGATCCCGCCGCCGACGACGAAGCTCGGGTCGTACCCGCCGCGGTCCAGCACGAACGCCGTCATCGCGCTCGTCGTCGACTTCCCGTGACACCCCGCCACCGCGATCCCGAACCGGTCCCGCATCAGCTCGCCCAGCAGCGTCGCGTACTTCACGATCGGCAGCGCCCGCCGCCGGCACTCGATGATCTCCGGGTTCTTCTCGTCCACCGCCGCCGTCACCACCACCCGCGTCGTCTCCGCCGGCACGTTCCCCGCCGCGTGCCCGATCGCGATCCGCGCCCCCTTCCGCGCCAGCTCCTCCGTCACCTCGCTCCGCCCGAGGTCGCTTCCCGACACCGCGATCCCGCGCGCGAGCAGGATGCGCGCCGCTCCCGACATGCCGATCCCGCCGATCCCGACGAAATGGAACGACGCCATGGTGTCCCCTCTCAGCGTCTGCACCGCGGGCGCATGGACCCGCGGCAACAAGGAACTGCGGCCCCAGTACGCACGAACTCGTCCGCTGGTGCGGCGCTTCATCGCAATCAGATGTATCGGCGGACACAGCGGCGGAAAGTGAGGGAGAAAACGCCGGGAGCGGCGAAAACGGCAGGGGAAGGGGTCTCGCAGGACAGAATTTCCGTCTTGCTCATCTGCAGCCACCAGTGACCGTCCTCGTCCTGGTGCAACTCCTCCACCTTGAACCCCGTGAGGTTCCAGTTCCTTCTGGACCTTGGACAGGCTTGTCTTCTTCGGATCCTCGAAGAAGAACCCCCACTTCAGAGGCGGCTTGGGATCGAAGCCGTTCCTGGTCATTCGACGAAACATGTCCCGCAGAGACTTGAGGTCGCTGCCCATCGGACTCACCCCTTTGCACGGAGGCTACTGCGGGATTGGCGCAACAGCCGGCGGCAGCGGGGC
>JADLHC010000107.1 GCA_020849035.1 Planctomycetia bacterium
CAGCGCGTGCGCCTTCGCCGCCATCTCCCGGTGCGCGTGGTCGAGCCTCTTCTGCGCCTCCTTCGGCCCCACCTTCGCCTGCTTCACGTCGTCCAGCGCCGCCTGCACCTGAGCCCGCGCCCGGCCGACCAGGTCCGCCGCCTCGCGCGCCGCAGCCTCCAGCGCCGCCCGCTTCTCCTCCACCGCGTCCTGGATCTTCTTCTTCGCCCGCGCCTCCGCCGCTTCCGCGTCTGCCCGCGCCCGCTCCATCGCCTCCCGGTTCCGCTCCGCCTCGGCCCGCGCGGCGGACAGGCCTCCGATGGCGCGGTCGAGAAGGGCCTGCCGGTCGCCGAGGAAGGCCTCGGCGCGGACGACGACGTCCTCGCGGAGGCCCTGGCGGCGGGCGATGGCGAAGGCGTTGGACTGGCCGGGGATGCCGATGGTCAGGGTGTACATCGGGCGGAGCGACTGGACGTCGAACAGGACGGAGCCGTTGACGATGCCGGGAGTCGTCGCCGCGAACGTCTTGATGTCGCCGAGATGCGTCGTCGCGATGACCTTCGCGCCGGACGCCTGGAGCGCCTCGAGGATCGCGCAGCCGAGCGCGCCGCCCTCCGACGGGTCCGTGCCCGCGCCGAGTTCGTCGAGCAGGACGAGCGTGGACGCGTTCGCGGCCGGGAGGAGCTCGGTGATGCGCTTGAGGTGCGCCGAGAACGTCGAGAGCGACTGCTCGATGGACTGCTCGTCGCCGATGTCGGCGCAGACGTTCGTGAAGAGCCCGACGCGCGCGCCGATTTTCGCGGGGACGTGGAGGCCGGAGAGCGCCATGAGGTGGATCAGGCCGACCGTCTTGAGCGCGACCGTCTTGCCGCCGGTGTTCGGCCCCGTGATGACGAGGATCTGGAATTCGTCGCCGAGCCGCACGTCAATCGGCACCGCCTCGATCCCCTTGAACAGCAGCGCCGGATGCCGCGCCCCGTCGAGCTTCACGCGGCATTTCTCGTCAATCTCCGCACGAACGCAGTTCCAGCGTTCGGCGAAGCGCGCGCGGGCCGCGGCGAGGTCGAGCGCGGCGAGCGCCCGCTGGTTCGCCTCGATCGCCGGCAGGATCCCCCGCACGATGTCCGACAGCGCCGTCAGGATCCGCCGGATCTCCGCCCGCTCCTTCGCCCGGCACTCCGCGAGGTCGTTCCCGTCCTCGACGACCGCCGTCGGCTCCACGTACACCGTCACTCCCGAGTCGCTCGCGTCGTGAACGATCCCCGGCACGTTCGTCCGCGCCCCCGCCTTCACCGGGATCACGTACCGCCCGTTCCTCAGCGTCGTAAACGTGTCCTGCAGCCACGTCCGCGACGCCCCGATCACGTCCTCCAGCCGCCGCCGGATCCGCTCTTCCAGCTTCCCGATCCGCCGCCGCACCTCCGCCAGCTCCGCGCTCGCCGAGTCCGCCACCGCCCCCGCCTCATCGAACGCCGCCGAAATCCGCCGCTCCGCGTCCGCCTGCGCCGTCACCGTCCCCACGATCACGTCCACCTTCGGATGCTCCCACGCGATCCGCCCCGCCCACGTCAGCACGGAGCGCGCGGCGCGGAGTGAAGCGGCGATCGCAAGGAGCTCCTGCGGCTCGAGCGGGTGGCCCTCGATGCGCGCGGCTGTCAGGACCTTCGACAGGTCCGTCATCCCGTCCACGGGCGGCCGGCCTTCTTCCGCCGTCGCGCGCCGCATCTCCATCGTCTCGTCCTGGAGCCAGCGGACGGCGTCGGCGTCGGCGAGGGGCTGAAGGGCAAGGGCGGACCGGCGGCCCGGGTCCGTGAAAGCTTCGTCGGCCAGCTTGCGCCGGACGAGATCGAATTCGAGGGTGGCGAGGGTGTGGGAGTCCATCGGGGGTTGGTGGTTTGTGGGCAGTGGGCAGTGGGCAGTGGGCAGTGGGCAGGACATGCTAACAACGGTGGGAGACGGGGGGTTCACCTTGATTCCCGCCCGAAGGCCGCGGCTCCTATCAACCCAACACGAACTGGGGATTACGCCGAGCTGAGCCTAAGATGGCCAAGCACCGCCAGAGGAGATTCAAGTGTCTGAGCTCAACGTCTTCCTCGTGCCGACGGACAAACCGTTATCCGGCCGCCGCGGCATCAAGGACCGCATCCTCGACTACCTGGAAGGTCGCGGCATTGTCGCCGGCTTCTATGACGAGAAGCTGGAGTGGTACGCGGCCGGGCCAAGGTCCTTCGAGCTCTTCCGTGGCTCGGCGGCAGGTGGCCCGGCCTTCGAGTACGCGATCATCTACGACAGGAACGAGGCTCACTTCGTACCGGACGCGCATACGGCTGGCTTCGGTGCGCGCTGTGTCTCTTGCCAAGCGGATCTGGACGAGCCGGTGTACCAGGTGCTGGAGGAGCAGGGCGAGTGTTCAGAAGTCAAGGATGTCGCCGCCGTATCCATCCGTTGTCCCAGCTGCCGCCATCCCAATCCCCTGGTCACGCTGCAGGCCGAGGTCGAAACCGCTGTGACGAGGTTCTACATCAACTTCTGTGCGGTCGAATCTCTAGATGTGAATCCAGCAATCCTGGCGGAGCTTCGCGAGATCGTCGGCGCGGAGCTTGCGCTCGTGGTTGAGCGTCTCTGATGCCAGGAGACCCGCTCGAGTTCATCGCCGAGGTCGTCGCCCACATCCCAGACACCTACGAGAACGCCGCCATCGAGTACGGCTGGTACTCCAACCGCACCCGAGGCTGGAGGAAGAAGCGCGGTCTGCTAAAGGCCGACCCGCCCGCGAAGGACCCCGCCGCCGACTCCGACAAAGGCTCGCTGGACCAGCGCCGCGCCTAGGCCCGCCTCATCCGGAAGGTCTACGAGGTCAATCCCCTCCTCTGCCCCCGCTGCGGCTCCGAAATGAAGGTCGTCGCCGTCATCGCCGACGAGGACGCCGTCTACAAGATCCTCCGGCACCTCGGGCTCCTCGCCGCCCCGGAAGAGTCCCGCGCTCCGCCCGCCGCGGCGCCGGCGGCTTCGCCCGCTTCGCCGCCCGCCCAGGCACCTCTCCCCCTCACCGACTCTCCCGCCTCCCCACCCACGGCGCTTCTTGATTCCATCCCCCGCGATCTGTTCAGCGACGCCCCCGCCTGGGACGCTCCCGAGCCCCCCGCCCCGGACCCCGCCGCGCCCGACCGCCCCGGCGCAGACGCAGATCCCGGCTCGGATCCCGCGGACTTCGGCGACGGCGACCCGCCCGACGACGAGGACATCGCGTCGTTCGACCGCCCCGCCACGCCCCCGCCGCACCCCGTGTCGCCGCGCGCCGGGGAACAGGGGCGTTCGCGCCGCGAAAACCCCGCCAACCTGCCCCTGCCGCCCCCGGGGGGCGTCGGGGGCGGGTCCAGGGTCGGATCCCCGCGGCCGGCGGCGCGGGGGGCGGTTTTCAAGTTCCTGCAAGTTCAATATTGTCCTTATCAAAAGGACAATAGTTGCATATATTGTCCTTCTCAAAAGGACAAATGCGCGACCTCCTCCGAAGGAAACTGATCGACGCCCTCGCGGCCCCCGTCCCGCGGTTCACCCGCCGCGACGTGCGGCTCCCTCGTGTCGCGAACAAGGCCGTCGCGGTCATCGGAATGCGGCGAAGCGGCAAAACCACGATGCTCTGGCAGGTCATCGCGGACCGGGTCGCGGCGGGGACCCCGCGGGAAGCGTTACTCTTCTTCAGTTTCGAGGACGAACTCCTCTCGGGGATGAACTCCGCCGACCTGCACATCCTTGAAGAAGAGTACTTCAGGCTGCAGCCCGGGATGCGCGGGCGTGCTGTGTTCCTGCTGGACGAAATCCAGGTGGTGCCCGGCTGGGAGACGTTTGCGCGGCGGATGCTCGACGCGAAGGACGTGGAGCTGTTCCTGTCCGGGTCGTCGGCGCGGCTGCTGTCGCGGGAAGTGGCGACGAGCATGCGAGGGCGGGCGTTGGCGGCGGTCGTGCACCCGTTCAGCTTCAGGGAGTATCTGCGTCACCTGGACCGGGAACCGGAGAAGCCGATGGACCGGCTGCCGTCGCGCGAGCGATCGGCGGTGGAGAAGGACCTGCGCGAGTACCTCACCTGCGGCGGCTTCCCGGAGACGATCGGCGTGCCGGAGCGCGACCGCGTCGACCTCCTGCGGACCTATGTAGACACCGCGCTGTTCCGCGATGTCGTCGAACGCCATGCCGTCAGCCACCCGGTCGCGCTGCGGTGGATGATCCGGCACCTCCTTGGAAATGCCGCAGGACCCTTCACGGTCCACAAGTTCCACGGCGACCTGCGCTCCCAGGGAATCCCCGTCAGCAAGGACACGCTTCACGCCTACCTTGCCCATATCGAGGATGCGTTCCTGATCCGCACGGTTTCGATGGAGACCGGGTCCGAGCGGAAGCGGATGGTGAACCCGCGCAAGGTGTATCCGGTCGATCCCGGGCTGATCCCCGTTTACGACCGGACGGGTCGCGCCAACGTCGGGCATGCGCTGGAAACCTGCGTCCTCATCGAGCTCGAGCGTCGGGGTGCGGAAGTCACGTGGGTCCGCACGAAGGAGGGCCACGACGTCGATTTCCTCGCGCGCTATCCCGGCGGCCGGCAGGAATTGATCCAGGTCTGCGCAAACCTCGACGATGCCGCGACGCGGGACCGGGAGTTCCGGGCGCTGCTCGAGGCCTCCGGGGAACACGGGCGGGCGGATCTCAGTGTCGTCTGTCTGGACAGCGATGCGGTCCCGGGCGTTCCCGGGACGATCCGGCTGCAGTCCGCAGGCAGCTGGCTGATCTCATAAAGGGCATTCTGCGCAGCGGGTTGGCGACTCCACCACCCGCGTCGTCGCCACCTCCGACTCCGACCCGGGAGACTTCACCGACGACCGCGACGACGGCCCGGACCCCGAATCCGAGGACATCACGTAAGGTCCCTTCGAGCCCGGCTCGCCGCGACCGCGCTCCCCGTGTCGCCGCGCGCCGGAAAACGCGCGACGCAGCCCTTGTTACGCGCCCGCCGCGAGGCCTAAAGTGGCCTGCCGTGAAAGGTCCGCACCACGCGAGACTCGAAATGCTGCCCCCGGCATCCGCCGGCGCGAGGGACGGTTCAGACCGGCCTGTCAGTCGCGGCGTTGTGCCCGGAAGGACAGCGGCGTGATCGAGCACGGGCCGACTCGTGAGCCGACGCTCCCTAATCCACCTCGGACCGGCCGGATGCGTCCATTGGCCCGCTCGGGGATCCCCTGGCTGCCCCTCGTCGCAGGCGCGCTGGTGATCGCCGGAGGCGCCGGCTTCTACGAATGGCGGGCATGGAGAAGTCGGGAGCGGTGGGCCTCCAGTCAGATGTCGCCGGAGGAGCAGCGGCGCCTGAGGGCCGGGCCCCACAACTTCCGGTCATGCCGGGCCTACTCCGACGGCGATCACGAGGAGGCCGCACGGGAAGCGCGCCAGGCCATCGCCATTGACCCCACATGGTCCCAGCCCCATCTGAACCTGGCGAAGGCCCTGGAGTTCAAGGACGCCGAGGCGGCCTGGTCGGAGCTCGAAACGGCCCAGCGGCTTCGCGGGCCCGGGGAATGGTGGGGCAAGATGGACGACCTCGACATGCACTGTGTTCGCGGGCGACTTCTCGAAAAACGCCGCGACTGGGAGGGCGCCATCGCGGAATTCCGGCGCGCGCTGGCCGTCGACCCCGAATTCACGGTCATTCTGGGCGAAATCGCGCTCGTCGAACTCCGCCTGGGCCGGCTCGACGACGCCTTCCGGGACGCCGACCTCTGCGTCGCCGGGAACAGGGACCTGTCCATGCCCTTCGGCACCCGCGCGATCGTGCGCATGACGAGAGGGCAGTACGAAGACGCAATCCTCGACTATGAGACCGCCATCAGGATTGACCCGGCAGTCGCTGTTTTCAGATCCCAGTGCGGGATGGCCCTGTCGCGCGTGAGCCGGACGGAGGAGGCCGAGAGGCGCTTCCGCGAAGCCCTCGAAATCGATCCCAAGTCCCCGGACGCCCACATGGGGCTGGGCCAGATACTCGCGGATCGCGGCGAACACGAAGAGGCCTTCGAGCTCCTGGACTGGGCGGTGGAGCATGCGCCGCCGGAGGCGCCGGACATCTGGGCGGCACGCGCCGGGCTCCGGATGAAGACCGGGGACCGGAATGGGGCCATCGAGGACTACAGCAAAGCGCTCGAGCAGGCCTTGCCCTGGTGGCCGCTGCGGGCGCAGGTGGAGAAGCTGCTCGAGGAGTCCCGTTAGGACTCCCCGTGCCCTTCGGCCCGGTTGACTTCGTCCTGTGCCGGGATTCACTCGGCGTTGCCGGGAAGATGCGGCCGGACTTCAGGAAAGGCGCCGCTCGCTCCGACTTCGTCCGGGATCCACGGCGGGCGTCGTCCTCGCGGGGGACGAGGATTCACGGATCGCTGCGACTCTAGCCCGGAAAGGCGGATTCGATGGGGCGGAAGGGACAAACACTCCTGGAGACCTGGCGTGGCAGAATCCCCTGGCGACCCGGGAACCCGGGCGCCGGCCCCTGGCCGCAGCCATCGCGCTCAACACCGCCGTCCTCCCACTAGACTGCGAACGCCCATGAACGACTCCGATCCCGCTCCTCACAGCCTCGACCGCGCGCGCGCGGCGATCAGCCTCGGCCGTCACCACGAGGCCCTCGAGCTGGCCGGCGTCGCCGTAGCGGAGAATCCTTCCAACCCTCAGGCCCACGTCGTCCTGGTCGGCGCGCTGTCGGGCCTCGGCCGCCTGCGCGACGCCCTTGCCGCCGCCCAGGCCGGACTCGGCCACGCGCCTGACTCGGGCACCCTTCACGCCCAGCACTCCCTGATCCTCCACGACCTGGGACGATTCCGCGAATCCGTCGCCGCCGCGGACGAGGCGATCCGGCTTTCGCCGCACAGCGCCCTGGCGTTCTATGCCCGCGGGCTGGCCCTCGCCGGGCTGAAGGCAATGGACCGTGCGAGAACGGCACACGAGGAGGCCGTCCGACTTGACCCGGGCGACGCCGACTACCGCCGCGCGCTGGGCAACACGTTTCTCGCCTCCCACCCTCGCACGGCGGAGTCGCACTTCCGCGCCAGCCTCGAGCTCGACCCGACAAACGCGCTGACGCTCAACAACCTCGGAGTGGCGCTGGAGCGGCAGAAACGGCCGCTCGAGGCGGCGGCGGCGTTCAAGGCGGCGATTCTCATGGATCCGACGCTGGAAGTGGCAAAGCAGAACGTGAAAAGCACCGTGGACGGACTCCTGGCCGTGAGCGGCGGCAGCCTTTTCGGCGTTTACTTCCTCTTTCGCTTTGCCGGTCTCGCCGCGAAGGGGACGACGTTCGCCGCGATCCCGCTGGTCGTCGCCCTCGTGCTCGCCATCGTCTGGCTGGTCCGCCGGCAGGACGGGAAGCGCCAGGTCGAGGCGAATCGCGCCGCCCTCGAGCGCCTGGATCCGCAGATCTTCGAGATTTACAGGCGGCTGGAAGCGGAGACGACGTGGCGTGGGAAGTCCTAGGGACGGGAAAGGAAGCGCATCGCGGCGATGTGCCTCACCCCGGCTCGGGGCAGCCCCGGGATCATGCGGGCCGCTCCTCGGGCCCAAGGAGGTCGTCGAGCGTCGCTCAAGAGCCGGTCTACGGAGAACGGAGCGCGACAACGTCCATTTTCCGGGCTTGCCAGGATTCCGGTCCTGGGGAATCCTCAGCGCGCCTTCCCTGCGGTCTGGCGGCGAGGAACGAAACCATGAACAGCCTGATCCGGATTGCGGCGGTCTACCTGGGTGCGCTCGCCGTGGCGGGTTGCCGCCGTGACGAGCCGCGGGGGATCGAAGAGCGGCGCGTCCTCTCCGGGCCGCGGCCCGGGCC
>JADLHC010000108.1 GCA_020849035.1 Planctomycetia bacterium
CGGAGGCTACTTGGCCCGAAGGCGGGACGCACCACCCGGAAATGCCGTCGTCTGGCGCGGCCTCTGCCGTCTCACGGACATCACGCTGGGATATACGCTTCGAGATCAAGATGTGGGTAATTGAAAGACCCGTAACCGTACCCGTATCCGTACCCGCCCCGGCGCGGTTCGGCCGCATTCAGCACCGCACCCAGCACCGAGACTCCCATCTCGAGCAGCGCTTCCTTGGCGGCAAACGCCGCGCTCCGCCGGGTTTTGGCCTCGCGGACCACGAGCACGGCTGCGTCCGCCCGCCTTGCGATCAGCGCCGATTCGGACGCCTGGATCACGGGCGCAGAGTCGAGGATCACGAAATCGTAGGTGTCTCGCGCCTGCCTCAGCGCCTCCGCGAACCTCGGGCTGCTTGCCAGCTCGGCGGCGCTCGACGTCCCGGCCCGAACGCCCACGATGTCCACCCCCTCGATGGCGCTGGCGCGCGCGGCGGACTTCACGTCCGCCTTCCCGGACAGGACGTCGCCAAGACCCGGCCCATCGCTGGATTTGAGAAGCGAGTGCAGGCGGGGCTTGCGGAGGTCGGCGTCGAACAGCAGAACCCGGCGTCCCTCGAGCGCGAGCACACGCGCCAGGTTCGCCGCCACCGTCGTCTTGCCCTCGCCGGGCAGCGGCGACAGTACGGAAAGCACCCATGCCCGTCCTTCCGGCTTGCCCATCCGCTCCAGCCTCGTCACCACCTGGGCCCGGAGTGCCCGGAAGGCTTCCATGTCCGGGATCGACGCGCCCTCGTCCAGCACGAAGACACCCTCGCCGCCGGCCCCCTTGAGCCGGGGGACCGCCGCCAGCACGTCCATGCCGACGAAGGCCCGAACCTCGTCCGGCGAAAGGATCCGGTTGTCAAGTTGCTCGGCGACGAGCGTCGAAGCCCCGGCGAGCAGCAGCCCGAACAACGCCCCCAAGATCAGCGCCTGGCGCGTGTTCGGCTTCCAGGGCTCAGTCGGCGGCTTCGCAGCATCCCGCAGGCGCACGCTCTGCAGCCCAACGCCGGCCGTCGCAGTCGATTCCCCCTGCCGCTTGATGTAGAGAGCGTAAAGGTCCTTCGAAGCCGCCAGCTCTTCCTGTAGCCGCTTGTACTTGTTCAGCGCCGTCGCCGTCTCAGCCATCCTCCCTTCGAGACGCTTAACCTCCTCGTCCACGGACTTTTCCTCGACCTCTGCGGCCTTCAGCTCCTTTTGGAGGGCGAGAAGCGCTCCCTGCACGGCCTCGCGAATCTTGGACTCGAGATCCGAGAGTTGGGCCCGGAGATCCTGCAGCCGCGGGTGCGACTCCTTCAGGTGCTGGACCTCGATGGCGATCTGGGCCGCGATCCGGGCACGCTCCTGGGCAAATTGTTCCAGCGCCTTGGTCTTCTGCAGGCTCGGATTGAACAGCCCGGACGCGCCATCGGACCCGTAGTCCGCGAGCGCGGCATGCTCCGCCGCGAGCTTGAACCGGCTCAACCTCACGTCCGTCAGGCGGACGTTCGCCTTCTTCCAGCTGTCCAGGTAGCCGTTGTACTTCTCGGAGAATTCCACGAATCCGGAATCGGCCTGAAATGTCGCCAGGGCGGTTTCCGCGGCGGCGACCGCCTTCCGGATGTCGGGAAGCGTCTCCTTCGTCAGGGTGTCCGCGGCGGTGGACTTGAGCTCCCGGGCCCTTCGATTCACGTCATCCACGTAGACCGAGACCAGCGTGTTCGCGATCTGAGTCGCGGCTTCGGGGTCAGGATCGGGGAAACCCACTCTCAGGAGGAAGCTGGCGCGGACTTGCTCCAGGTCGACGTTCCTTGCGAACGCCTGGATTCCTCCCGGACCCTGGTACCGCTCGCGGAGCGACGGCGGAAGGGCCTTGATGGTCGCTTCGGCGATTCCGGGGGAGCTCAGGATGTGCTGCTGGGTCCGGAAGTAGCTTTCGTAGAGGAACGTCTCCTCGTACTGGGGGCTGTCGTCCATCGTCGACACGGTGCTGCGTTCCGGGCGGATTTCCAGCGTGGCCTGCGGGCGGTAGAGCTTCGGCTGGGAGAGCGTATTGGCCGCCGTAATCCCGATCGTCAGCGCGAAAACGGAGAAGGCGATCTTCCAGCGGCGCCTGAGAACCAGTACCGACTGGGCGATGAACGTGGAATCCCCGGAGTGGTCCCCGGGCGGCTGGGCAGTGGCGGGAATGGGAGAGGGCTGCATCGGGCGTTCCCGGAGCGGTCTCGAGCCGGGCCAGGGATTATAGCGGGAAAGGACGACTTCGGACGGCCAAGCCTTGAATTCAGCGGACCCTCCCTGGCGGTGGCTGGCGAAGCGCCTGGAACACGGCGGCGAATCGCCCGTCATACTTCTTCTCGAGTTCGTCGATGCGGAGCGCCAGGTCGCGGTGGGCGGCCAGCAGTTCCCGGACTTTCACGAAGGCGCGCATGATGGCGATGTTGACCCGGATTGCGCGCTTCGATGTGAGCACGCCCGAGAGCATCGCCACACCCTGTTCCGTGAACGCGAGGGGCACGTACCGGGCTCCGCCCCACGCCGGACTTGAGGTCGCATTTTGCGACCTCAAGTCTGCGGCCTCCCTTGCGGTCAGGCGGAACATGAAGTCGGCGGGAAAGCGTGCCGCGTTGCGCCGGACCTGCTGGTTCAGCCGTTTCGAAGGCACGCCGTACAATTCCGCGATGTCGTGGGAGAGGATGACGCGCCGTCCGCGCACGAGGCGGATGCGGGACTCCGGGGAGCCATCGGGCGGACGGTGCGGCTTGTCGTGCATGATCCGGCGCCTCATTAGATGTGTAGGATCAACTGCTGTGATAATGATAGAGCGTGTGACTCCCGTTGTCAAGGCCCGATCCGTCGCGGGGGCGTTCGTTGCGCCTCGCACTTGAGGTCACAATTTGTGACCTCAAGATGCGCCGGCCACGGGCCGATTCCCGGCCCCACTCCGGACGTCGGCTCTCTGGGGTTGGCGCGAGGGGATCGCGCGGATCTCTCGTAAGGAGGATTTCGCGGTATTGGGAACACGGATGTACGGCGGAAACGGACACGGAAACGCCGCGGATTTCTGGACCCCTCGCCCCCGCCCCAAGCCCCGTGCCCCCGCCGTTCCCCCCCATCTGTTAAACTCACCCCTTCATGCCCTCCCTCACCACCAAGGAAGGCTGGAACCCGGGCTCCATCTTCGAAATTACCGAAGAACCCCTCTCCATCGGCCGCTCCTCCCAGGCCTGCACCATCGTCCTCAAGCACGACTTCAACGTCTCCCGCGTCCATGCCACCCTCGCCCGCCGCCCCGACGGGCGCATCCTCCTCCGCGACCAGTCGAAAAACGGCACGTTCCTCAACGGCAACCGCGTCAAGGAGGCCTTCCTCTCCGACAAGGACGAACTCCAGATCGGCCGCACGCGCTTCGCCTTCTCCGCCTCCTCCGCCGCGCGCGACTTCGAGCGCGACTTCAACTTCGTCAACCCCGCCGTGCGGACGATCATCGGCGTCGGGGAGGCCATCGCGGCGAAGCCGGAGAAGTCGGACGCGCAGGCGCTGGCGCGCGAGAACGCGCGGCTGCAGCTCATCTTCGAGGTCTCCGCGAACCTGTCGAGCGCGGTGAACCTGTCGGAGGTGCTCGGGCTGGTGATGGAGAAGGTGATGGAGCTGTTCCGGCCGGACGAGGCGTTCCTGCTGCTGCGGGACCGGTCGGGGGAGCTGATCCCGACGATCGTGCGCAGCCGCGAGGGGCAGACGAAGATCGAGCACGTCGCGATCTCGAAGGCGATCATGGCCCGCGTGCTGCAGGAGGAGGTGGCGATCCTGTCCTCGGACGCGCAGACGGACGCGCGGTTCGGCAAGGGGGACACGTCGGTGTTCAGCTCGCAGGTGCGGTCGTTCATGTGCACGCCGCTCAAGGCGAAGGCCGGCGTGCTCGGCATGCTGCACCTGCACTCCAAGCGCGCCGTGGGCGCCTACACCGAGGAGGACCTGCGCCTCCTCACCGGCGTCTCCAACCAGGCCGCACTCGCCGTCGAAAACGCCCGCCTCTACGCCACCGTCCAGCACCAGGCCAAGCAGCGCGCCAATTTCGAGCGCTTCCTCAGCCCCAACGTCGTCGAGCAGATCGTGGACGGGTCGAAGAAGATCGAGCTGGGCGGGAAGTCGCAGGAGGTGACGGTGCTGTTCAGCGACATCCGCGGCTACACGGCGCTCTCCGAGAAGCTCTCCGCCGAGCAGATGATCTCCCTCCTCAACGAGTACTTCCAGGAGATGACCGCCGAGGTCTTCCGCTTCGAGGGCTCGCTCGACAAGTTCATCGGCGACGCGCTCCTCGCGGTCTTCGGCTCGCCGTTCAAGGGGCCCGACGACCCCGACCGCGCGCTCCAGTGCGCCCTCGCCATGCAGGAGAAGCTCAAGCGCATGAACGAGGAGTGGGAGCGCCGCGGGCACCCCGTGATCCAGATGGGCATCGGGCTGTGCACGGGCGCGGCGGCCCTCGGGATGGTTGGAAGCGAGCAGCGCATGGAGTTCACCGTCATCGGCGACGTCGTGAACACGGCCAGCCGCCTCTGCAGCGCCGCCGGGCCGGGGCAGGTCCTTGCGTCGAAGTCGACCCTCGCGAAGGCGCAGGCGTCCTTCCGCACGAGGGAGCTGGAGCCGCTGAAGCTGAAGGGCAAGGAGAAGCCGTTCGAGGTCGTGGAGGTGCAGGGCCAGCCGGAAGAAGCGCGCGCCGCAAAACAGGCGGGAGTGTGACGTGTCCCTGAACGACGACAAGACGATGCTCGACCCCTCCGGGGGGCCGTCGAAGGACGGCGCCAAGATGAAGCTCGGGCCGTACGAGACGACCGAGCTGCTCGGGCGCGGCGGGATGGCCGTGGTCTACAAGGGGATGCAGCAGTCCCTGGGCCGCGTCGTCGCGATCAAGATCCTCCCGAAGGAGTTCTCGCGCGACCGCCAGTTCGTCGGCCGCTTCCACCGCGAGGCCGAATCCGTCGCGAAGCTGAACCACCCGAACATTATCCAGATCATCGACAAGGGAGAGGACAAGGGGACCTGCTACTTCGTGATGGAGTACGTGAAGGGGCAGAGCCTGTCGGCGAAGCTGGCGGACAAGGGCGTGACGATGAAGGAGCTGGTCGAGGTCGCCGTGCAGGTCTGCAGCGCGCTCCACTACGCCCACGAGCAGGGCGTCGTGCACCGCGACATCAAGCCCGCCAACATCCTGCTCGACGAGACGACGGGCGTCGCCAAGGTCGCGGACTTCGGGATCGCGCAGCTCGCCGAGAAGTCGACGGCGATCGGGACGCTCACGGGCGACCACATGGCGATGGGGACGCTCGACTACATGGCGCCGGAGCAGAAGCGGGACGCCAAGAACGTCGATCGCCGCGCCGACGTGTTCTCGGTCGGCGTGATGCTTTACGAGATGGCCACGGGCCGCGTGCCCATGGGGCTATTCGACCCGCCGAGCCGCATCAACAAGGACATCCCGAAGGAATTCGACTCGATCGTCATGAAGTGCCTCCGCGACAAGCCCACGGAGCGGTACCAGACGTGCCAGGAGCTCTCCAGCGCCCTGCTCGCGCTTCCGCAGAACCCCTCCACGATGATCCGGATGATCACGTCGGTGAAGTCCGGGGTGACGAACATCGGGACGCAGATCGGGCGGCGGAACCCGGCGTACCTTGCGGCGGTGCTGTTCTTCGTGGTGGCGCTGGGGGCGGGGTCGTGGGCGGCGTGGAAGTACGGGCTGAAGCGCGGGGGAGGGGTTGCGTCCAACGGCGGGACCTCCGGGGGGAACGGCGGCGCGAGCAGCGGCGGGAACAACGGCGGGAACAACGCAGGGACGCAGACGCCGAAGCCGCCGGACGACACGGCGGCGGCGGAGGCGGAGAAGGCGTTCCGGAAGTCGATGAAGGAGGCGGAGGCGCTTCTCGCCGACGAGAAGTTCGCGAACGCGCTGGCGCTGTACGACCGCCTGCTCGAGGGCGCGACGGCGACGCAGCGGCAGGAGCTGCTGCTGGCGAAGGACGACGCGAAGCGGCAGCAGGCGCGCTGGCTTGCGGAGGACTACGGCGACCGGCTTCGGGCGGCGAAGGTCGACCCGGCGCGTGCGGACGCCGAGGCGGTCCGGCGGCTCGAGGAGCTGCTCAGGTCCGCGCGCGAGGCCGACGTGCCCCAGGACGTCCTCAACGAGATCTCCGCCGAGGTCGTCACCGCCCGCTCGGCCGCCGCCGCCAACGCCGCGGAGGCCGAGAAGAAGGCCGCGGAGGAGGCTCGCAGGAAGCGCTTCCAGAACGCCCTCGCCGCGGCGCGGAAGGCGATCGAGGACGACCGGATGGAGGACGCGGAACGCGCGCTGGCGGAGGCGTCCGAGGCCCAGCCGACGGGCGAGGAGATCGGCGAGTACGCGGCGGCGCGGAAGGCGTTCGAGGACAAGCGCTCCGCGGCGGCGACGGCGGACGAGAACGCGAAGCGTCTCGGGCGGCTGCTGCAGGAGGTCTCGGACTCCGCGAAGGCCGGCAAGATCACGGCCGCGCGGCTGACGCTGGCGGACGCGAGCGCGCTGGCGCAGGCGCTGGGGGGGGAATTCCCCGAGAAGGTGAAGGTGGCGACGGCGGAGGTGGACAGGATCGAGGCGGACCTGAAGGTGCGGGGGAAGCTGCAGGAGGCGCGGGACCAGGAGTCCGCGAACCCGGAGCTGGCGGCGCGCCTGTACCGCGACGCGGCCGCGCTGATGGCGGCGGGCTCGCCGGAGCGGAAGTCCGCGCTGGAGAAGGCGGACATCCTGGACCGGCAGGTTTCCGACGCGAAGGCGAAGGCCGAGTACGACAGGCACATGGAGGCGGCCCGCGCCGCCGCGAAGGAAGGCAACTGGAAGACGGCGGAGACGGAGGCCCTGCTGGCCCTTCAGGTGCGGAA
>JADLHC010000109.1 GCA_020849035.1 Planctomycetia bacterium
AGCGCGAAGCTGCGGGTGATTGAGAGGGCGGGTGGGCGAGTGGGCGGGCGGGCGGGCAAAGACGACAGCGGAGGCATCGAGTGAAGACGTCCAGGCCGATTCTGCTGGTTGCGCTGTTCCTGCTCGTCGGGCTGCTGACCGTGTGGCAGCAGGCGGAGACGCTTCGCCTGGGATACCGCATCCGCGATCGCGAGGATCGGGTCGCCGAGCTGGAGCGCGAGCGGCGCCGCCTGGAGGCCGAGGTCGGCCGGTGCCGCGCCCCGGCGGCCCTCATGGAGCGCGCGACCGCGCTCGGCGTGGTTCTCGCCGTGCCGCAGGACTGGAGAGTGCTCAGGCCGGGCCAGGCCGCGCCGCAGGCGACCGAAGGCGTCGCCGACGTGCGCGGGACGGGACGGCCCCAGGGAAGGCCCTAGAAGTCGATTGCAGGACGGCGACGTCGTCAGACCGGAGAGGTTTCGGTGCTCACCCCAGGCGCGATGGACCCAGGACCGGCCGCCGGGCCGGCGGGGGCGCCGTCGCCGCGTCCGGCGGGGTGGAAGTTCGACGCGGGATTCGCCCTGTTCGCCATGCTCTTCTGCGCCCTCGGCGTGCGCCTCTGGGCCATCCAGGTCCGCGGCCACGCGACCGCGACCTCCGAGCAGGCCGCCCAGGCCTGGGCCCGCGAGGTCATCGAGCCCGTCCGCGGCGACATCGTCGACCGGCGCGGGCAGACCCTTGCGATCTCGAAACGCGTCCCGAGCTGCTTCGCCGACCCGAGCTTCCTCGAGGACCCGCAGGACGCCGCGACGAAGCTCGCCGCCGCGCTTCACCTCGACCGCGAGGCCCTCTTGAGGAAGCTCGAGAGCGGGCGGCGGTTCACGTGGGTGAAGCGCCGCTGTTCGCCGGAGGAGGAGGCGGCGGTGCGGGGGATGAAGCTGCGCGGGGTGGGGTTCGAGGACGACACGCGGCGGGCGTACGTGCTGGGGAACTCGATGGGGCAGGTGCTGGGGTACGTGGACATCGACGGGAACGGGCTGGAGGGGCTGGAGCGCGAGTACCAGCACGTCCTGGCGGGGCGGCCCGGGGAGCGGTGGGTGCTGCGCGACGCCAGGCGCGACATGATCAGCAGCTTCACGCGCCCGGTGAAGGACGCGCACGCCGGGGCGACTCTTCAGCTGGCGATCGACGCGCGGATCCAGCATGCGGCGGAGGCGGCGCTGGCGAAGGTGATGGAGAAGCATTCGCCTGAGAGCGCGGTGGCGGTGGTGACGGACCCGCGGACGGGGGAGATCCTGGCGATCGCGGGGTGGCCGAACTACGACCCGAACGAGCCTGCGGGGGCGAAGCCCGAGGCGCGCCGGTGCCGTGCGGCGACGGATTTCGTGGAGCCGGGGTCGACGTTCAAGGGCGTGGTGATGGCGGGGCTGCTGGAGAAGGGGCTGGTGAAGCCGGACGAGATGATCGACTGCGCCGGGGGGTCGTGGAACTACCGGGGGCGGACGATCACGGACGTGCACGGGCACGGGCGGATCTCGGTCGCGGACGTGCTGATCGTGAGCTCGAACGTGGGGATGGCGAAGATGGGGACGCGGATGGCGCCGAAGGACCTGGAGGCGTGGATCCGCGGGTTCGGGTTCGGGAAGGCGACCGGGGCCGGGATTCCCGGGGAGACGCCGGGCGTGGTGCCGCGCGAGCACCCCTGGGCGCCGCAGACGGTCGTGAGCGCTTCCTTCGGCTACGCGGTCGGCGTGACGCCGCTCCAGCTGGCGCAGGCCTACGGCGCGATCGCCAACGGCGGGACGCTGATTTCCCCCCGGCTGGTGAAGGCGGTGCTGGACGAATCAGGGAACGAGATCGAGATGGCCGCGCCTCCCCCCGGAAAACGCCTGCTCAGCACGAAAGTCAGCCGCGACATCGTGTCGATGATGATTCAGGTCGTCGAACGCGGGACGGCGAAGTCCGCGAAGCTCGACGGCTGGCTCGTGGCGGGCAAGACGGGCACGACGAAGCTGCTGGGCAAGGACGGCAAGTACGCGCCCGGCAAGTACGCGTCGAGCTTCGTCGGGTTCGCGCCGGCGGACGACCCGAAGCTGCTGGTCGTGGTGATCGTGAAGGAGCCGCAGGGGGCCTACTACGGCGGGACGGTGGCGGCCCCGGCGGTAGGGGAGATCCTGAGGGAAGGGCTGACGCTGCTGGAGGTGAAGCCGGACGCGGCGAAGGTGAAGGCGAAGCGCGAGGAGTGGGCGAAGAAGGCGGCATCGGAGGGCCGGCGATGAGGGTGATCGAGAGGATCTGGGAAGCGCTGGTGGAGGCGGTGGTGCTGCTGGGCGAGTGAAGAAGGAGGGCGGGAGGGCGAGTGCGCGGGTGGGCGGGGAAAGGCGAAAGGCCCGGCAGGGTTGTCGTTTCGCCGTTCCCCGCCCTCCTGCGCACCTGCCGAACCGCCCGCAGGCCTTGCCGGAGATCGAGATCGGGTCGTGAACAAGGCGTCGGCCTCGGAAACCGCCGCCGGAGCATAGGGAGAGGGGACGTGAAACTTTCAACGCTGCGCAAGGCGCTCGCGGGCGCTTCGTGGTGCCGGTTCCAGGACGCGGAAGTCGCCGGCGTCACGGCCGACTCGCGCAAGGTCCGCCCGGGGTGGGTGTTCGTCGCGATTCCCGGCGTGAAGGACGACGGCGCGAAGTACGCAATCTCCGCGGTCGAGAACGGGGCGGTCGCGGTCGTCGCGTCCCGGAAGCTCGAGCTGCCGGTCGCGCGCCCGCAGGCGATCGTGGCCGACGCGCGCGAGGCGGCGTCGAGGCTCGCCGCGGCGTTCCACGGGAACCCGTCGCGGAAGCTGAAGGTCATCGGGGTCACGGGGACGAACGGGAAGACGACGACGACGCACCTCGTGCGCGCGATGCTGAACGCGGCGGGGGCGAAGTGCGGGCTGCTGGGGACGATCAGCTACCAGTTCGGGCGGCGGGACATCCCTGCGGACAACACGACGCCGGGGCCGGTCGAGCTGCAGGAGATGTTCGCGGAGATGGTGCGGATCGGCTTGACGCACTGCGTCATGGAGGTCTCGTCCCACGCCCTCCACCAGAACCGCGTCCAGGGCATCGAGTTCTCCGGCGCGATCTTCACGAACCTGACGCGCGACCACCTCGACTACCACAAGACGATGGAGAACTACCGCGACGCGAAGGCGCTGCTGTTCCGGGGGCTGAAGCCCGGGGCGGCGGCCGCGGTGAACGTGGACGACCCGTACGGGGCGTTCATGGCGGAGGCGTCGGCCGTGCCGGCCGCGACGTTCGGCCTCTCGCCCTCCGCGAAAGTCCGCGCCGAGGTCCACTCGACGACGCTCGACGGGACGCGCTTCTTCCTGCGGGCGAACGGCTTCGAGGGCCCGGTCTTCTCGCCGCTCGTCGGCCGCCACAACGTGCAGAACGTCCTCGGCGCGATCGCGTGCCTGGAGGGCATGGGGCTCGACCCCGACGCCCTCCGGGACGGCGCGGCCCAGTGCTCCTTCGTCCGCGGCCGCCTCGAGCCGGTGCGCTGCGGCCAGCCGTACGCCGTGCTGGTCGACTACGCGCACACCGACGACGCGCTCATCAACGTCCTCACGGCGCTCCGGCCTCTCACGCCGGGGCGCCTCATCGCCGTGTTCGGCTGCGGCGGGGATCGCGACCAGGGGAAGCGGCCGATGATGGCGAAGGCCTGCGCCGGGTACGCGGACCTGGCCGTCGTCACCTCCGACAACCCGCGCACGGAGGACCCCCTGCGGATCCTCGACGACATCCTCGCGGGCTTCCCGAAGGAGACGCCGCGCATCGTCGAGCCGGACCGGCGCGAGGCCATCCGCAAGGCACTTCGCGAGGCGCGCGCGGGCGACACGGTGCTGATCGCGGGGACGGGGCACGAGACGTACCAGATCTTCAAGGACGGGGTGAAGCCGTTCGACGACCGGGCGGTGGCGGCGGAGTTCCTGGGCCGGCGGCTGCCGGCGCTGGCGTAAATAAAAACATCGGGGAGGCGCGCATGCTGCCGATCGACCTGGCCGAGCTCAGGACCGTCCTGAACGGCGACTTCGTCCACGGAACGGGCGGAGGCGAGGCCACGGGCGCGACGACCGACTCGCGCGCGGTGAGGAAGGGCGACCTCTTTTTCGCCATCCGCGGCCGCAACCAGGACGGGCACGATTTCGTCCAGGAGGCGCTCTCGAAGGGCGCTTCGGCCGCGATCGTGGACCGCGAGATCGCGAAGGTCCGCCGCGGGAACGTGCTGCGCGTGCGCGACACGGTGTCGGCGCTGGGCGACCTCGCGCGGCGCGTCCGGGCGAAGGCGGGCGTGCCCGTGATCGCCGTGACGGGCTCGAACGGGAAGACGACGACGAAGGACATGATCGCGCACATGCTCGGCGGCGGCCGCTCGGTGCTGTCGTCGCAGAAGTCGTTCAACAACCACCTCGGCCTGCCGATCACGCTCCTGGCGATCGACAGGGAGACGGACGTCGTCGTCGTCGAGTGCGGCACCAGCGGCCCCGGCGAGATCGCCTACCTCGGCGGGATCGCCCAGCCCAACGTCAGCGTCGTCACCACCGTCAGCGAGACGCACCTCGAGGGGTTCGGCTCCATCGACGCGATCGCCCGCGAGAAGGCGTCCCTCGTCGAGAAGCTCGCCCCCAACGGGACCGCCGTGCTCAACATGGACAACGAGCACACCCGCCGCATGACCCGCAACACCACCGCCCGCTGCGTCACCTTCGGCTTCTTCCGCGGCGCCGACGTCAAGGGCTCCGCCATCGAGGGCGGCCCCGAGGGCATCCGCTTCCTCGTCAACGACCGCGTCCCCTTCGTCCTCCCGATCTGCGGCCGCTGGATGGCGTACAACGCGCTGGCGGCGGCGGCGGTGGGGCTCACGATGGGCATGGACATGGTGGCGATCGCGGAGCGGCTGATGTCGTTCCGGCTGCCGCCGATGCGGATGGAGCGGGTGGAGCGCGCGGGGGTTTCGTTCGTGAACGACGCGTACAACGCCAACCCGCGCGCCGTGACGCTCGCGCTCGACGAGATCGAGCTGTGGGACGCGCGGCGCCGCGTGTTCGTGTTCGGAGACATGCTCGAGCTCGGGCCCGAGTCGGCCCGGCTGCACGAGAAGATCGGCGACCGCGTCGCGCGCTCGCCCGGGATCGGGGTCTTCGTCGGCATCGGCCCCGAGGCCACCCGCGCGGTGCACAAGGCCAAGACGCTGAGGAGGACGCTGGAAGCGCACGCGTTCGCGAACGCGGACGAGGCGGCGCGGGCGCTGCCGGACGTGCTGAGGGAAGGGGACCTGGCGCTGCTGAAGGGGAGCCGGGGGATGAGGCTGGAGAAGGTGCTGGCGGCGTTCGAGAGGCCGGTGGAGGCGGCGGTTGCCGTGTAGGGGGCGGTTGCGGGCGAGGGCAGGGGAGAGGGCTTCGCGAGCGGAGATCGCGGGGTTTCAACCAGGAGAGGGTGATGAATCGGATCGAGATGACGGACGACGAGGCGGTGGAGCGTCTGCTTCGGGTGATCGCGACGCGGCACGCGAAGCGGGCGGCGGCCAACCCGCCGGACATGAACGACCCCGCGGCCGTGGTGCGGTGGCTGGAGGCGGCGGCGAAGTCGGCGGAAGAGGAATTCGACCAGCTGATGGGCCTGATGCCACCCGCGACGGAGACGCGGAGGCTGATGGTCCAGCGGATGATGTCGTAGAGGGCACGGGCAAGGACAAGGGAACAGAGAGAGGGGGACGCGATGGAACGGATCAACGATCGGGAAGCGGTGGCGCGGCTGGCGCGGGCGATCCTCGGGAAGGGCGAGAGGACGACGAACGAGGATGCGGTGGTCGAGCTGCTCTTCCGCATGAGCGAGCGCGACGAGGTAGCGAAGAAGCTGCAGCGCGGGACCGCGAAGCAGGCGTCGCGGCCGGCGAAGACGGCGTAGCTTTCTTCGCGCCGCTGAGCTTTACAATTTATAAGTTATAAAAAGACACCGGGCCCCGGGGTGCCCTCACTCCGCCCCGGCCCCGGCCGACGGCGCCTCCCGCAACACCGGGTCGCGGGCGGGGCCGCCGGCAGGGGACCGCCCGCCCCGC
>JADLHC010000110.1 GCA_020849035.1 Planctomycetia bacterium
CCCCGGGCTTGCCTGCGCCAGGTAAAGATTCGACCTCGTGCCCGACGGCGAGCACAGGTTAGCCGAGGAGCCTACGTTTTCGTGCTTCGTGGTGAGGCGAAGCCTCGTGACGATTCATCCGCGACCCAAGCCGTTCCTATCCGTCTTCCATCCGAGGATGAACGGCGATACAAACGGCTCGGGTCGCGGATGAAAAAGGACGGCACGGATACGACTTTCAGAACGTCAGGCCGCCCCGCACGTTCCCGCGATACGCCTTCTCGATCGCCTGCGCCGCCGCCTTCGCCTCGTCCGTCGGCGACTCCGGCAGCACGATCCGCAGCTTCACGTGCAGGTCGCCCTTCTCGTCCTTCCCCGGCACGGGCGCGCCCATGCCTCGCAGCCGCAGCGACTGGCCCGTCTTCACGCCCGGCGGGAGCTTCATCTTCACCGCACCCCACGGCGTCGGCACGTCCACCGATGCGCCGTTCATCGCCTCGCCGACGGTCACCGGCAGCTCCATCGCCAGGTTCTGCCCGTCCCGCGACAGCACCGGGTGGGGCTTCACCTGGACCTTGATGTACAGGTCGCCCGGCTCGCCGCCGGCGCGCCCGGGGTGGCCCTTCCCCGCCAGCCGGATCTTCTGCCCGTCGGCGATGCCCGCCGGGACCTTGACCATGACGGTTTCACGGCCGGTCGAGGATTCGAGGGTGAGGATCCTGGAGACGCCGCGCAGCGCCTCCATGAACTCGATTTCCATCTCGGTGAGGATGTCCTCGCCGTCCTCGGCGATGGCCGTCCCAAACGGCGACCGCCCGCGGCCGCGGCGGCGTCCGCCCCCGCCGAACAGGCCCGAGAACAGGTCCTCGAACGACTCGAATCCGGCGCCGTCTCCGTCGAAGCGGAACTCGAAGGGCTGTCCGCCTCCCGGGAATCCTCCGGGGAAGCCGCCCGGGCCGCCCTCCGTCGCGGCATGCCCGAAGCGGTCGTACGCCTCGCGCTTCTTCTTGTCCGACAGCACCTCGTGGGCCTCGGCGACCTCCTTGAACTTCGTCTCGGCCGCCTTGTCGCCGGGGTTCACGTCGGGGTGGTACCGCCGCGCGAGCTTGCGGAAGGCCTTCTTGATCTCGTCGTCGCTCGCCGTCCTGCCGACGCCGAGCACCTCGTAGTAGTCGCGTTTGTTGGCCATAGGTCCCTCTTCGTAACTCCATTGTTGCTGCAAATTTGAGGCGCGTCATGCCCCGGGAGAGGTCCCCTGCCGGGCCGCCACGCGCGTCACCCGGAAACAAAAATGGCGGCAGCCTGGGGGAGGCCGCCGCCGGAGGGAACCCCGCAAGTACGGGGCGTGGAGCCGGCGGGCCAGGAGTCTCGGGATGGCAAATGGGAGGGAACGTGTTGGGGGTATTGAGAGGGGGTGAGACTCCCGGCCCTGCGCAGCCCTGTTGTCAATGAGAAGGGGGAAAGCTTTGCCGACTCCCCCGCGCTTCTGCCTATATGAACGCCCCTCGCGGGGGTGATATTCGACAAATCCTCAAATTCTTGACGAAATCTGATATTTTTGGCCGCCCTTGAGCGACACCCGGAAAGCGGACTGGAAGGGCCCCGTGACGGGCGCTGTAAGCGCCGTCGTCGCCGGGATTTCCTTCGCGCTGCCCGAGCCGTGGCGGCGCGGCGTTTTCCTTCTGGGCGCGGCGGCGTTCGTGGGGTGGGGCACGAACGCCATCGCGATCCGCATGCTGTTCGACCGGATTCGGATTCTCGGAATTCCCGTCCCCTTTACAGGCGTCATCCCGGCCAAGCGCAAGGCTCTGATCGCCGCGATCGCGCACTCGGTCGCGCATAAGCTCGTCCAGCCCGGCGCCCTCAAGGAGCAGGTCCTCCAGAGCGACTTCGTAGCGGCGCTCGTTGAAGTCGCTCGCGAGAGGCTGCGAAGCGCTTCCTCCGACGACGCGATGGTGGCGCGGATCCTGGAGGAGGTGTCGGCGCGCGGGAAGGAGCTGGTGAAGAGTCCGCGGCTGAGGGATCACCTGCACCGGAAGCTGGAGGCGGGGATCCGGGAGAAGGGGTTCCTGGCGCGGGCGCTGGTGGACCCGGCGGCGGTGGGGAATGCGATCGTGGACACGGCGCACTCGTTCCTGGCGGACCTGCCGAGCGACCCGGACGCGAAGGCGCGGATCCGGGAGCTGGCGGAGCGGGTGCCTGCGGCGGGGAGCGCGGAGGCGCGGGCGCTGGAGGACCGGCTGCGGCCGCTTGCGGAGGGGATGCTGGAGGCGACGCTGGCGCGGATCGACGTGGACCGGATCGTGCGGCAGAACCTGGAGGGGTACACGGACGCGCAGATCAAGGACCTGGTGCTGCGCGCGACAGCGGAGCATCTCGGGTGGCTGGAGGTGTGGGGCGGGGTGCTAGGGGCGATCAGCGGCGTGGCGATGCACTTTCTGGCGCGCTGAAAACAAAGCGGCCCCGCCGGGGGTTGGCGGGGCCGGTGAGGGGGGCCGCCCTTATGGCCGGGCGGGCTGGCTTTCGAGCTTCTTCGAGTCGACAATTTCGACGCCGGTCGCCTTCTGCACTTCGTCGAGCTTCCTGGCGCTGCTGTCCTGGATCTCCCGGGCCTGTTCAAGCTTCTGGTCGTACTTCTCCACCATGGGCTTGGGATCGAAGGAGTGCCGGTAGAGGTGAGCGCCGTAGAGCAGCGTTCCGAGGCCGATGAGCGCGAGGATGGTCTTCATGGGTTGGGTCTCCTGAGGGACGTCGTTGTTTCTTTCGGACGGGAGACCTTATTGCAATGACCGTGCCACGCGGAGTCAAACCACAACTTGTTGTTGGACATAGTGTTGCGAAATTGAATGGCGACCGGGAATGTCCGTGCGAAGGACAACCGTCCACTTTTCAGACGCCTATCGCGCCCGCTTCACCACCCAGATCTGCTCCGCCCCATATCGCGGACCCCCTCCACGGAAGTCCCCGTAACACGCCTCCGGCTCGAGCCCGCTCAGCTCGAACAGGTGCGCCATCTCCCAGCGGTACGTCCACCGAAGCCTCAGCCGCCGGTCCTGCCGGCACACCAGCCGCCCGCGCCGGTCGCGCACCACGTACCTCCAGGTCTCCGTCAGCGTCTGGCTCACCGCGTCGTTCACCCTCCGCAGCACCTTGAGCCGGCACACGTTCCCCGTGTCCGGATCCACCGCCGACCGGTACCGGCTGATCACAGGGCTCGGCCCGTGGATGCAGTACTCCAGCTTCGGGTCGAACACGTTCACGATGAACCGCCCCCCCGGCGCCAGGTGACGCCGCACGCTCGCCAGGCAGGCCCGCTGGTCCGCCGGGGTGAGAAGGGCCTGAAAGGACCGGAACGTCACGAAGATCAGCTTGAACCTCCGGCCCAGCCGGAACCGCCGCATGTCCCCCTTCACGAACCGGATCGGCAACCCCGCCGACTTCGCGCGCGCGACCCGCAGCATCCCGGCCGACGCGTCCAGCGCCGTCACGTCGTGCCCCGCCATCGCCAGCGGGATCGTCACCCGCCCCGTCCCGCACGCCAGCTCCAGCACCGCCCCCCGCGCGCGCCCGGCCGCCGCACGGTAGAACTCGACGTCGCCGTCGATGCACGGAAGTGTCCCGGGCGCGTGCATGGCGTCGTAGAAATCGACCGCCGGGCTCCCCGCCCCGTACAGGCTCCCCCAGCTCACTTCCGCCTCCGGCCGAGCACGTAAAGGCTCTCGCTCTTCCCGTCGCTCGCGAATCCCGCGATCTCCCAGCCGGCCGCGAACGCCGACGTCAGTTCGCGCCGGACCCGAAGCCGCTCCGACAGCACCTTCCCGCTGTCCGTCTTCATCATCGCGTTCACGTCCACCGGGATCGCCACCGTCCGCCGAGCCCGCGCCTCCCCCAGCGTGTACTTGCGCCCGCGCGGCTTCTTCAGCTCCCACCGCAGGACCAGCCGGTCCGTCGGCAGCCCCCGGTTGAACACGCTCGTCGACGGCCCGTACGCGTCCACGATGTAGTCGCGCACCGTCCCGCCGAGGATGGCGATGTTGAAGTGCGCGTTGCGCGACTGCAGGGGGTCGAACGTCCACGTCATGAGCGTGACGCCCTGGCGCATCACGAGCCTCCGCTGCGCCTCTTTCAGCTTCCGCCCCACCCCTGCGTTCCGGTACTCCGGCAGCACCGCGACCATCCGCGACGCGTGCTGCAGGCGCTTCCCGTCCAGCCCGAGGAACCCGAACACGAATCCAACCATCGTCTCGCCGTCCCAGGCTCCGAGAACCGCGCCGCCGTTGCGCGCGATGGTGATCAGCTCGTTGCGCGGGATGATCTCGCGGTCCTCGAACTGCCAGACGTCCTTCTGCAGCCGCTCGATGTCGGCGTAGTGGGCGATTTCGGAAGCGCGGGCGATGCGGATCATCGAAGCGGCATCTTAAACCAGGGCCGTTCATTCGCGGCCGTTTCCGCGGCATCAGCAACATCCGCGAATTCCCTCCCCGAACCCGGTGCGTTCGCGAGCGATCAACCCTCCATGCGTCCCGACATGGGAAAGGTAATCACGGAGCGGCCCCGCTGGGGGCACCGCGACTCGAATCTCGGCACCGCCATGCGCGTGCGGTGGGAAGGTCCAGACGCGGACTACAACATCCCCGTGCGCAGTGGCCGCGGCGACCTGAAGACGAAGATGTTCTCGGACCTGCTCGGGCCGGTGGAGCGCTGGACGCGGGCACAGGTCGGGCGGCCGTGGAACAGGGTGTTCTCGGAGCTGTGCCGGACGTTCGACCGGAGAAAGTCGACGCAGCGGCATGTGGTCGAGCACATCTGTGGCCGCATCGGCTGGGTGGCGTTGAACGTCGTGAGGGACGCGGACGGGTTGTGGCGGCCCCACGGCAGGAGCTCGGCCTGGAGTGTGCCGGAGTTCTACGTGCATCCGAGGACCGGGCTCCTTTGTCGCCAGGAGCGGCCTTCCTGGAAACGGCGCCGATCGAATCAAGGCCTCCCGTCCCTGCCGGTTCCCGGAACCGACGAATGGTATGAATGGCGCAACGGGTGCTGGTTTCGCACCCGCTTCGTGCCGGAGAGAACACGGCGGCCGGGAATGGAACCACGGCTCGTCGCGCAAAGAAGGCAGGTGGGGAAGAAGGAGTTGAGGGTGGTCAGGGACCTCGTCGCGGCGCTCAAGACTGCGCAGAGGTAAGTCCAAGGGAATTCGCGGACAACGGCGGACTCGGCGGAAACGACCGCGGATTCGGGGTGGGGCGGACGCGACACCGTAGAATCCCCCCGTGCCGAAGATCCTCGTCATCGCCAACCCCGTCAGCGGCCGCGGCCGCGGCGCGCGCGTCGCCGAGAAGGCGGCGATCCGGCTGCGCGACTGGGGGGACGCGGTGGAACTGATGTTCACGTCGAAGCGCGGGGACGCAAAGGAGTTCGCGAGTCGCGCGGCGGAGTTCGACCGCGTGGTGGCGGTCGGCGGGGACGGCACCGTGAACGAGATCCTGAACGGCCTGCCGGAGAAGTCGCCGCCGCTCGGGCAGATCCCCGTCGGCACTGCGAACGTCCTCGCCAAGACCTTCGGCATCCCCCGCTCGCCGCGCCACGGCGCCGACGTCATTCACGCCGGTCGCACGCGCGCCTTGGACGTCGGCGTCGCCAACGGCCGCCGCTTCCTCCTCATGGCCTCCGCCGGCTTCGACGCCCAGGTCGTCCACGACTTCCATGCCCAGCGCACCGGCGCCATCCGCATGCACGAGTACTTCACCTGGTCCATCCGCGCGATCTTCAAGTACGAACCCCCGCGCTTCCGCGTCGTCGCCGACGGGCAGAAGCTCCCGGACGCGTCGTTCGTGCTCGCGAGCAACCTTCCGTGCTACGGCGGGCCGCTCGCGTTCACGCGGACGGCGCTCGTGGACGACGGCGCGCTCGACCTGCTGGTCTACAGCGCCTGGGGGAAGCTCAACGTCGTGCGCCTCTTCGCGGAGGCGTTCGCCGGCGACCCGTGCTTCATGCCCGGCATGACCCACGTTCGCGCGAAGTCCATCCGCATCGAGGCCGACGGACCGCTGCCGTGGCAGGTCGACGGCGACCCCGGCGAGACGCTGCCGCTCACCGTCGAGATCCTGCCGCGGGCCGCCACGCTCGTCGTCCCGGATCCAGCGGAGCCCGGGCCTACCTCCCCTTGAATTCGTCCTGCATGTGCATCTCGAACGCGCCCTCGATCTTCTGGGCCAGGTCCGGGTGGTTGTTCGAGAGGCGGTTCATGAAGCTGCGCGCGTCGGGCATCACGGGGCCGTTGGGAAGGGTCTCCAGCGTGTCACCCCAGACCTCCAGCAGGTCGGTGAACTTGAATTCGAGGGTCTCGTCGCGCCGCTGCGGGCCACGCGCGGGAATGACGACCGCGTTGTCGTAGCAGTCCCAGAGGAAGCAGGCCACGCGGTACTCGATCTTCTGCGTCAGTTTCACGTCGTCCGGCGCGTTGGGCGTCTCGAAGTTCCACCCGCGCCAGACCGGCGCGGCGTCGCCACGCTCGAACGTGAGCGCCGCCCCGACGAAGTTCGCCCACCCCTCCGCCATCGCCCCCGCGGCCGTCTGCTCCTTCGTCATGTTGTGCGGCGACCCGAGCGAGGGAACGATCACGCAACGGCCGCCGATCAGCGCGTGCCCCAGCTCGTGGCGCACCGTGAAATCGAAGAACTCCTTCCGGTCGGCCAGCCAGGCCCGCCGCTCGTCCTCCTTCGCCGGCTGGTTCTTCGCGATCCACGCATCGGCCGTCCGCGTGATCACGATCACCTTCTGGACCCCGTCGCAGTGGTGCCAGAACGGGTCCTTGTTGTCGTCGGGATTCCCGTTCACGGGTTCCCGGTAGAACACCGCCAGCGGCCGCTTCCAGTCGAACTTCACCCCGAGCGCCTTGAGCCGGCCGATCCCCTCCGCCACGAGACGCTGTACCTCGGCGTCGTCGGTGTAGAAGTCCACGGGCGGGTCCTTCAGGCTCTTCACCTTCTTCAGCAGGTGCTCGCACGGGACCCTCACCGGGTCGCCCTCGGGATGCTGGTTCACGAGGTGGACGCAGGGGACGTTCGTCCCGGGTTCGCCGTCGGGGTGCTTCGTGACGAAGTGCTTGCAGGGGGTCTTGACCTTGTCGCCGCCCGGATGTTCCGCGGCCTTGTGCGTGCACGGCGCCATCACCGGGTCCCCGCCGCCGTGCTCAGGCCGCCCGTTCTTGAGGTGGACGCACGGGACCTTCTTCCCCGTGTCGTCGCCGCCGGGGTGCTCGAGGCGCTGGTGGACGCACGGCACCGTGGACTCGTCGCCGTCGGCGTGCTGCACCTTCTTCGGGCACGGGCACGGCGCGAGGTCCCCGCCCGGGTGCTGCTTCGACTTGTGCACGCACGGCGCCTTCCCGGCCTCGTCGCCGAACGGATGCTCCCAGCGCGGATTCGCCGTCGCCTCGAGCAGGTCGCCCGGCGGGGGCGGCTTGGGAACCTGGGCGGAAGCGGCGGCGGCCAGCAAGAGGACGGTCAGGGCGTGGCGGGTCATGGTGCACTCCGGTCGGGGTTGGACGTCGGAATCGAGGGCTTACCGCCCCCGCGCCTTCTCGTGCCAGTACTGCAGGACCTCCTCGAATTCCTTCGCGTCCCGCGTCTCCGCCTTGGCGTAGCCCTGCTTGACGAGCTCGAGGTTCAGGAAGAGCCCGTCCTTCTCGCGGAAGACCCAGGCGCGGTCGCTCCCGAACGCGTCGCGCTCGGCGCGCCACTTCGGGGAGTCGAGGATGCCGTAGTAGAGGTGGACCCTGGTGCCCTTGGGAAGCTGCGACTTGAGCCACTCGCGCGTCTCGGTGCCTTCGCGCAGGCCGTGGACGGGCGGGTCGCCGGGCTTCGCGACGCCGACGCCGAGGAAGTGCACGGTGATGTTCTTCGTCTCGCCCTTCACGATGATGGTCGCGCCGTCCTCGACCTTGACGACCTCGAACGGGGCGTCCTTCGAGAGGTCCGGCATCGGGTCCGGCGGAGCGGGCTTCGGAGGCGGGGGCTGCGTGTCGGGCGGCTTCGGCTTCTCCTGCGGCGGCTCGGGCTGCTTGTCCGGCTCCTTCGGCGCGTCGGACTTCGGCTGGCGCACCGCGGTCTCGACCTTGCGCTTGAGGTTGTCGATCGGCTCCTGGACTTCCTTGGGCAGGTTCAGGAGTCCGGCGAAATGCAGGCCGACCGCGGCGACGACGAGGCCGATCAGGACGCCGAAGACGTTGCGAACGAAATGGGACTTCTTCGGCGTGGAGATCGGCCGCTGGGAGACCGCGGGCTTCGCGGGCGCGGCGGGGCGCGGCGTGCCCGCGACGGGCGTCGGCGCGGGGCGCGGCGCGGCGCCCGGGTAGACCTGCGGCGGCTCCGTCTGCTGCTCGCGCGGCGCGTTCGCACGCCGGCATTTCGGGCACGGCGGGTGCCCCGCGCCGGCCGGCACCTCGTACATGTGCCCGCAGGCCGGGCAGGTTCTCAGCGACTTGGCGGCCACGTCGTCTCCCGGTGTTTCAGGAAGCGCCTATTCTGCCTCAATTCGTTCCCGAGTGCAGTTCTCGGCCGTATCCGTAGCATCCTTTTTCATCCGCGACCCCGCCGTTCGTATCGCCGTTCATCCCTCCTCCACTCCATCCACGAATCCAGGGAAACCGGAGGATGTTCAGGGATAAGAACGGCGGGGTCGCGGATGAAAGAGGATTTCGGGGATACGAACGTCAGAACAACTGCCCCTTCGGCTTCTCCGCAATCTCCTTCAACTCCGGGAACGCGACGACCAGCGGCTCCGGCACCTTCACCTTCTTCCCCAGCACCTTCGCCTTCAGCTGCAGCGCGTTCGCCGGCGCCTTCCCCCGGTAGTGGTTGTTCCCGATCACGTACAGCGCCTTCGACCGCGCCATCATCCGCTTGATCCGCTCCGCCCACGGCTCCAGCTCGGCCGCCGGATAGTAGTAGTCGTACCGCTCGTGCGGCTCGATGTCCTTCGCGAACCACTTCTCCACGTTCCTCCCGTGCAGCCGCACGTACCCCACGTCCGCCGTCACGTGCTCGCTCGGCCCCAGGCAGTCGCGCTCCGCCGGCTGGTCCACATTCACGAACCCGATCCCCCGCTCCCGCATCCACTCCACCACCTCCGGCCGCTCCCACGACGCGTGCCGCACCTCCACCACCACCGGCCGCGCGAACGCATCCGCCAGCCGCGCCACCCGCTCCCGCGCCGCCGCCGTGTTCCGGAAACTCCACGGGAACTGCAGCAGAAGCGGCCCCAGCCGCCCCGCCGCCTCGATCGGCGCGATCCCCTCCAGGAACCGCCGCGCCTCCGCCGCGCCCCACACCGGCTCGCTCGAAGCGGCCCCGACGCGCGCCGCCGGCTCGTGCGTGAACTCCTGCGACACTTTCACCGCGAACGTGAACGCCTTCCCCTCCACCTGCTTCACCCACCCCGCCGACAGCTTCACCTCCGGCGGCCGGTAGAACGTCACGTTCACCTCGGCGCACTCGAAGTACTCCGAGTAGAACTCCAGCGGCTTCCTCGGCGCGCTCGACGGATAAAACATCCCCGCCCAGTCCGCGAAGGACCACCCGGCGGTGCCGAACAGGAGGGAGCCCATGCCGGGATTATGACCGCGCCTAGAGCGCGCCACCATCCGGCCAGTTTGACCAGTGCGTATTCGGGTCGAGGGTCGGCCGGTATCTGGTCAAGTCGCCGGTCGCCAGGAGTTCGGCGAGCTGGCGAAAGCTCTCGGACTGGCTTGGTCGCTCGCCAACCGACAGATCCGGGTGATTCCAGGCTTCCAGTTGGAGGACTTGGGGCAGGTCCGGAGGTAGTCGGGCGTGGATCTCCTCCTCCGTCGCGAAAAGAAGGTCGCGGTTGTCCGGGACGAGATCTCGAAACACATCGATGAGTCGCCGGGCCTCCTGTCCGGCCTCGATTTGGATCTCCTTGCCTCGTATCTTCAGGCAGTCCACGCCTGACTGGAGGAACTCAGGATTCTCGGGATCCTCGAGTTCGCCCTCGATCGGAAACAAGAAGTCCTCATTTGCCGTGCCCGGAGCCCGCTTCAGGCAATTCCCGAACAGATGGAGGCAGTTCTGCAATCCACCTGATCTCGGACTGTAGCCAAGGCACTCGATGACAATCGCCCATCGTCCTTGATCGCGGAATACTCGAAGTCGCGAGTCCACGGGGAACACGTATCCGTTGTCCAGCATCGGGAACACGAACCGTGCCGCACAGTCATCGAGTTGCCACAGGATCTCCTCGCGGGTGTAGCTCACGATCTAGTTCCCAACATGGCTTTGACAGCGTCTGACCTGGGGCGTGAGGAGGGCGCTCATGCCGGTACCTCGGTGCGACTCCTGGAAACTTCCCGCGCATCGCACGATCCTCGTCGACCACCGGACGCCCATGACTCCCATCTCCCTTCTCCCGTCTCCTAACTGCCCAGTGCCGCCTTCAGCGCCGCCTTCGCCGCCGAGGCCTCCTTGCCCTTGCCGTCCTTCACGACCAGTTTCAGCAGGTCCTCGCCGAAGTCCTTCAGCCCCTCCTGCTCGATGAAGTACAGCCCCGCGAACAGGTAGTCGGCGGTCGTCAGGGCGGGCTCGTTCTTGAGCTGCTTCCAAAGAGCCTTCACATCCGCCTTCGCGAGGTCCTTGATCATCGCGAGCGGGTAGCTGGTGTTGCGCGCGTTGCGGTCGTCGGGTTTCGGCGAGAGGCGCAGGCGCAGGACGGCGAGTTCGTAGCGCGCGTCGGAGTCGCCGCCGCCTTCGCGGACGAGCAGCCCCAGGAACCGCTCCGCGAGCTCCCAGCGCTTCCCCTTCTTGTGCTTGAGCCCCGCCTCGAACAGCGCCTTCCGGTACTCCTCCATCGCGGCGGACTTCGCGACCTCGAGCGCCCAGTTCGGCTGGCCGTCCTTCTCGAACAGCTCCAGCCCCTTGTCGAGGAACTTCGCGACCTCCGACTTCGGAAGCCCCGACTGGTACCCCTTGAGGATGCTCGCGAACAGGTCCACCCGCGAGCCCTTCCCCTCCTTCTCCATGAACGTCGCCAGCATCGCCGCGAACTTCGGCTCGTGCCGCAGCGCGTGCATCGCGGCCTCCTTCACGTCCTCGTCGCGGTCCTCGAGGAGCTCGATGAGGCGGTGGCCGGCGTCCTTGTCGGCGCGCTTGGTCAGCTGCTTCACACCCAGCACGCGCACCTCCGCCGCCGGGTGCGCCAGGAACGGCTCGACGTCGAGGTTCTCGGGCAGCGGGATGTGCTCGAGGGCCTGCAGCGCGGGGCCGACGATGTTCTGCGTGTCCTTGTCGTCGAGGAGGCCGACGAGGGTCTTGACGAGGGAAGCGCCGACTTTTTTCGGGCCGAAGTTGAGGAGGGCGATGGCGTGGATGGCGTGGGAGCGGATGGAAGGGTGTTCCGCGGCGGCGGTGAGTTTGGCCAGCACATCCGCGGCGTCCGGGTTCCGGAGATAGCCGAGCACGCGGATCAGCGCGACCTTGTGGACGCGCTCCTTCGCGCCGTCCATCGCCTTGCGCGCCGACTCGTACGCCTTCTCGCGGTCCTCGTCCTTGAGCGTGTCGATCAGGCCGCGCAGGAGGTTCGTGACGTTCTTCACGTACTCGATGTCCTCGTCCGTCGTCTCCTTGAGCAGCGCCTCGAACGCCGGCCGCCCGCCGAGCGAGGCGATCGAGTTCGCGGCCGCCATGCGCTTCGCCGGGTCGTCCAGGCTCTTCTTCAGCGCGCTCATCGGGTTCCCGCCCAGGTCCTTCACGATCGGCAGGACCTTGTCGCGCGCCGGCCCGTCGAGAAGCGGCAGGATGAGGTCCACGTGCTTCGGCTTCGCCAGCGCCTTGAGCGCGTCCACGGCGTACTGCCGCACCAGCGCGTTGTCGTCCGCGCCGGCCTTCGCGAGCGCCGCGACGGTGTCGTCGTCGTTCGCCTCGAGCGCGACCAGGATCCGCGCCGCCGCGCAGCGCAGCTCCGGCTCCCCGCCCTTCAGGAACCCGCAGATCCGCCGGATCTCGTTGCTCATTTCCAGTCCGCCCTGAGCGCCTCGACCATCCACGCCCCCCCGGTCCTCACGAGCGTCGCGGTCACGGTCACCTCCGAGTTGAACACGCCGCCTTTCGGGTCGCGCTCCTCGACGATCTCCTTCACCGTCACCGTCGCGCGCTCCCCGGCCACCTCCGCGCCCTGGAACTGGTGGTGGATCCGCACCACCTTCGCGTTCGTCGTCTCCTCGTACAGCGACGCCGCGTCCTCCCCCGGCTCCCCCGCGAACGCCGCCTTCCACCCCGCCGCGTCCCGCTTCCCCCGCGCGATCACCAGCCGCTCGTACGCGTCGACCACCCCGCGTTCGTACCTCTCCGCGTTCGTCGGCACGTCCCTCGACTCGATCGGCGGACGCTTCTCCCCGTCCTTCTTCCGCCCCGCGAACGGGTCCTTCCCGCACCCGGCGAGGACGGCCGCCACGAGCAGGATCGCGGTCGCGCGCATCGGGAGCCACTATAGCGCGAACTCCGCTCCCCGTGGACTGCGCCGCCGCGCCTATAATTCCGGCCCCGATGGACGAAACCGCCCTCGCCGCCGCACGACAGCACCTCGCCTCCGGGCGGCACGCCGAGGCCGCGGCCGCCCTCGAGCCGCTCTGCCGCGCGTGGCCGCGGCACGCCGAGGCCGCCCAGGCGCTCGGCCTCGCGCTCGCGGGGCTCGGGCGCGACCCCGAGGCCCTCGAGTGGCTCGGCCGCGCCGCCGCGCTCGCGCCCGAAGACCCCGCCGCCGCCGTGAACTGGGGCGCCGCCCTGTCCCGCGCCGGGCGAACCGAGGAAGCGCTGGCGGCCTTCCGCCGCGCCGCCGAGCTCGCCCCAGCCCTTCCCGCCGCCCGCTTCAACCTCGCCCAGGAGCTCTGGAAGGCCCGCGACGTCGAGGGCGCCGCCCGCGAGATGCGCGCCGCCGCGGCGCTCGACCCGGCCTGCTTCCGCGACCTCGCCCGCATCGAGGGGGCGCGGGAGGACTGGGAAGCGGCGGCGGCGGCGTGGCGCGCCTGCGCCGCGGCGGGGCTCGCCTCCGCCGAGGCGCGCGCCGGCCTCGCGCTCGCGCTGGAGAACGCGGGAAAGGACACGGAAGCGCTCGCCGAGTGGCGCCGCCTCGTCGCCGAGGGGCCCGCCTCGACCGCCGCGCGCAACCACGTCGTCGCGCTCCTCGCGCGCCGCGGGGAGTTCGCGGAGGCCGAGGAAGCGTCCCGCGAGGCGACCGAGGCCGACCCCGCGAACGCCGACGCGTGGCACAACCTGGGCGCCGTCCGCTCGCTGCGCGGCGACGCAGCCGGTGCCGTCGCCGCGTGGCGCCGCACGCTCCTCGCCGACCCGTCGCGCGTCGAGAGCGCCCGCGAGGCCGCCGCCGCCCTTCCCCCTCCCCCGGCCGAGCCGGCGGAGATCGACCACGCGGACCCGTTCGGCGACGCGCCCCACCGCGTCGGCGTGCTGACGTTCCGCGCGCACGGCGCCGACGACGTCTCCCGGGGGCTGGCTCACGCCCTTCCCGCCGTCCTCGCCGACGCCGCCGCCCCCGCGGCCGCCGTCGCCCGCCACGTCGCGCCGTTCCGCCGCGGCGAACCGCGCCGCGCCGACGTGGCGTTCGACTACTTCGACCCCCACTCCGGCCGCATGGGCGAGCTCACGCGCGCCCTCCGCGCCGAGCGCTGGGTCTTCGGCGAGATCTCGGAAGACCTCGCGACCCTGCGCGTCCGCCTCTGGACCGCCGGCTCCGCCACCGAACAGTCGGCCACCTTCCCGCTCGACCCGCGCGACCCCGCCGCCGCCCTCCGCGCCGCCGCCGAAGCCGCCGGCATCCCCCTCGCCGCCGCACCCCCGGACCCCCGCGCCCTCCTCCACCTCGGCCTCGGCGCCACCTCCGTCGTCGACGACCTCGCCCTCGAACACCTCCTCGCCGCCCTCCGCCCCGCCCCCTGGCCCCTCGCCGAGTCCGAGTTCCTCGCCCGCGTCCTCGACCTCCTCCATCGCGGCGACCCCGCCGCCGCCCTCCCCTGGCTCGATCGCGCCCTCTCCCTCCGCCCCTCCCCGCGCGCCCACTTCGCCCGCGGCCAGGCCCTCTTCGCCGCAGGCCGCTTCGACCCCGCCCGCGACGCCTGGGCCGCCGCCGCCGCGCTCGACCCCTCGCTCCGCCCCCCGGCGCTGCCGTCCGCGTGGCTCGAGCTCCGCGCGGGGCGGCTGGAAGAAGCGGCGCGGCTGTTCGAGCAGGCTTCGAAGTCCTCCGAGGACACCGCGGCCGCACGGGTCGGCCTCGGATGCGTCGCCGCGGCCCGGGGAGACGAGCCCGCCGCCCGCGCCCGGTTCCACGAGGCGCTGGAGGCGTCGCCGCGGATGCCGGAGGCGCTGTTCCAGACGGCGCTCTCCTGGTGGCGGGAGGGGAACGCGGAGGAAGCCGTGCGCTGGGGCGGGCGCCTGGAGGCGCACCACGAAGGGCACCCTCTCGTGGCGGCGCTGGCGCGGATCCTGGGGCGGGCGTAGGGCTACCCGGCGCGCCGCAGCCGCAGGCGCGCCCGATCGATGGCGTCCACGACGGCCCTGATCCGCCGGCGGATTTCCAGTCCCGCCTCCCGTCCCAGCAGCCCGTCGTGCAAAGCGAGGTGCACCCGCGCCGCCAGCGCCGCCGCGGCGCCGCGTCCTTCTTCGAACCCCGCGTCCGCGGCAACGCCGCCCGCGAGGCCGCGCTCCACGCACGCCGTCACCCGGAGCGCCTGCGCGAACAGCCGCTCGAATTCCCGAGTCCTGCGCCCCTCGCCGATCGACGGGCACAGCGCTCCGACGACGCCGGTCAGCTCCACGAGCGCGGTCCGCAGCGCAAGCTCCTCCCCGCTACCCCGCATCGCGCTGCTCCTCCTCCCCCCCGCTCTCGTCGTTCAGCAGCTCGTGCATCCGCCGCGCCAGCGTCGGCCCCACCCCCGGCACCTCCCGCCACGCCTCCATCGGCGCGCAGAAGACGCTCCTCAGGCTCCCGAACGCGTGCAGCAGGTTTCGCGCCCGCTCGGGGCCGACGCCGAAGAACCCCTGAAGCAGGAACAGCCGCCGGTCCGTGGCATGCCGCGGTTTGCAGAACCGGCGCTCATCCACCTTCGCCGGACGCGCGGCCGCACGGTCGAACTCCGCTTCCGCGAACCTCTGCAGCAGGATCGCCGTGTCGAGCGGGAACCGCGGCGGGAAGACGCGCAGCCCGAACGACCAGGAGAGCTGCGCGAGGGCCCCGAAGTAGGACTCCTCGCGGCCGTCGCAGGCGGGGGGCGGGAAGAGCCCCTCGACGACGAGGGCGGCGCGCGGGAACGCGTCGGCGAGGCGGCGGGCCTGGTCGAACGCGCGCCCGTCGGCGATGGAGCGGGCCAGGTCCAGGGACGTCTTGCGCTCGACGGCCAGCCCGCCGAGCACGTAGTCGCCGACGGGCAGCGGACGAACGCGCACCGGCACCGAGAACCGCTCCGCGAGCAGGCGCGGGATCCCGGACGCCTCTTCACGGGCGTCGATCTCGATCGTGAGCATGGCTACCCGGTCTTTCTGGTCGCGAGGGCGACGGCGGGGTCGCGCCAGGCGTCGAGGAGATCGAGGAGGACGACGACCTTGAGGAGGAGGTCGAACGCGCGGTCCTCCAGGACCGGGTCCTCCGGGGGCATCGGCGGCGCGAACGCTTCGAGGAAGATCCGGGCGCGCCTCAGGGCCCAGGTGAGGCGGGTGAGCAGACGGCCGCGCGGCCGGCCCTGCGCGGGCGACCGCCGCAGGCGGGCGGCGACGGACGACAGGTCGGGGATCGCCTGGAGCATCGCGCGGACGTCCGCATCCGAGCCGCCCGCGGCCAGCAGGCCGTTGGCCATCTCGTCGCGCTGCCGCGACACCGTCCCGGCGACCCCCGAGAAGGCCAGCTCCCTGGGGACTCCGGCCAGAACGCGCAGGTCGCAGTCCGCGCACGTCCAAAGCCCCGGCTTCGCGCCGGGCACGGGCGTCGAGAAGTTCATGGGGATCTCCTTGTCCTTGGAAAAAGTGGCCCCGAGAAGGCGGCCCGCCGTCCCGCACGGCGGACCGGAGCTCCCCGGGGCCGGAATGTCCTGCCTCCGGGCCCTGCAACGTCACCTTCCGAACCGGGCGCATCGCGCGGTTTCCCGTGCGGCGCGTCGAACGCGGCCTCCCTCGGGGGGCAAGCCCGGGAGGGCCGTGGCCCGGAGGCGCCTGTTCATGCCTCCCGGGACGCCGGGGGGCGGAACCGGCCCCCCGGCCTCCCCTCTCCGCTCTAGGCCGGGATCCGCTCCTCCTCCGCCTCCGCGGGCCCCTCCGCCTCCGCCGCCGGCGGCGCCGACTCGCGCGTGCCGCCCTGCGGCAGGTAGACGATCCGGTCCGAGACGATGCGGATCCGCGAGTTCTTCTTCCCGTCCTGACCCACCCACTCGTCCATCGTCAGCCGCCCCTCCACGCCGATCAGCCGGCCCTTGCGCAGGTACTGAACCGCAAGCTCGGCCTGGCGGGCCCAGGCGACGACGTCGATGAAGAGATGGTCCTCGCGCTTCTCGCCCTTGGCGGACTTCCAGGTCCTGTTGCAGGCGACGCGGACGTCGGTGACGGGGACCTGGCTGGGGCCGGCGAAGCGGATCTCGGGGTCCTTGCAGACGTTGCCGATGAGGACGACCTTGTTCATGTGCATTCGACTACTCCTTTTACTTGTGTTAGCTTTAGGGTCACTACTAAGTTAATTGATATCTGGGCCGAAAAAAAACGGCCCCCGGCCTACGGCAGGGCCGACAACGGCGAACAGTAGGTGTACTCGCGGCCGATCTTCGTCTCCGGATCCTCCTTTCTCAGCACGAGGTGCTTGGCGAACAGGTTGATCAGGCGCGTGCTGGCCGTGTTCAGCTTGAGCTTGAGCTCGGCGGCCAGGTCGCGGGCGAGAAGCGTTCCGCCCTCCATGCACAGGTCGAGCGTCTCCTTCAGGTACGGGTTCAGGTCCCCGACGAGCGACCACTTCTTCTTCCCGTCCACGTGCATCAGGCACAGGTCCTTCTGCTTGAGCGCGACTTCGAGCCCCTCGCGGACGGCGTCGTTGCAGCCGGAGAGGAGGATCGTCCCCTCCCCGTACTCGCCTCCCTCCATGCGGCCGGCGAGCTTGGCGACGATCTCGTCGGCGGCGGAGAAGTCCAGGATCTCGATCCGGGAGAAATCGAGGACCTCGGCGCCGCCCTTGCGGATGTCGGCGAAGTCCGACTCGATCTTCTCGCGGACGGCGGGCGAGGTCTTGCGGCCGGACAGGATGCCCCCGAGACCGCATTTCCGGGCGATGGCTCCGACGTCGTGGATCATGGTCGTCTCCGCTAGTTCAACTCAGTTGGATGTAATATACAACACGTTCCAGCCAAGTCAAGAACCTCTTCAACAAATCTTCTCGATTTTCTTCGTAAACGCAAGCTTCTGTGCAGCCACGACTTGCGGCCCGCCTGGAAATCCTGATTTTCCGCGAACCCCGCTTCCCCCCCGCACGATCAACCCCCTGCCATGAAATCGCTTCGAGACTCCATCCGCACGACGAAGGCCTGCTCCCCCGGTTACCCCACCGGTCGAGCGGCCCATGCCCGGCTCTTCGAAAGCATGAACGTCGCGCAGTGGAGGCTCCGAAGCGGTTAGGCCCGCCGAATCCCAGGAAAACCGGCGATCCGCCGCCCACGAGCGAAACGGATCGCCGGTTTTTTTGTTGCCACGGAGGACCGCCATGAAGCCCGAAGCCTGCCAGGACCTGCCCGACCACGACGAACTCCGCCCGATCGCCGACCTGGCGGACATGCGGCCCTGCGCCGCGCGCGAGGTGTGTCAAACGTGACGCCCTGAGCGAAGGTTGGCCCGATGTCCTTGAAGAAGGGAGGTGAGCCCGACCAGAAGGAAGCGAGGGGATACCGGCGCTGGATTCCCTTGCGGGGCATTTCCGCCGCCGGCCCGTCCGCGGGACGCGCGGCACGGCCAGCGCGCCGGCTCCATTTCATCCTCCGGGAGCGTCCGGCGCAGCCGACGGAGAAGCCCTCGTGGACGCGGCGCGGCCGATTAGGCCCGCCGGTCTGACCCTGCCTTCGCGGGGGGCCCGGGAGACCGCTTCCGGGCCCCCCGTTCCGTTTCCGGGGCGGCCGTGCGCTGCTACGATCCGCGCATGGCCGACTTCGACACGTGGGACGGCGAGATGGACCGGCTCCTCAACGCGGTGGGATCCGAGGGCAGGGAGCGCATCGAGGGCCTCCTGAACCGCGCAGCGGAGGCGGCGAAGAGCGGCCGGTTGCGCGAGGCGGCGGCGACGATCGAGGAGGCGCGCCGCGTCATGGTCGGGAACGGCCTGTTCCGCAGCTGGGACGAGGGAATCTGGTGTTTCTCGAGCCTGATCCGGCAGATCCTCGGGATGTCGCAGGAAGAGCCTGTTCCGCAGGAGTATCAGGCGCACCTCGACGCGATCCCGAGCGCGCGGATGGACGAGCCGATGACCGCGGCGCAGAAGGCGTTCTGGTACGGATCGCCGTCGGCGGAGGTCGGCGGCGAGATCCGGATCGTGCCGGCGGAGCAGGCCGGGAAGGGCGGCTGCCTCGTGCTGGTCGCCGCGGCGGCTGCGGCGTTGCGCGGCCTGTCAGGTTGACGAAAAAAGGGCGGCTCGGTGAGCCGCCCCCGTGTCCCTGCTTCCGCCGCTCTTACTTCTCGGCCTTCTTCAGCTCGAATTCGATCTCGAGCTCCACCTTCAGTTCGGTCTCTCCGCTGCACGCGGGAGCCGCGCCCGCCTGACCCGCGATCATGCGCATCGCCGCGGAGGCGGGGTCCGCATCGGGAGCGTCCTTCTGCGAGAGGTCGCGCACGCGCACCGCGCCGCCGACCGCGAGGCCCAGCCGCGAAGCGATCGTCTCCGCCCGGGCGCGGGCCTTCCTGACCGCCTCGTCCCACGCTTTCGAGAGCGCCGCCTCGGGGTCGCTGATCTCGAACCGCACCGGCGACTCGCCGCCCGCGCGGGCCCCGAAGATCGTGAAACCGCCGTCGGCGCCCTCGGCGGCCGCCTCGCCCGCCGCGCCCCGGCCCTTGTCGAGCAGCGCGCTCACCAGCCCGGCGACGTCCTCAGGCTTCATCCCGTCGACGCCCGGCACCGTCACGCGCACCTGGCTCGACGCCGTCACGTCCGCCGTCGCGTCGCCGCCGTCGCGGCCGTTGAGCATGACCTGCATCATCCCGCCGCCGCCCTGGGGCGCGAACGACACGCCCGTGTCCTCCACCTTCGCCCCCTGCGCCTTTTTCTCGGCCAGAATCGCCCCGAGGTCGTCCTTCAGCTGCTTCAGGTTCTTGTTCAGCTTCTCGATCGCGTCCCCCGCCTTCTCCGCCTTCCCCTTCGCCGCGAACGTCATCACCAGCGTGTCCGGCTTGGCCTTCACCGTGCCCTGCCCTTTCACGGTAATCGTCCGGGCTTCCTCGGCGCCGGCGGCAAGGGCGAGGACGAGAAGGGCGGGGAGGGCGGCGGCGAAGCGAAGCATGGGTGGGACTCCGAAAGAGGGGCGCTGGTGTTGGCTTCCGGAATGACTTGCGCCGGGAGGGTGGAAAGGTTGCAGGAATTTACGGGAATTCCCGTGGAAGGGCGCGCGCTTCGCAACACGTTGTCCAATAACGTCTTGCGGCGCTACTGCCGTTTCTTCTTCCTCTCCAGGAACATCCGCGCCGTCGTCGCCTGCACCGTCATCCCCTGCCGAAGCATGTCGGGAGCGCGCGACAGCCTCGCCTTCACGGTCCCCAGCGGCACCCCGAGCTCCTTTGCGATCACCGCCAGCTCCTTGCCCTCGTAGAAGCGCATCTCCACCGTTCGGCGGTACGCCTCCGGCAGGGCCGCCACCGACGCCCGGATGAACTTCACCACCTCCTCACCGACGAGATCCGCCAGCGGCGACTCTTCGGAAGCTCCTTCCGGTTTCAACGGCGCCGGACGTCTCTTCACCGCGACGTGCTTCAGCACTCCCCACAGCCACCCCCGGAACTCCCCTTTCGCCGGGTCGAAGTTCTGGAACGACGCGTAAACCTGGACGAAGGCGTCGTGAACGAGGTCCAGGGCGGCTTCCTCGTCCAGCCTGCGCGCGCGGCGGAGCTGGTCCACGAGGGACTGGTACTCCCGGAGGAGGAGGTCGGAGGGGTCGGGCGTCTTCTCGCTCATGGCTTCCAGAGAATATCCGCGGCCGTTTCCGCCCCATCCTCCTTTATCCGCGAATTCCCTTCGCCTTTGCTATCCCGCCCTCGCGCCAAACTCGCTTCTCACCTTCCTCACGACTTCCACTTTCAATCCTCCGAAGTTCAGCAGCAGTCCCACGGGCATCCTGCCGGCGACCAGGTACGTCAGAAGCTGGGCCTCATGTGGGGGAGTGAGCTGCTGGACCGCTTTGAGCTCGAGGATGACGCCATCGACGCAGACAAAGTCGGCAGCGAACGTCCCGACGGACTCTCCCTCGTAGCAAACCTCGAGCGGGACCTCACGCCGGAACGGGATCCCGGCCTTGCGGAGTTCGATGGCGAGCGCGTTTCCGTAGACGACCTCGGGGAGGCCGGGGCCGAGCCGGTTGTGGACGCGGAACGCGAATCCGATGATGCGCCGGGTGAGGTCGGAGTGGAGGGCGTCGGTGTGGCGCATCATGGGCAGGACTCTATCGTACGTATGTATAATGTCAACAGTTCTTCTAATAACAGAATTCGCGGATGAAGCAGGATGGGGCGGAAACGGCCGCGGATGTGAACCGGGAGCGGGGCTTGCGCGATCAACCCCCCTCACGAATGATCCACCGCCTTCCACTCCTCCCCCGTATCACTCCCTGATGCCTCCCGAACTCCCCCAGGACGTCCAGCCCCACGCCGCGGACCCCTCCCGCCGCCTGGGCCGCTACGTCCTGGTCAAGCGGATCGGCAAGGGAGGCCAGTCCGAGGTCTGGCGCGCCTGGGACACCCTTCTCGCCCGCCACGTCGCCGTCAAGATCCTCAAGGACGCCGAGCCCGAGGACGTCACGCGCTTCCAGCGCGAGGCCAACATCCTCGCGAACCTCCACCACCCGAACATCGCCCCCGTCTTCGGCATGGAGCAGGAGGGCGACCGGGCGTTCATCGCGATGCAGCTCGTGGACGGCGAGACGATCGACCGCATGAACGCCCCGCTGACGCGGAAGGTCGAGTGCCTGCGCGACGCGGCGCGGGCGCTGCACTTCGCCCACAGGCAGGGGATCATCCACCGCGACATCAAGCCGTCGAACATCATGGCGACGGCGGACGGGCACCTGTACCTGATGGACTTCGGCATCGCCCGCCCGGTCCGCAAGGGCGCGACGATCACGCAGACCGACTTCCTCGTCGGCACCCCGGCCTACATGTCGCCGGAGCAGGCGCGCGGCGGCCGCTGCGACGAGCGCACGGACGTCTACGCCCTCGGCGCCACGCTCTACAGGCTCGCGACGCACTCCGACCCGTTCTACGGCGACGACCCCATGCAGGTGCTGCTCAAGGTCACCAACGAGGCCCCGCCGCTCCCGCGCACCCTCGAGCCCTCCATCCCGCGCCCGGTCGAGGACATCATCCGCGTCGCAATGGCCAAGGAGCCCGGCGCGCGCCACCAGACCGCCGAGGACTTCGCGGCCCAGCTCGACCTGTTCCTGGCGGGGAAAAAGGTGCGAAGCGCCCCGCGCGAGCGCATCCGCATCCCGCAGGGCGTCTGGATCGGGATCCTCGGCGTCACCACCGTCGCCGCCGTGGCGTGGGCGATCTTCAAGCCCCCCGCCGTCCGCGCAAACCCCGGCGGCCCCTCCGTCGTCTCGCCCGAGCCGGCGCCGCCCGCGCCCAAGGACGACGAAGCCGCCCGCGCGCTCTCCGAGGCCCGCGAGATGCTGGGCCAGCTTCGCGACCTCGACCCCGCCGACCGCCCGGCGCGCGCGAAGCCGATCCGCGACCGTCTGGCGAAAATCCCCCCCGGGCACCCCGACCGCGCCGGCGCCCTCCTGGAGACGGCGCGCCTCGAGAACCTCCTCGGAAACGCGGTTGCCGCGCTCGCCGCGGCCGACGCCGCCGTCGAGGCCGACGCCGCGTCCGCCCCCGTCGTCCTGCTCCGCGCCCGCCTCCGCATCAAGCGCGGCCTCTCGCTGCGCACCCGCCGCCTCGCCTCCCTCGACGGCCCCGCCTCCGCCAACGACCCCACCGACGTCGCCCTCTTCGTCGCCGACGCCGCCGCCGACACCCCCGAAATCCGCGCGCTCTTCCAGGGCGCCGACCGCGACCTCGCCGCCTTCCAGCGCCTCTCCCCTTCCGTGGAGCCGGCGGACGCGGCGTTCGTGAAGGGTCTGGCGGCGTTCAACGCGGGGAAGTTCCGCGAGGCCGCGCTGTCGCTGAAGGCGGCGGCGGAGTCGCTGTGGCTCGGGGCGGACGCGCGGCTGCTGCTGGGAATCGCCCACTACATGTCGGAGAACTTCGCCGCGGGCGAGGCGTCCCTGGCGCGCGCCGGCTCTGGGGACGACGTGATTGAAGCGCGTCTCCTGCTCGCCATGCTGCTGGGCGTCGAGGTCGCGCGCCGGGGGCCGCTCGCGATCGACGCGCGCCCCGTCGTCGAACTGCTGGACCACGACTTCGTCGAGCTGGCGAAGGTGCGCCCGAAGTCCGCGGACTGGCTCGCGCGCGTCCCGCTGTCCGAATACTGGCGGCGGATCTTCCGCCAGTGGATCCAGCGGAATCGTTAGCCGGGCTCCGTGACCGCCCCGAGGTGCGCCGCGAGCAGTTCGCGGTACCACCCCGCCGCCCGCTCCGCACGCCCGGCAAGGTCCTTCGTTCCCCACACGACCGACAGCGTCCGCCGCGTTCCCGCGTGCGTCTTCGTCCGCTGGCTGTCCTTCACCGGCCCCGCGCACGGCCCTTCGCCGTCAAACAGCATTACCAGACCCGCGACGTCAATCGTCTGCCCCGACGGGTTGAAGACGTAGCTGGTGCCTTCGGGGGCGACGCGGATGCGGAAGGGCTCCTTCGCGAGGTCGAGGTCGACGACGCTGATCGGCAGGCCGGAGTGGAGAGAGACGACGTTGCACGCGTCCACGGCGGCGTTGATCGAGCGGAGGCCGCCCTCGGCCGCGGCGCGCGCGAGGTACTCCGAGGCGGGCTTGCTGCGGCCGGAGGGCTTGAAGCCGCCGTGGCGGAGGAGGGCGCGGACGGCCTCGCGGACCGCGTCGTCGGACTTGAAGGGCGCGGGGGCGTCGGCGGCGAGCAGCGCCGTCAGCGCCGGCGGCGGCGCGATCTCGCCGAGAGGCCGCGGGAGATCTGTGACGAAAACGGCTGCTTCGAGAAGCGGGTGCGGATCGCAGACGACGGGGTTCATGGCCGGAGATGATGCGCGACCGCGCGCCCCGTGGACAGGTTCCGGGCCTGCGGTAGACTCGGCGTATATCCCCCCCGGGGGGATCCACGGAGGACCATGAGACACGCCCATCGCCACACCCGCCGGACCGAGGCGGACCGCCGGCTGTCGCGCATCGCCGGCCACGTCGAGGCCATCCGCCGGATGATCCGGGCGGATCGCGACTGCCCGGAGCTTCTCGTCCAGATCGCCGCGGTCCGCGCCGCCCTGCGGCAGGTCGGACTCGTCGTGCTCAAGGACCACATCTCGGCCTGCCTCGGCTCTTCGCATCGCCGCGCCGTCCCGCCCGCGCTCGCCGCCGCCCTCGACCGCTTCCTCAAGTAGCCGGAGAGACGCCCATGATCCGCAACGCCCTCGCCCACACCGCCATGAGCCTCGTCTTCACAGCGCTCGGCCTCGCCGCGGGCCGCTGGGCCTGGCGGGCGGCCCCTGCCGCCCCCGCGCCGGTCGCCGACCCGCACGCGCATGCCGCCGCGGTCTCGCCGCAGGCCCTTCGGAACCTCGGCGTGCGGACGGGAGAAGTGCGACCGTCGTCGTGGACGCGGACGGCGCGGTTCACGGCGGTGGTGGAAGTGCCGGCAGGCTCGCGGCTGGAAGTGCGGGCGCCGGCGGCGGGGACGGTGGCGGGGTTGAATGTCCGCCCGGGCATGGTCGTGGCGGCCGGGGCGGCGCTGGCGGCGGTCGGCGACGCGGCGGTGGCGGCGCCCTCGGGGCCGCCGGACTGGGACGTCGTGGACGTGCCGGTGGGCGACGGCAGCGCGGTGCGCGCCGGGGACGTGATCGCGGTGCTGTCGGACGCGCGCGCGGTGACGCTGCGGGCGACCTCCGCGGGCCCGGACGCTGCGATCCTCCTCGACGCCCTCAAGGCCGGCACGCCGTGCGGCGCGACGCCGCTCCTCGACGGCACCGGCCCCGTGCTGGCCGACCTGCCGCTCGTGGGCGCCGCGGGCACGGCGGACGTCCTCGCCGAGGCGCGCAACGAAGTCCTCTCAACCCGGGACGGCGGCCGCACCTGGGCGCTGCGGCCCGGGCAGAAGTACGTGCTGCGCGTGCCGGTGGAGACGCTGAAGCGCGCCTACGTGCTCCCGGCCGGGGCCGTCGCTTCCGACGGACCCGACAAGGTCGTGTTCCTGCAGAGCGGCGACACGTTCCTGATGCAGAAGGTCGTCGTGCTGCACCACGACGCGGAGGTCGCCGTCCTCGACGCGAAGGCCTCCGGCCTCGCGCCGGGGGACGTCTGCGTGCTGGAAGGGGCCCCCGCGCTCGCCCTCGCGCTGCGCGCGGGCGGCAGCACGATCGGCCACGGCCACCCGCACTAGATGCTCAGCGCCGCCATCGCCCTCTGCCTGCGCCACCGCGCGCTCGTCGCGGCGGTCGCGCTCGCCGTCGCGATCGCCGGCGCCCTCGCGGCCGCGCGCACCCCCGTGGACGTCCTCCCCGACCTCGACCGCCCCACCGTCACGATCCTCACCGAGGTCCACGGCCTCTCCGCGGAAGACGTCGAGCGCCGCGTCACGAAGCCGCTGGAGGACGCGCTCCGCGGCCTGCCCCGCTCGGTCCGCCTCCGCACGATCTCGGGACGCGGGTTCTCGCTGGCGTTCGTGGAGTTCGAGTGGGGAAGCGACGTCGCCGCGGACCGCCGCGCCGTCGAGGAGCGCCTGCGCGCCTCCGCGGCGGCCCTTCCCCCGGGTGCCGTGCCGCGGATGGCGCCGGTGGCGAGCATCATGGGGCAGGTGCAGTTCGTGGGGGTGGCGAGCGCGTCCGGGGGGACGGACCCGACGGCGCTGCGGGCGCTGGCGGACGATCGGGTGCTGCCGCGGCTGCGCGCGCTGGAGGGCGTCGCGCAGGTGCTGGCGATCGGCGGCGCGCCGCGCGAGCTGCAGGTCGCCGTGGACCCCACGCGGCTGCGCGACCGCGGCGCGACGCGGCTGGAGGTCGAGCGCGCGGTTCGCGGTGCGGCGCCGGAATCGGCTGCTGTCGCGGAAGCGCCGCTCGCCGGCGGCGCGCGCGTCGGCGACGTCGCCGAGGTCGGCGTCGCCCCCACGCCCGCTCCCCTCGGCCTCGCCGGCGTCAACGGCCGCCCCGGCGTCGTCCTCGTCGTCTTCAAGACCCCCGGCACCGACACCGCCGCCCTCACCCGCCGCGTCGACGCCGCCGTCGCCGAGGTCGCCGCCGACCTCGCTCCCACGCACCCCGACGTCCGCCTCGCCCCCGACCTCTTCCGCCAGGCCGTCTTCATCGAGCGCTCCGTCTCCAACGTCCGCAACGCCATCCTCCACGGCTCCCTCCTCGTCCTCGCCGTCCTCCTCCTCTTCCTCGCCAACGTCCGCACCACCGTCATCTCCCTCGCCGCCATCCCCCTCTCCCTCGCCGTCACCGCCCTCGTCTTCCGCGCCATGGGCCTCACCATCAACACCATGACCCTCGGTGGCCTCGCCGTCGCCGTGGGCGCCCTCGTCGACGACGCCGTCGTCGACGTCGAGAACGTCTTCCGCCGCCTCCGCGAGAACGCCCGCGCCGCTTCCCCGGCCCCCGGGCTCTGGATCGTCTTCCGCGCGTCCTGCGAAGTCCGCAACCCGATCCTTTTCGGCACCCTCCTCGCCGTCATCGTCTACGTGCCCCTCTTCTTCCTCAGCGGCATGGAAGGCCGCCTCTTCGCCCCCATCGGCCTCGCCTACATCCTCAGCACGCTCGCGTCGCTGGTCGTGTCGCTCGCCGTGACTCCGGCGCTCTGCCACGCGCTGCTGGGAAAGGCGTTCGTGGCGCGGCACGTGGAGGACACGGCGGTGGTGCGGGGGCTGAAGCGCGTCGTGGGGGCGCTGATCGGGCTGGGGATGTCGCAGGCGCTGCGGGTGTGGGCGCTGGTGGTGTCGCTCGCTGTGGTGGCGGGGGTGGTGCTGGCGACGCGGCCGCGGCAGTTCCTGCCGGCGTTCAACGAGGGGGCGGCGCAGGTGAACCTGATCCTGCCGGCGGAGACGACGCTGGAGGAGTCGGACCGGTACGGGAGGAAGCTCGAGGAAGTGCTCGTGGGAATCCGCGGGGTGAAGTCGGTCGGGCGGCGGACGGGGCGGGCGGAGGGGGACGAGCACGTGGACGGCCCGAACGTGACGGAGGCGGTGGTGACGTTCGACGAGGGGGCGGGGCGGCGGCGGGAAGAGCTGATCGAGGAGATGCGGGCGGCGATCGCGCGCGAGTTGCCGGGGCCGGCGTCCTCCGTCGAGCAGCCGCTGGCGCACCTGCTGAGCCACCTGCTCTCCGGCGTGAACGCGCAGGTGGCGGTGAAGGTCTACGGCGACGACCTCGAGGTGCTGCGGCGCGCGGCGGCGGACATCGCGGGCGCGCTTCAGCCGGTGCCGGGCGTGCGGGACCTTTACGCGGAGCCCCACACGCTTGTCGAGGACGTCGAGGTTCGACCGGACGAGCGGCTCTGTGCGGCGGCGGGGATCGCGCCCGACGACGTGAAGGAGACGGTCGAGATCGCGCTCGCCGGCGAAACCTGGGGGGAGGGCCTCCCCGTCGCCGTCCGGCTCCGCGGGACCGGCCGCCCGGACCTCGACGCCGTGCGCGACCTCCCCGTGCGCGCCGCCGGCGGCGCCCTCCTGCGCGTCCGCGACGTCGCGACCGTCTCCACCGGCCGCGTCCGCACCCAGGTCCTCCGCGAGAACGGCGTCCGCCGCGCCGCGGTGCAGTTCAACGTCGCCGGCCGCCCCATCGACGCCACCGTCGCCGACGCCGCCCGCGTCCTCGCCCCCATCCGCGACCGCCTCGCCGCCTCGGGCTGCACCCTCGTCCTCAGCGGCCAGTTCGAGGCCCAGCAGTCCGCCGCCCGCCGCATCGCCGCCTTCGCCGCCCTCGCCCTCGCCGCCATGGCCGCCCTCCTCTTCGCCCACTTCCGCTCCGCCAACCTCGCCCTCCAGGCCCTCCTCGCCATCCCCGCCGCCGTCGCGGGCGGCGCCGCCGCCGTCGTCGTCACCCGCCAGCCCGTCTCCGTCGCCACCCTCGTCGGCCTCGTCTCCCTCGGCGGCATCGCCACCCGCAACGCCATCCTCCTCCTCGACCACTACCTCCACCTCATGCGCGACGAAGGCGTCCCCTTCGGCCCCGACCTCCTCCTCCGCGCCGGCCGCGAACGCATGGTCCCCGTCCTCATGACCGCCCTCTGCACCGGCATCGGCCTCGTCCCCCTCGCCCTCGCCCCCGACCAGCCCGGCCGCGAACTCCTCTACCCCGTCGCCACCGTCATCCTCGGCGGCCTCGCCTCCGCCACCCTCTTCGAGTTCCTCCTCACCCCCGCCCTCTTCTGGCTCTTCGGCCGCTCCCCCGCCGAACGCCTCGCCGCCCGCCGCGACCTGTCCCAGGACGCCCTCGATCGCTTCCGCCCCTGGCTCGCCCCGTCGACTACAATCACACCCACCGGAGGCCCCCATGCGTAAGCTCCCCGCCCTCGCCGTTCTCGCCGCCACCGCCCTCGCCGCCTGGACCGAGGACGCCGCCCCCACGCCCCCCCACGGAGGTACCTGGCTCGACGTCCCCGGCGCCACCGGGAAGTTCGAGATCGTCTGGGCGAAGGACAAGAAGTCCGCGACCCTCTACAGCCTCGACAAGGACGGCAAGACCCCGCTCGCCCTCAGGACGGCGCCCGAGGTCACCCTGGAAGCGCTCGACGCGAAGGCCCCGCTGCGCGGCCGCGCGCTCAACCTCAAGGACGGAAGCGCCTCCGAGTTCGACGTCCGCGTCCCGCCCGCCGGCGACGGCGTCCCCCCGAAGGAGCCTCCCCCCAACACCGGCCCCCACGGCGGCTCCTGGATCGACATCCCCGGCCACGATGCCCTGATCGAGTTCCTGCACGACCCGAAGAACGGCCGCGCCGTCGTCTGGTTCCTCGACTCGACCGGCGAGAACCCCTTCCCCATCGCCGACGCCCCCGAGTTCAACGTCGACACCCCCCTCGACGGCTTCATCCAGGTCACCGGCGTCGCCGTCGGCCTCAAGGACGGCACCGCCTCCCGCTTCGACTTCGAGGGCGCCGACCTCGCCCAGCGCCCCCCGGGCGGCGCGAGCCGCTTCGCGCTGAAGATCGGCGGCAAGCCCTACCAGGCGCCGGTCCTGAACCGCGAGCACGGGCACATGCACGGGCCGAGGAAGAAGTAAGCGTCGCACTTCGTCGCCGACGGACGGCGGCGCGGGGGCGGTTGCGAATCTCCTGTCAGCTTACCTGGCGAACACGTCGGCGATGGCCGGGGCGAATCCCGGCAGGAGGACGCTCTCGAGCCTCTCGCCCACTGCAAAGAGGCGCGGAGCGGACGTCTCCTGGAGCCGGTAGGTATTCACCGTCGAGGTCGCGGGGTCCACGAACCAGTACTCGACCACGCCGGCCTGCCGGTAGAGCTCCGGTTTCACCGTCACGTCGTTCTTCGCGGTTCCCGGGGAGCTCACCTCGACGGCCAGGTCCGGCGCGCCGTGCACGCCGTCTTCGTGGATCCTCGACGCGTGCTCCTCGAGGACGAGCAGGATGTCCGGCTGCACCACGGACGTGCCCGAGAGGTAGACGTCCAGCGGCGCAATCCGGAGTGCGCCCATCGGCCTGCGATCGAGATGTTCGCCGAGCATGCGGAAAAGCCGGCCGGCGACGACCTGGTGACGGTCGGAGGGACTCGGCGACCTGAAGTACTCCCCGTCGAGAAGCTCCCTGCGCGGGGCGTTCTCGGGAAGCGAGCGATAGTGGTCCGCATTGAAGGAGATGGACTGGAGCATAGCGCTGAGGGCGATTTTAGCACCGCGGCGGTCCTCAGGTCTCATCGAAGAAAGGCGGGGTCAACGAACGCCAGTCCGGATGTTCGACCCCAGGATCGGCGGGGCAGTCGGAATGGCCCCAGGAGATTCCCGCATTGATTCGCGGCATTGCGTCCAGGTGACTGACGGTGATCGAAAGCGCGATGTTGTCGCTCGTGCCGAGTACGTCCCGCGGAAAGCCGCATTCGATCCCAAGCTCGAATGCCTGGAACGAGGTTTGAGATCCGACGGTGTGGCCATAGACATGGACCTGCAGGTCGGGGTGGCGCTTCTTGAGGACTTCCGCAAGTGCGTCCAGTTGCGGCCGGCACCGGGACTCCAGGTGCTGTGAGATCGGATGCTGAAGAAGTTCATCCTCGTTCATCGACGCTGCGAGTTTACCTCGACTCTCGCCAACCGCGGGACGGCTCGAAATCGCCCGCTGTCTGTCAGTACGCTTCCTCGTCATCGGCGGCACCGCCTGCACGGGCCCGGTCGAGGTCCGAAAGCTCGCGCAGGGGGGAAGCGAGTTCGCGGAGCTTCTGTGCGGCAAGCTGCAGGTGGGGCACCCGGCGGGCGTGACGGAGTCCCTCGGCGACCGGCACATGCTCGAGGAGCAGGCGGAACGCCCTCGCTCCTGGAAATATGAATCGACGGCTCCGGCCACAACGCTTCACAGCTCGCGCACGACCGGCGGGTTCACCGGCCGGTACGCCAGGTCGCAGATACTCGCGTTCACGTACGCCACGCCGCCGCGCTCCAGCGCGCCGTACGCCTCGTGGATGTGCCCGAACACGTGCACGCGCGGCTTCACTCGCGTCGCGACGGCCTCCTCCAGCGCGTCGCACCCGGCGTCGTCGCCGCCCACCGTCCGGTCGAGGATCCCGCGCGGCGGCCCGTGCGTCACCAGCACGTCCACGCCGGACGGGATCAGAGCCCACTTCGCCGCCAGGTCCTCCCTCCGCTCGATGTTGAACGCCCAGTGGCAGAACTCCGGCTGCCACGGCGACCCCCAGAACCGCAGCCCGCGGATCTCCGCGCCGGCGTCCTCGAGGTACACGACGCCGGGGCAGTGCTTCTCCAGGATCTCCCGCGCGACCTTCGGCTCCCGCTCGAACAGCCAGTCGTGGTTCCCCGCGATCACGACCTTGTGGGGGAAGGGCCGCGCGGCGAGCCAGCGCGCGAAGGACTCGATCTCCGCGGGGCGCCCCATGCCGGAGACGTCGCCGGCGTGGACGAGGACGTCGCCCGCCGGCAGTTTCACCGCGGCGTGGTGGTTGTGCGTGTCGGAGATCAGGACGAGGCGGGTCGGCATGCGGAGACGATGCTACGAAGCAGACGCGTTCCTTCCACGCCGGAAACGCGCGGCAACGGCCCGGCTACTTCACCCGCCCCGCCTCGCGCGCGTAAAACCGCATCCGCTCCGAGACCTCCCGCGTCCCTTCCATCTCCGCCCGCCCGCTCACCAGGAACGCCGCGATCTCCGCCGACTCGCCGCTCAGCTCCTTCACGCGCTGCCGCAGCTCCGCCGACGCCGCCGCGCGCCCCTCCAGCCGCGCCCGGCACAGCCACAGCCGCAGCGCCGCTTCCTGCCGCGACTCGTCCTCCGGCTTCAGCGCGAGCCGCGCCGCGAAGTCCTCCGCCGCGCCCTTGAAGTCGCCCGTGTCGTAGCGGGCGAGCCCGCGGCGCATGCGCGCCACCCAGTAGTGCGGCCAGATCCGGATCGCTTCGGTGTAGTCCTCGATCGCGCGCTCGAGCTGCCCCGCGGCGCGCCGCGCGTCGCCGCGCGCCACCCACGCGTCCGGGTGCCGCTTGTCCGTCACCACGCGCATCGCCTGCTCGGCGTCCTCGCGCGCCCCGTCGCGCTCGACCGTCTCGACGCCCGCGAACCCGCGAGGCTGCGCGACCTCCGCGCCCTCCCGGCGAAGCGCCGACCGGTGCACGTAGGCGTCCGCCATCCGCGGGCGGGCGGCGGCGGCGTCCGTGAAGCGCCCCGCGGCGGGGGTGAGGTCGCCGGAGACCTGGAGGGCGAGGCCGGCGTCGAAATGGGAGCGGGCGAGGGCCGGGTTGGCAGGGGGGAGGCCGGGGGCGGGGTCGGACGCCGAGGCGACCTGGAAGGGCGTGGGGACGGGGGCGGCCGGGGTGGCTCAACCGCTGATGGCTGAAAGGGTAACGACGAAGGCGGGGACGACGAGAGCGAGGCGCATACCTGACAGTGCGCATGCCCGCGGAGATCCTCAGCGGGATTTCGGCGCGCCGATGGGGGCCAGGCTCCGCCACGAAAGCCAGGTGAGCGCCGACAGGAAGACCGCCAGGGCTGCCCACAGTCGGAGTGCGACCCAGTCCACGGTCTCCGCCAACGGCGCGTCCGGTAAGCATCCGCCGCAGATCGCGACCATGACGCCGCCCGAAGGCGGCGGACGGACGTTCACCTGCAGGCCCTTCGCATCCGCCCAGATCGTGATCCACTGCCGGCCCGTCGCCACCACCTGGACTTCGACGGCCTTCCCCCGCACCGGCAGGAACACGGCCGACGCCGTCAGCGGCGGATTTCCGGCCTTCTCCGTCGCTTCGAACCCTCGCTGCCGCCCGTCGAACCAGCCGCTGTAGACCGCGGAATCGGTCGGACGCTCCGTCATCTCCAGGTCCCACGGCGGGCACCACCCGGGTCCGTCCGAAGCCTCCAGCACCCGGAGCCTCAATTCCACCGGCATGCCCTCGAGACAGCGCCAGACCCCGAGCACGTCGCCGGTGGCCCCGCCGGCCCGCACGAATCCCTCCGGAACCACGAAGGCCACCGGCGGGATGGCGAACCGCACCTTCTCAGCGCCGGGCTCGCCCTCGAGGTTGATGATCGCCTCGAAGTCGCGCAGGAGCGCCGGTTGCCGCGACGCGGCCCCGCGCAGGAACACTCCGACCGACAGGCCGCCCGCCGGGAGCAGCGCGGCGAACCTCGCTTCCTGCCGGAAGTCGACGCTGACGACGCTCTGCCAGAAGCTGCTCATCCGGTCCGGCCAGTTCCGCCGCCCGCCCGGCGGCGCAGGCTCGCCGGCGAAGGCTCGCCCCGCCTCCCAGGGCTGCCCCTCGCACCGGGGCTCGGACACGACAGCGACGATGCAGAGCTCGTCCGACGGCTCCCCCGCCACGCCCGACGGCCTGAAGCGGGTCCCCGGCGCCCCCGGAAGCGTGTCCGCCGCCGGCGCGAATCCCGCCGGCACCGGGATCTCGAGGTCCTGGATCGGGATCGAGACCGTCTCCGCGGCTGCCTCGGCGCAGGCGATCGCCAGCGGGAGAATGAAATTCAGGAGGACAGGGAGTTTCACGGACGCCTCGCTTGCTGCGCCACCGGGATGATGGTACCTGCCGGGAAATCGACGCCTGCGCCGCGAGTTTCATGAGAAAAATCCGGGGGGCGCAGTCGCGGCACGGACGTGGGGAGAATCCCCGCCAGGAGACGTATGATGCACCCCTCTGCCATGGACCACCATCCCGACGACGACCTTTCCCCGCGGCTCATTGCCCCGCACTTCCGCCGCCTCGTCAAAGCCGGGAACTTCGGATTGGCCACCCACTGGATTCGCAAGACACCCCCGAAGCGAGTCCTGCGCACCCGGGACAGCCTCGATGTCGAGTTTGAAGGCGGACACAGCGTGACGATGCGCGCAACCGGAGCGGCACTGGCCTTCACCTGCACCTGCGGAGCGGGGCCGAAGGCTTGCGGGCACCTCGCCGCCGCCGCGCTCGCCTGGCTCGAAAGGGACTCTCCTCCCGGCGGCCCGTGGGGCCTGTGGCGCGCCACTCGGTTTGCGGACGTGAAGAACCTGGTTGCAGACGCAGGGACCGTCGAGACCCCGATCATCCCCGGCGAAACTGCCGACAGCGCCACCGCCCGCCTCCTGCGCCTGGAGGTGCTGCGGCGGGCGCAGCTCGTCCCGGGGGGCCCCGACCTTGGTCTGATGCGCGTCGCCCTGGAAGAAGCCTGCACGCCCAGATCGGTCCGCGACGCCGGTTCGCCGTCGACCTTCCTGAAGGGTCTCAACCTGATCTTCGAGGAGCTGCTGCACTTCTCGCGGACAGGCGACCCGGAGGCGGCCGTCGCATGCCTCGAGTACGCGATCGAGCCGTTCCGCGACCTCATCGACCTACTCCCCGCCGACTTCCACTCCGTTTCCGTCAGCCTCGTGAACGTGCTGGGCTTCCACATCATCGCCTGCAGGCGCGCCCCGTCGGACCCGATCCGGATCGCACGCTGGCTCGGTGTTTCCTATCCGTTCGGAGGGAAGGGAATCCCCGTGCGCGTCCTGAAGTCCTACCAGGAAGTGCTGGGTGAGAACGGCGTCGCGGAGGCAAAGCGGGTCCACGCGATGATTCGGACGAGGACGAACGCGTAGCAGGCGCCGGGGCGCGGCGAGGTATGAAGCAGGTTGCGGACGCCGAGTGGAGCCGCGGCTTGGGAGCTGGGTTCGAACCACCCTGCGCCCTGGTGAGGGGGACACCGGATTTGAAGTGCGGAGGGGTGGGAATCGTGGTGGTGTAAGTGGCGGAGGATGCGCAACTTGCGGCGGGGAATCTGGAAAATTGCGCGCGATCTGGCGATGAGCAACGATGTGAGCACCGCCTGCGAACCCCGCTCCGACCCCAGACGATCAAGACGTGGATCTCGATATGCGGAGAGCGGACGTGAAGGCGGAGATGATCGAATGGAAGAAGCCCTGCCGCTGCGGCAGCGGCCGCCAGGCGAGGAAGTGCTGCGGACACTCCCCGCGATCCGGGGTCAAGACCGTCGGCAAGTCCGGCGCCTTTCGCTACGGGGCAATCACCCCGACTTTTCGCGAGATCTTCCCCGGCTTCGCCAACTCCCCCGCGCATCTCCGTGCTGCATTTGGCCTGTTCAACCCGGACGAGATGATCGAGGGCATCGCCAGGCTGAATCACCGCACGAGCTACGCCGCTGGAGCCGATGACCCGGCGGAGATGGCCGCTGTGGAAGCCGTGGCCGGGCCGGAGCTGACGCGGCGACTGCGAGAGTTCGCACAAGACAAGGCCTGCCGGCTGTTCTCCCCGCTTACGTACCTGGCCCGCATCATCGAGACGCTTCGCTGCCCCGCGAATTCGAACGGGCAGTCTCCGCTCTCGTCGGGGCCTGTTTTCGTCGGCACGCTCCTCCGCATGGCAGATCATGCTGAAGCGGACGCGGCGGCCGCGATGGAGAGCAGCGGAGCCAATTTTCGGCGATTCGGATTCGGCTCGCTGCTTCGGAACATCCGGTTCAACACGCGGGAGAAGTTCGAGTACCTGATGGGCCGGACGTACTCCATGTACGTCGATCATCTGCCGCGCGTCCTCAAGAGTGGCAAGGGCTCCATCGACCTCGCGGCGGAGCTCGCAAATCGGACGGGGGCAGACTTGAAGACGTTTCTGGTCTGCATGTTCAGCACCTGGGGCTACTACTTCGGGGGGGAGGAGAAGCACGGCCAGTTTCTGAAGCAGCTCGATCAGTCGCCTCCAGCCTTCTACCTCACGCAGGTCGTGAACAACTTCAAGCCGGCTTACCAGAGCGCAGCAGCAAGTGCGCTTCGGCTCTTGACGGGAGACATGTCGAGTCTGGCAGATGAGGTCTCCAGACTCGAAGGACTCGGCGACCCGATCAACCGGTACGCAGGTCTCGACATTCTCTGGAGACGTCCGCTCTACAAGACTCCACAGGGATGCTGGTTTCCGGTGGATCGGCACCTGCTGGAGGAGCGGATGACCAGCGGCATCAAGTGGGCCATTCATGACGCCGTCGTCGCGGATGCGAAGGCGGTGAAAGGGACGCCTGAGGAGAAGCGCCTCCTGAACCTCAGAGGTGACGTGATGGCGCTGTTCGGGCACGTCCTGGATTCGTACGTGAGCGACATCGTCGATCGCATCTGGGGGGAACGCCACAGCGTGACGGTGCTTCGCGATGCCGAAGTTGGCGGAGGCGCGGACTTCAGCATCTTGGACTCCGCCACCCCCCATGACGCGGTGGTCATCGAGACAACCGCCTCCGGCATTCGAGTCGCGACCGCCATGTCGGGCGACATGGACCTGATCGACGAGGAAGTCGACAGGGAGATCTTCTTCAAGACCGTGGGCAAGGAGAAGCGGGGGAAGATGGCGCAGCTGGACTGGACAGTCAGCCAGTTGCGTGCGGGCACGCTCAAGGGGCAAGGAGCACAGCGGCCGAAGCGGATTTACCCGATTCTCGTTCTGGAGAACGGACTGCCCACGTCGATGGGCCTGTTGGATCACTTCCGCGACCGAGTGAGAGCCAAGGGCCTGCTTCAGCAGGATGTCGATCGCTTGACGATCATCTCCGTCAGCGAGCTGGAACGGCTGGAACCCATTCTTGGTCGCCCTGGCACTTCTCTGGCGTCGGTCCTGGAGGAGAAGTCGCGAAGCTCAGCATCATCAGACTCGATGCGGAACTACCTTCATTTCTCAGGTCGAGATGAGTTCAACGAAGTCCTTCAGCGGCAGTGGGACAGGTTGGAAGACGATGCAGAAGAGGTCCTCATCAAATAGGAGTTTCGAAAGATGCGGTCGCCGCCTCGGCTAAGGCGTTTTGGAGGTCGGAGGTGGGGGACGAGGTCGGCAGTAGTGGCGCTCGCGTGGCCATCAGCTGCGACCGATTCTGACGCGGGACCGGATCGCCTCGACTCGGGCGCGCACGCTGGTGTAAACATTCACGTCCGGGTCCTCGGCTTCCAGGCCGACTACAACGGCGAATCCTTGCAACTCGGCCTGATGCGCCGGACGAACAGCCTTCGCCACAAGGGCCAATCGGTACGACTCACCGTACACGCCCCGCTTCCACTCGAAGAGGTTCTTGTAGACGCTTCCCGAGGACTGCATTCGGTAGGGGTACTTCCCCCGCCAGAAGATCGGTCGTTTTCCCTTCTTCCCGACGCTCTCCTCTGGCTCGCCGTCAGACTGCTCCGCGGCCGCCTCAATCTCTGATACCGCCTTGAGCACATCCGCTTCGCTCCGGTCGCCGCGAGCCAGGTGCGTGCCGATTCGAATGCCCGCGATGTTCAGCTCGTCAAAGACGTTGGTTGGAGGGTCGTACGCGACAGTGACCCAAATGCGCTTCGAGCCCTTCGACGCTGCAAACTCGCGAGGGACGGGAACCTCGAATAGCTGGACCTCGTTTGGGCGAATCTTGCCTTCGTGGTAGAGCGTGGCCAGGCGATTCGAGCAGTAGAGCGCACGTTCTTCTTTCGGCACCCCGAATCCGCAGAGTCGCAGTTGCCGCTGTATCTTCCAGGCCACGACCTCCTCGGGATGACGCGCCGCATTGACGATCAGCGCGCGCATGAGGTTGGGACTGGCTTCCGGGTGCTTTGCAAGAATTGCCGCGGCGAGATTCGCGATCTTCGGGGCTGCCAGGCTAGTGCCTACTTCGTGGACCAGGAGTCTTCCTCCTGCGGCGAAGTCGGGGCGCGTTGTGAGGACGCGGGCCGTTTCGATGTTGTGCCTGTACGCCTTCAAACCCGTATCGAAGACCCAGTTCCCGGCGACCTCGACTACCTCCGGCTTGATCAATCCCCTTAATGAGCCCGCGCGTGCGAACGGGGATGGCGCTCCTGGGTCTGCGACGCGCTCTTCCTCTGCCTTTCGTACGCCAGCGGCTTCACGGGGCGCAATCCCCCCCACGGTCAGGGCGTTCAGAGACTCGCCAGGTGCGCAAACACGATTGTCGTCATGCTCCATCCAGGTCGGGTACTGCGCGTGGCGCGGCGGGGCGCCAGATTGAAAGTCCCTGTTGCCCGATGACACGATCGGAAGTACGCCGTGAGACCGCACGAGTTCGTCGAGTTCAGCACCGAACTTCGTGAGCTTGCTCGCTGGCTCCGCAAGTCCCAAGGAGAGGTTCAAGATGCGACAGTCCGGAGCGACGTGGTCGACGACATCGCGCAGGAACGGCTGCCGATTCGTGTCGAGCTCGCATTGATCGCCAAGCATGCGCGCATTGATCAGTCGAGCCGATGACGTGAACTTGCGAGCATCCACGTGCCGTCGGACCTCCCCGAAGGCGGCGATGCCTGCGACGAGCGTGCCGTGTCCGGCAGGAACCGCGCTTACGTTCGGAATCGGCGGGCCGAGAGAGGCTGGGAACGATTTGGACTTGGCTGGCATCAGCGACGGCCCGATGAGTGGATGTCCCTCACGAATTCCCGAGTCCACGATGCAGACAAGGGGCGCAGTCGGTGGCGGAGGTACGACGGGTTGGACATCGTCCAGCCCGAATTCAAGGGAGTGTCTCGCAAGGCTTCGCGTGTACGGAGGGAGCTCGACTTCCGCAACATCATCCCGGTACTCCAGGAAACTCTGGAGTGCCTGCCCCTTCATCTTCACGCGCGCCGAGACGAACGTCGTCCGGAACGCCGTGTCCAGGATCTGTCCGCCTGCCTCCTTGGCAAACGCGCTCAGGGAGTTCAGGCCCTGCGGGCTTACGTGGCCGTCAGGGGCTGGTAAGAACAGCACGTCAACGATGACCTCCTCCTCCGGACCCTTGGGCCTCGCCATGAGGCGCGGTCCCCTTCGGTCCGTCGCAGACCAGGGCGCGAGGTGTTCGATCTTGGCGAGCGGGGCTATGGCCTTCTGGCCCGATTCGTAGGACCGCACCCTCGCCGTTAGCTTCGTAAGAGCCCGATCCTGGCCGAAGGCGGCGATGACCGAGTCGTGCCTGCGCAGGACCGGAGTTAGGCCAACGCTCATCAGCTCGGCGTCGCTGACGTACTGTTTCGGGGGAAGTTCGACCCGAACGACGGGAACGTCAGTCGCGAGCTTCGGGAACCTCTTCTCGGCCTCGCCGAAGTGCCCCAAGGCTCGTAGGGCCCCGGATCGGAGGTTCAAGCCGTGCTTCCCGACCTCACGCTGAGGCAGAGGCGGAGGTACGAACCTGCCCTTCTTGCGCGCCACGCTTGAAGGCGGACCGAGTCTGAGCAGCGGTCGAAGATCTTCTTCTGCCATTCGGCCGATCTTACTCGGCGCGTTGCGTCTTCGTGACGATCTTCAGGCGGGCGGCTTGCTGCTCGATCTCGAGTGCAAGGTCAGTTTCGGCGAGTTCGCGCGAACCACGCATCGCGAGCGCTTTCATCGCTTCGTGGCAGACTCTCTCCGCGTCCGCGAACGAGAAGCCGCGCATCTTTGCCGCAGCCTTCCTTAGGTCGAGGCCGGACGTGCTTACCGGGCGAAGGCGAAGCTGCAGCAGCGCAGTCAGGTCCGCCGCCTTTGCCATGGGGAACTCCAGCACATCATCGAAGCGTCGCCAGAGCGCCTCGTCCAACATCCCTTGGTGATTGGAGGCGGCGACCACGAACTTGTCCCTCGGGTGGGCATCCAGAATTTGAAGGAAGCTGCTGATGACGCGCTTTAACTCTCCTACCTCGTGCGGATCGTCGCGACGCTTGCCCAGCGCGTCGAATTCGTCGAAGAACAGGATCGCGTTCTGCTGCGCCGCGAACGTGAAGACCCGACGAAGGTTGGTCGCGGTCTCCCCGAGATACGAGGACACGATCCCATCGAACCTGGCGTAGAGGAGCTTCATGCCCAACGAACCGGCTAGCGCCTCGGCGCACACAGTCTTCCCGCACCCGGGCGGTCCGACGAAGATCAGTCGCGAGCGCGGGTGCAGGCCAAGGCCGGCGATCGCGTCTCGGCCGCGGAATTCCTGTTCGATCCTCCGGAGGGAGCCACGAATCGCGGGCGTGAAGACAAGTTCGTCGAGGGAGCGGACGGGGTCGCGCATCTCCACCAACAGCGCGTCCCGATCCGGGTCGCGGGGAAGCGAACCGAAGTGGATGATCTTGCTTGGTTCACCCATGGTTTTGTCCCTTTTCGCCTCCGCGTACGTAGTCAGTATATCGGCGGGGTCCCGGAGCTGACACTAACTTAACTTCCGGCGATGGAAGAGGATGCGCTCTTCCTGGCCGGATCGAGCACCCCCACCGCCTCCCTTAAGTTCTTCTCCTGCAGGTGCGCGTACCGCATCGCCATCGCCAGCGTGGTGTGCCCGAGGAGCTGCTTGATCGCGAGGATCGGCACCCCGGCCTGCGCGAGCCGCGACGCGAACGTGTGCCGCAGGTCGTGCCACCGGAACCGCTCGACGCCTGCGCGTTTCAGCGCCGTCCGCCACGCCTCCCCGTTGAACCAGTTCATCGCCTTGCCCGAGATTGGCCCCGTGAGCACGCACGGCTGGTGCAGGCGCCGCGGGATCGCGGTCAGCGTCTCGCGCAGGGTCGCGTTCATCGGAACGACGCGGTCGCGTTTCGACTTCGTGTGGCGGATGGTGAGCGTGCCGCGCTCAAAGCTGACGTCGGCCCAGGCCAGACGGCGGAGTTCGCCCGCGCGGAGGCCACTGTGGATGGAGATCACGATCGCGGGGCGGAGCCAGGGGGCGGCGTGAGCAAGGAGGTTCGCTTCTTCCTCGGGCGAGAGGAAGCGGACCACCGTGTTCTCGATGCGGGGCTTCTTGACCAGCTTCACGGGTTTGCGCTCGACGAGGTCGGCCTTGAGGGCCTCGCGGAAGACGCCGGAGAGCGAGCAGACCTCCTGATACACGCTGGCGGGTCTCGCGCCGGCGCGCAGGCGGCGGTCGGCGTACTTCTGGACGTCGGCGGCCTTGACCTCGCGCAGCGTCATCGAGCCGAACGCCGGACGGACGTGCGTGCCCCACAGGCCGACGTAGCGCGCGCTCGTGCCGGGAGCGAGGTTGGTACGGACGTGGTCGAGGTACTCGCGCTCCACGAACTGCCGCACGGTCGCGGGCGCCTGCGGGTTCACGAGCGCGTCCACCGACGGCAGCTTCAGGAGCCGTGCCTGCAGCACCTGCTCATTGCGCTCGGCCAGCAGCCACCGCGCGACCTCCTCCTGCGTTAGCGCCGCCGCCGTCCGGGCCGCGACCTGACCGACGGAAAGACGATCCGGCAGGCCCTGAACTACTCCAACAACGCGGGGGTGACCTGGTGCGTCCTCTCGAACGGTGACCACTACCACTTCTACAAGGCGTCCGACCCGGCGAAGGCGGAGGAAAAGATCTTCTGGAAGCTCTCCCTCACGGAAGACTCGCCGGAGGAAGTCGCCCAGTTCCTGCGGCTCATCTCCCGCGAGTGCGTCGGCGACAATCCGCTGGAGCAGTTCTGGCGGCAGCGGGCGCTCGACCGGGACGTGAAGGCGGCCCTCTAGGCGCTGCTGGCGCGGCCGGACGCGGCGATCGTCAAGCTGGTGAGCCAGGACGTCGCCGGGCGAACCCCGAAGGAGATTGCGGAGTCCATCCGCCGCCTCGTGCCCCACATGACGATCCCGACGCCGGACCTGATGCAGAAGCCGCGCCGGGAGAGGCGTGCGGAGCCGGGCGCGCGGCGTGTCGTGAAGGGCGAACTCGCGGCAATCCTCGCCGCGGGCATCCTCCAGGCCCCCGTGACCCTCCGCAGTCGGTACAAGGACGGCCACGTCGAAGCGGTCCTTCAGGCGGACGGCCAGATCCTCTTCGACGGAACGCTCTACGGCTCCTGCTCGGCGGCGGGGGCCATGGGGAAGAAGAAGGTCGACGGCACCGCGAAAGCCACGAACGGCTGGGTGTTCTGGACGTACCGGGACGCCAGCGGCCGCGAAGTTCCTCTGGCCGAAGCCCGTGAGGCTCTCGTCGGGAAGCGTGGAGAACGACGGGAAGGGGCCGACGCTGGCACCTGAAGCCCGGGTAATCCTCGGACGGCTTGACGGTCCACTGGACTCACGTAGAGTCCCGCTCGCCAGCCGAGGCTACCCTGATCCCTCCCCTTTGGCTGCACCAAGCCCTCGGCTGGCAGCTTTCACATCCCGGCCACCGCCGCCGCCACCTGCTCGTCCGCAACCCGCGCATACACCAGCGTGCTGGCGATGCTCCGGTGGTCGAGCGCCCGCTGGACGAGCAGGATGTCCTTCGTCTTGCGATAGAGAGCTGTGGCGAAGGTGTGGCGAAGGCCGTGCGCAGTGACCCGGCGAGCGATCCCGGCCTCCCGAAGACGCCGCCCGATGATGGCCTGGACCTGCCGGCGACAGAGGCGACGGCGCTGCGTGGAGACGAGCAGGGCCGGAGAAGTCGAGCCCAGCAGCGCCCGCGCCGCGAGCCACGCCGTCAGCCGCTGTCGAACAGCCTCGGAGAGCCCCTTCCGTACTTCGCCGCCACCCTTCAGCCGCCGGAGGAGGACAACGCGCTCTGCGAAGTGCACGTCAGCAGCGTCGAGCGCCACAAGGCTGGACAGGCGTATCCCGGTGCCGAGGAGCAGCGCCAGGATCGCGGCATCGCGTGTCCCACGCCACCCCGAGGTCCGGTCCAGCGCCTGCCGGAGCCTGTCGCGCTCCTCGTCGGTGAGAAGCTCAGGAACGCGATGGTCGCGGCGGAACTTGAGTACTCGCGCGGGGTTCGTCGAGAGCTCCCCGGCGTCGAGGAGGAACCGGAAGAACGCCCGCAGCGACATCTTGATCTTGTCCACGCTCGCCTGGCGCTTGCGGCGGCCATCGGCGGTCTCCGTCGCGCACCTCGCCGTTGCGAAGCGGCAGAGGGTGGAGGAGGAAAGGCGTCGAACATCGGTCGGGACGCGCTCCGTTGCCAGCCACGCCCGGAACTCCCCGAGATCTCGCAGGTAGCTGCTGATCGTATGCGGACTGCGCTGGTTCGCGCGGAGCTGGGTCTCGAAGTCGCGGATCGCTTGGCCGAGCAGCATGGTCGCCTCCTCTGATGGCAGGCGGATGTACGCTCGAAAACGGCCAACCGGCAAGGCATCCGGGTAGTTCTTGCTCGCAGCGCGGGAGGCTGAGAACCTTGGGGATGAACGGGGGTGGCGCAGGGACTCGCAAGGATAATGCTCCCTGCCTGGCCGCCGCGAGCGGCATGCATGGGAGCTGAGGATCGCGGTATGCATCGAGTCGAACGGTCTGGGGACCTCTGCGCATGAGGCTCGTTCGCAACTCAGGCAATGACCGTGTCATCGACCTCCTCCGCCCCATCGTCTCCGAAGGGCGGAATCTCGACGTCGCCACTCCCTGCTTCTCGCTCTTCGCCTTTGAGGCATTCATGCGGGAGGCCGAGGATCTGGAGAAGTGCCGTCTCGTCCTGCCTCCCGCGGATTCCGATCTGGCGGCTCTTGGATCGACGGCCGATCGCACGGCAAGGAATCGGCTGCACACCCGCTGGCTCGCGGGGCGGATGCAGGAGTGGGTTCGGGGGAAGGCCGAGGTGCGTCGCGCGCGGGGCGCGATTCCCCAGGGAACGGTCGTTGTCCGGGACAAGGGCGCCCAGCCGATCCTCGCGCTCCTGGGGTCGCTCTCGCTGAGCACGGACGGATTGGGCCTGACCCCCGGGAACCCGATGAGCCTCATTCAGGCGTCAGAGTCGCCGGAAGAAGCTCGGCAGCTCAGCCAGTGGTTCGACCTCCAGTGGTCGGCGCTTGCGGCGGAGGCGAGCGGCAGGGACTCCCTCCTGGAGGAACTGCGTCGGTACTCAGACTTGCGGGAGCCGTCTCTCATCTATGCGCTGATCCTTTACCATCTGTTCCGAGATCGGGACGAGGCGCTGGACGAGGAAGAAGTCGTCAAGTCCTCCACGGGGATTCGGAACACGGTCCTCTGGAAGAAGCTGTATCGGTTCCAGCGAGATGGAGTCGTTGGGGCGTTGGAGAAGCTGCAGCGATTCGGCGGCTGCATCATCGCCGACAGCGTCGGACTCGGAAAGACGTTCGAGGCGCTGGCAATCGTCAAGTACCACGAACTGCGAAACGACCGGGTCTTGGTCCTCTGCCCCAAGCGCCTCCGGGACAACTGGACGTTGTACAAGGCAAACGACCGCAGAAACATTCTGGCGCCCGACCGGTTCAACTACGACGTGCTGAACCACACCGACCTCTCGCGCGACGACGGCATGTCCGGCGACATCGATTTGTCGCACGTGAACTGGGGGAACTACGACCTCGTCGTCATCGACGAGTCCCACAACTTCCGCAACAAGCAGACGCCGCGCCAGAGCGGGGAAACCCGGTACGACCGGCTGATGCGCAAGATCATCCGCGAAGGCGTCAAGACGCGCGTGCTGATGCTGTCGGCGACGCCGGTGAACAACCGCCTGGCGGACCTGCGCAACCAGATTGCTTTCGCGACGGAGGGCAACGACGTCGCGCTAGCGGACCATGGGATAGCGAGCATCGACAGCACGACACGGTTAGCGCAGAAGCAGTTCAATCGTTGGCTCGACTTGGGCGAGAGCGAACGCACCCCGGCACAGCTGATCGAGATGCTCGGGTTCGACTATTTCCGGCTGCTGGACCTGCTGACGATCGCGCGCTCGCGTAAGCACGTCGAGAAGTACTACGGGACGGTGGAAACAGGGCGGTTCCCGGATCGCCTGAAGCCAATCAACATCAAGTCCGACGTCGATCGCGCCGGGCAGTTCCCCTCGATTCGAGACATCAACCAGGAGATCCGTCGCCTCAAATTGGCGTCGTACGCTCCACTTCGGTATGTCCTCCCTCACAGGCAGGAGGCGTACGACAAGAAGTACAGCACGCAAGTACGGGGCGGCGAGGGCTTCTTCCGCCAGGCGGACCGCGAGGAGAGCCTGATCCACCTCCTGCGAGTAAACGTGCTGAAGCGTATGGAAAGCGCAGCCCCGTCGTTCGCCCTCACCGTCGGCCGCCAGCTTCAGGACGTCGAGCAGACTCTGGCGAGGATCGAGAGTCAGGCTACCGACCTCGAAGAGGTCGACATCGAGGATGTGGATCTCGACGATCCGGCGTTCGAGAGCTTGCTCGTCGGTCGGAAAGTAAAAGTTCTGCTCAAGGACGTCGACCTGGTGCGCTGGAAACAGGACCTCCTCGAAGATCGCAATCGCCTCAAGAATCTTCACGCGTCCGCTGTCGAAATCAACGCGGCGCGGGATGCAAAGCTCGCGGCGCTCCGCGAGATGATCGAGAGCAAGGTCAGAAACCCGATCAACCCGGGTAACCGCAAGATTCTCGTGTTCACGCACTTCGCGGACACCGCGAGGTATTTGTTCGATGAGCTTTCACCGTGGGCAAGACAGCACCTCGGCGTCGAGTCCGCGCTCGTCACAGGCGCAGGCAGCAACCTGAGCACCATCGCGGACCTGCGAAAGGACCTGGCCTCGATTCTGTCCGCCTTCGCCCCGCGATCCAAGGAGCGGCCGGCGGAGCTCGTCAGCGAAGGCGAGATCGACCTCCTCAATGCCACCGATTGCATTTCCGAGGGGCAGAATCTCCAGGACTGCGATTGGCTCATCAACTATGACATTCACTGGAACCCGGTGAGGATCATCCAGCGCTTCGGGCGAATCGACCGCCTCGGTTCGCCCAACTCGCGCATTCAGCTTGTGAACTTCTGGCCGAACATCGAGCTGGAGGAGTACATCAAGCTGGAGCAGCGCGTCAGCGGCCGCATGGTGCTCCTCGATGTCTCGGCGACCGGCGAAGAGAACCTGATCGAGCAGCAGTCCGGCAACCAGATGAACGACCTCGAGTACCGCCGAAAGCAGCTCCTGAAGTTGCAGGATGCCGTGATCGATCTCGAAGACCTATCCAGTGGTGTGTCCATCGCGGACCTGACGCTGACGGACTTGCGGATTGATCTGGCCACCTATCTCAAGGCCCATCCGGGCGTTCTCGAGGACACGCCACTGGGCATCACCGCCGTGACTACGGCTGCTGAGGCGGACCTGCAACCCGGAGTTGTGTTCTGCCTGCGCGCCGAAACGGACAGGGCGAAGCTCGCCACGGATGCAAGCTATCCGCTCGCCCCGCACTATCTGGTACACGTCGGAGCGGACGGCGCTGTCCGGCTGCCGTTCACACAGGCGAAGCAGATTCTGGACGGACTCAAGCGGATCTGCTTCGGCCGCGACCTGCCCGATCGAACCGCGTACGCTCGATTCGACGCGCGCACCCGAGGCGGCGAGGACATGAAGGGGGTTCAGAGTCAACTTGCCGCAGCTGCCGCGTGCGTGTTGGGCAAAGGCGAGGAGCGGGCGGCATCCAGCCTGTTCAAGCCCGGGGGGACACTGAGTTTCCCGGGCGACTTCGCCGGCTCGGGCGACTTCGAGGTCGTCTCGTACCTCGTTGTTCTCCCCGAGGAAAGCCACAGTTACCCCCAAGTCGAACGCACAGAGTGCGCCATCGTCACGCTGAGATATGAAAAGCCAGGCGATTCGGCCTTCACGTCCGAAGAGAGGCGCCTGTGCGTCCGTGAGGGTCATGCCTCGCTGAAAACTCAGCTAGCGGCGGCCATAAGGTCCGAGGACCTGGCGACAGAAGTCGTTCACCTCGGCGATGGCGAGGGATCGTTCTGGGCCGAATTTGCCGTCGTTGCCCTCGGGGCCTTGACCCTTTCCGGAGGATTCGCCAATGCTCTCCACATCGTGGGTACGGCGCTGGAGAGCTTTGCCCCTCGCTTGACCACGACCGGGAAGTGGCTGCAGGGCTGCGCCTGGAGATTGACCCCGAAGCCCGGCGGCGAAGCGCCGAAGCCGGGGTGTTTCGGCGTCCGAAAGTGGTTGGACCGCCGGACGACTCGCTGCAAGCTCTGCGGGTTTCTCGCCGAGTGCGTGCAGATTGTCGAACCGGGCGGAGGGAAAAAGTGATCGCCATGCAAGAAGCCCTCACGGCAAGCGTCCTTCTGCGGGTTCTTGACCTCCCCTCCGCTTGTCTCGTCAACCAGCGCATCCCCAAGAAGCTCCTCCTCGAGAACGGCGCGCCAACGGCCGCCGACAAACGCCAGATCAACGACGGGATCGAAGAGTTGCTCTGGATCGCGGCGCTCAAACCGACGACCGTCGGCGTCGCCGGGTATCGGGACAGCGTCCGCGAATACTTGGAAATCGCCGTCCTTCGGTTGACGCTTCGGGCTGGGGCGAAGTCGGCGCGACTGATCGAGCTCGTGCACCGTGCCGTGCCCTATCCCGCGCTCATTATTTCGGAGCCGGGTCCGCAGGCCGGGCTTTCGGCCGCTCACAAGCGCTGGGCACAGAATGAAGCGGACAAGACCGTGCTCGACGGCGACGTGGTCTTCGCGGAGCTGGACTCGGAGCGCGACGCGAACGTTTGGCCCACCTTTGCCGCCGCGATGGCCCTGGGCCGCCAGCCGCGCGGCGAGCTCTACGCCCTCTATCAAGGCTGGCTGGATACCCTGCTCGCCCTAAAGGCTGCCCGACTGACAGGCGTTCTCGGCCTTGCCGAGACCGCTGACCAGGCCGCCGTACGGCAGGAGGCGCTCCGCGAGTGCGCGAAACTGGCGGCCGAAATCGTGCGCCTGCGTGCGGCCGCCGCCAAGGAGAGGCAGATGGCCCGGCAGGTGGGTCTGAACCTGGAACTCAAGCGCGCCGAGGCGGCCCTCGAATCCGCCCGCGCCCGGTTGTGAAGGAGGAGCGATGAAGAAGCTGACGCCCGCCGACGCCGAGACTAGGTCCACGGACACCGTGGCCGAGAACATCGCCAAGCTCAAGGCCCTGTTCCCCGAGATCGTCACCGAAGGACCGACGGGAGCGGCGGTGAATGTGGACACGCTCAAGGGCCTCGTGGGGGACGGTACGGTCACGGACGCTGAGGAGAAGTACGGCCTCAACTGGCACGGCAAGCGACGCGCGCGGCAGTTGGCGCTCATGCCATCGACCGGCACCCTGCGTCCCTGCCCGAAGGAAAGCGTGGATTGGGACAAGACGCAGAACCTGATGATCGAGGGGGACAACCTCGAAGTCCTGAAACTTCTTCAGAAGAGCTACGCGGGCAAGGTGAAGCTCATCTACATCGACCCGCCCTACAACACCGGAGATGACTTTGTCTATTCAGACGATTTCCAGGACAACATTCGGAATTACCTTGAACTGACCGGCCAAGTTGCGGGCGGGCAGAAGGTGATCAGCAACACTGAGGCCAGCGGGCGATTTCATACTGACTGGCTGAACATGATGTATCCACGCCTAAAGCTGGCTCGCAACCTACTGAGGCCTGATGGGCTTATATTCGTAAGCATCGACGACGGAGAAGTTGGGCATCTAAAGCTCGCGATGAGTGACGTGTTCGGCGATGACAACTTCGAGGGACACATCCACTGGCGCAGGCGTCACAATCAACCCAACGATCCCACGAAGATGCTGGCGTTGGTTACGGAGCACGTCTTGGTGTATGCGAGAGACAAGAGCGCATACAAAGCGGCAGGGGTTGGGAAGCTCGCGCTGACTGGTGAATTCTCGAACCCCGACGGAGATTCGCGGGGTGATTGGGCCTCCAAACCCTGGAAGGTGGGGGCCGACCAGTCTGGAAGTCGTTACAAGATAACCACGCCAACGGGGAAGGTGTACGACGAAGATTGGATGGGAGAAGAGGCCACGTTCAAGGCCCTTCTGGCCGACAAGAGAATGATCTTTCCAGACAAAGGAAATGGCGCTCCACGCAAGAAATACTTCAGAAGCGAGCGGGAGCAAGAAGGACAGTGTGCGACGAACTGGTGGCCGCACGAGATGTTCGGACATAACCAAGGTGCCAATAGCGCCATGGAGGCGCTGCTAGGCGAGAAGAACGTGTTCAGCAATCCCAAGCCGATTGAGTTGATCGACGGCATTCTTAGCGTTGGCAACGTCAAAAGCAACGATCTCGTCTTGGACTTCTTCGCCGGTTCCGGAACCACCGGCCACGCCGTCATGGCTGGAAACGCCGCCGACGGCGGCAAGCGCCGCTACATCCTCGTCCAGCTTCCCGAGCCTCTCGATCCAGAGAGCAAGGACCAGAAAGTCGCCGCCGACTACTGCGACAAGCTGAAGAAGCCCCGCAACATCGCCGAGCTGACCAAGGAACGCCTGCGCCGCGCGGCCAAGAAGATCAAGGAAGAGAACCAAGAGTTCACGGGCGACCTCGGGTTCCGCGTCTTTAAGCTCGACTCCACGAACATCCAGGAGTGGGAGCCCAAGCGCGAGGAGCTAGAAGCGTCGCTCCTGACAGCGGTCGAGCACCTCAAGACCGGCCGATCGGAAGCTGACATCGTGTACGAATTGCTGCTCAAGCTCGGCCTTGATCTTTGTGTCCCCATCGAGAAGCGCGCCATCGCGGGCAAGGATGTGCACGCGATCGGCCGCGGCGTCTTGATCGTCTGCCTCGCGGAGAAGATCACCCGCGACGATTTCGAGCCGCTGGGCCAGGGGATCGTCAAGTGGCACAAGACGCTCGCCCCGGCGGGCGACACAACCTGCGTCTTCCGCGACAGCGCCTTTGCCGACGACGTGGCCAAGACGAACCTCGCGGCGATCCTCAGCCAAAACGGAATTGCCAACGTGCGGAGCCTGTAGCCGATGAAACTGCACTTCGAGCCCAACCTCGACTACCAGCTTCAGGCCATCGAGGCCGTCTGCGACCTCTTCCGGGGGCAGGAGACATGCCGGACGGAGTTCACCGTGTCGAGGCGACCCGTGGAGCCGAAGACCGTCCAGGGTGAACTCGGACTCGCGGAACCCAAGCACCTCCAGCTAGAACTGGGCTTGAGCGAATCGGCGCTGGGCATCGGCAACCGCCTCACGCTTCTCGACGATGAGCTGCTCAAGAACCTGAAGGACATCCAGCTCCGAAACGGCCTGACCCCCTCGGCTTCCCTCGCAGCCGGCGACTTCACCGTGGAGATGGAGACCGGCACAGGCAAGACCTACGTCTACCTGCGCACTATCTTCGAGCTGAACAAACAGTACGGCTTCACCAAGTTCGTCATCGTAGTGCCCTCCGTGGCTATCAAGGAGGGGGTCTACAAGTCGCTCCAGATCACCGAGGAGCACTTCAAGGGGCTCTACGCAGGTGTGCCCTTCGACTACTTCCTCTACGACTCGGGCAAGCTCGGCCAGGTGCGCAACTTTGCCACGAGCCCTCAGATCCAGATCATGGTGGTGACGGTCGGGGCCATCAACAAGAAGGACGTGAACAACCTCTACAAGGACAGCGAGAAGACCGGTGGCGAGAAGCCCATCGACCTCATCAAGGCGACACGGCCCATCGTCATCGTGGACGAGCCCCAGAGCGTCGACGGAGGGCTGGAGGGACGCGGCAAAGAAGCGCTCGACGCCATGAACCCACTCTGCACCTTGCGTTACTCGGCGACACACGTGCACAAGCACCACATGATCTACCGCCTCGATGCTGTGGACGCCTACGACAAGCGGCTGGTCAAGCAGATCGAGGTTGCCTCGGCGACCATCGAGAACGCGCACAACAAGCCCTACGTGAAGCTAATCACAACTCAGAATAAGCGCGGGATCATCTCCGCGAAGGTTGAGTTGGACGCGCAGACCGTCAGCGGAGTGTCCCGGCAGGAGATCACGGTCCACGACGGGGACAACCTGGAGCAGACGACGGGGCGAGCGGTCTACAAAGACTGCCGAGTCGGCGAAATCCGTGTGGCCAAGGGCAGCGGGTCCATGGAGATCCGCTTCCCGGGCGGCGAACGCTTCCTGAAGCCGGGAGAAGCCTGGGGAGATGTCGATGCCGCCGCGGTGCAGCGGGAGATGATCCGCAGGACCATCCGCGAGCACCTCGACAAGGAGAAACGCCTGCGCCCGCAGGGGATCAAGGTGCTATCGCTCTTCTTCATCGATGAAGTCGCGAAGTACCGGCAGTACGACGCGGACGGACGGGCGGTCCAAGGCGACTACGCGCGCATCTTCGAGGAGGAGTACCGGCGGCTCGCGAACCATCCCGACTACCGCACCCTGTTCAAGGAGGCAGACCTGACGCGTCCCGCCTCCGACGTCCACGACGGCTACTTCTCGATCGACAGGAAGGGCGGGTGGACGGACACGGCGGAGGGGAACCAGTCCGGTCGGGACAACGCGGAACGCGCCTATAATCTCATCATGAAGGACAAGGAGAGGCTGCTCTCCTTCGAGACCCCGCTGAAGTTCATCTTCTCCCACTCGGCCCTGCGCGAAGGCTGGGACAACCCGAACGTCTTCCAGATCTGCACGCTGCGTGACATCCGGACCGAGCGCGAGCGCCGGCAGACGATCGGACGCGGGTTGCGGCTCGGCGTGGACCAGGACGGGCAGCGTCGGCGGGGATTCGATGTGAATACGCTGACCGTAGTCGCCACGGAGAGCTACGAGGACTTCGCCAGAAAACTGCAGAAGGAGATCGAGGAGGAAACCGGCATCCGGTTCGGGGTCGTCGAGGCACACCAGTTCGCGGTCATCCTCACGGTCGATCCTGAGGGAAAGCCGACTCCGCTGGGATTCGAGAAGTCGAAGGAGGTCTGGCAGCACCTAAAGAACAAGGGCTACATCGACACCCATGGAAAGGTGCAGGACTCGCTCAGGAAAGCACTGAAGGATGGCTCTCTCGATCTGCCTGAGGAGTTCGCGGATCTCCACCCGGAAGTCGCCCACATCCTCGGGAAACTCGCCGGTCGGCTGGAGATCAAGACCGCCGACGATCGCCGGCAGGTCCGTCCCCGGCAGGCCGTGCTCCACGGCCCGGAATTCAAGGCCTTGTGGGATCGCATCAAGCACAAGACGACCTATCGCGTGAATTTCGACAACGAGAAGCTCGTCGAGAGCTGCACGAAAGCGCTGCGTGAAGCACCGGCCATCCCCAAGACACGCCTCCAGTGGAGAAAGGCCGACATCGCCATCGGGAAGGCGGGCATCGAGGCCACGGAGCGGGACGGCGCCGCCACGGTCGTTCTGGAGGAAGGCGACATCGAGCTGCCGGACGTTCTCACGGAAATGCAGGATCGAACCCAGCTGACTCGCCGGACCATTTTCAGGATCTTGACCGGCAGCAACCGGCTAGCCGACTTCACGCTGAACCCGCAGAAGTTCATCGACACGGCGGCCGAAGCGATCAACCGATGCAAGCGACTCGCCATCGTGGACGGGATCAAGTACCAGCGCCTGGGCGACGAGGAGTATTACGCCCAGGAGCTGTTCGAGAGAGAGGAACTGAGGGGATATCTGAGGAACCTCCTCGAATCCAAAAAGTCGATCTACGAGCAGGTCGTCTACGACTCGGACACCGAGGCCGCCTTCGCCGACCAGCTGGAAAAGAACTCAGCGATCAGGGTCTACGCGAAACTCCCAGGATGGTTCTCCGTGCCGACGCCCCTCGGAGGCTACAACCCGGACTGGGCCGTGCTCGTCGAGCAGGACGGCCAGGAACGGCTGTACTTCGTGGTTGAGACCAAAGGCGCGGCTCTCTTCGCGGACAGCCTGCGCCCCACGGAGAAGGCAAAGGTGGACTGCGGTCGGGAGCACTTCAAGGCGGTCGGAGGAGGCGTGGGATTCGCGGTCACCGACAGTTTCAGCGGATTCATGGACGAGGTGGCCCGACGACAGGCGGTCCGAGGACCTGAGGGGAAGGACCTTGAGCACCGACGTTGAGCACTTCTTTCCGTCGTCCTGCGTCCCGTTCCGTCGCGCTCCGTCCCTCTCCGTCGCAATCCGGACGCACCGAGCCGCAGACGGGGAGGCGCGTAAGTCGCTGCCCGCCCCGCGACTTACGCGCCGTAACCCCTTGCAACGGGAGCGCATCGGAATCGAACCGACCAATCCCCTTGTGGAGGATTCACCGGATTTGAAGTCCGCTTGCTCCGGACTCCCGTTCGAATCATGTTGTTTCCTGCATGAGAAGACCCTCCCTGATCGCCGCCATCATGCTGGCCGTCACTTCCCCGGCGCGGGCGGAGGACGTTCCGGGCGCTGAGGATGTGCGGAAGTTCCTCGACTCCGCGGGGTGGGCACTTTCGATGGCCCGGCGCGACGACTGGGACCACCTTCAGTCCCCGGATTTCCGCGCCCGGGAGGCTTCCCGCGCGAGGGTCCTGCTGGCTCACGCCGCGAAGGGAAACGTCATCGCGGCAGCCACGGTCTGGCTAGCCTCGGGGCGCCGGCCGGACGCCGGGCTCCCGGTCCCGGAGTTCCTGCAGGCCTCCTTCCCTCCCTGCAGGTTCGGCCGGGTGCCGGCGTTCCGGCTCGACCTGCCGCGCGTCGAAGAGCTCTCCGTTTCCGGCGGGTCGCTGGAGGCGGTCATCCAGACGGTGCATGACCGCACGCGGATCCGGGCTTCCTGGGACGGGAAACGGTTCCTGGTCGACGATGCGCTTCACGGCGCCCGTCCGATGCGCGCCAACTCCCCCGCGGCGAGAGTGTTCGACCACTGGAGGATCGCCCTCACGACGCGCGACGGATTCGCGTTGTTCGCGTGCCTCAGCGGCCGGAAGAAGGATCTCCTTCGGAAGGAACACAAACCGAAGGGACTCGAACGGGTGTTATTCGCGTCTCGCATCAAGGACGTTCTTCCGATTCTGGCTCTCGGCAACGAACTCAAGCAGACGAAATTCGACCCCGGCGTGGACGATGCGATCCTCCGCGGCCCGTGGACGCTCGGCTACGCGTCGCCGACCCGGCAGGTCTACGTGGCTCCGGATCTGCCGCCGGTGGAGATCCTCCTCGAAGGAAAGCGCTGGATCGTCTCGACCACGCTGGAGGACCTCTTGCCGTTACCGCCAGAGAAGTAGGTCCGCGCTCGCCGCCAATCTCCCGTCTCCCATCCCCCATCTCCCATCTTCCGTCCTGCCCTACCCCTTCAGGATCGCCATCAACTCCGGATCCACATCCTCTTCCCGCGCCGTGTACTCCCGAACGCGCTTCCGAAGCAGCCTTCTCAGCGATCCGCGGCAGTGCGCGAGGTAGTGCCTCACCTGCGTCTCGCTGACCGCGAACCTCCGCGCGACGAGCTCGTAGGTCACGCCGGGCATCTCGTCGCCCATGACGATCGTCTCGCGCGTGTCCCTGGAGAGGCCGCCGGGCTCGAGGCAATACATGCGGAAGACGTCGAACCAGACGGCCTTGCCTTCCTGGATGAGCTCGATGCGGAGGTCGTCCACGGCGGAGTCGAGGACGCCGCGGAACCATTCGCGGTCGTAGGCGGCGTCGGGGGATTCGTCGGGGGCGGCGGGCTCGAGGCGGTCGAAGTCGGACTCGCGGGCGTCGAGGCGGAAGACGGGGGTGGCGGGGCGGCGGACGGAGTCGTGGCGTTCGGCGTCTATGAGGAAGTGGGCGAGGGCGATCTTGAGGTAGCCGCGGAAGGAGCCGCGGTCGGGGGACATGCGGGCGAGGGTGTCCTTCTCGAGGAGGTGGGCGAAGAAGGCCTGGGTGAGGTCCTTGGCGTCCTCGTTCTTCTTGCGCCAGGCGGCGCGGACGTAGGCGTAGACGGGTTTCCAGTAGGTGCGGAAGAGCCGGTCGAGGCACTCGCGGTACTGGGGGGAAGCGGGGTTGGCGGCGGAGAGGATATCGGACCAGTTGGTGGTCTCGAAGGCGCGGGGGGTGCCGCCGATGTTGGTGTCGTGGGACATGGGCGGGGGCATTCTAGCGGAAAGGCGGGGGCGAACGGCGGGGGCGTAAGGCGGGGGCGTAGGGCGGGGGCGCGGGGCGCGGGGCGGGGTGGGGGGGCTGGGGTGGGGGAACCTGGAAATGGGTCGGTACCACGTCCGGGGGAGGGAAACTCAATAATTTTAAGTTTAGATTTGACTTTATTGAGAATCTGTATTAGAATCATTGTGTTAAGAGAGGGAACCATGGACATCTCAAGAGCCCGCTGCGGAAGCTGCGCCAAGCCCATGACCATCGCCAAGATGGTCTGTCAGGACTGCAACCTCTCCCTCGAAGGCTCCTTCGAAGTCCCACCGCTCGCGTCGCTCCCCCCGGAGGACCAGGTCTTCGTCACCGCCTTCGTCCGCCACCACGGGTCGCTCAAGAAGATGGAAGAGCTCTTCGACATCTCCTACCCCACCGTCAAGAACCGCCTGAACGCGATCACCGCCCAGCTCGACCGCTCCCTCAAGGCGCCGTCGCCCAACGCCGCCGTCCTCGAGCAGCTCGCCCGCGGCGAGATCACCGTCGACGAGGCCCTGGAAAGGCTCGGCCCATGATCCCCGCCCTCCTCCTCGTCGGTGTCGGCTGGCAGCGCCGCCTGCCCCTCCCGATCCCCCTGTTCCTGCTGTGGCCGCTCGTGGCCGTGGCCGTGCTCGTCACGGCGATCGTCCAGCTCGCGCGCCGCATCACGCGACCGGCCGCGACCACGCCGCTCTTCCCGCCCGTCCTCGAGGCGCTCTTCCAGCTCTCCGGCCTCAGGGTCGACATCCGTGACCGCGAGGGCACGAGCGTCCTCGTGTGGCTGATCTGACCGTGGACCCCGACCAGGACTTCATCCTCTTCGACAGCGACAAGGAGCCTGCCATGACGACCGAACGACGCCAGGTGCTCGACATGCTCGCGCAGGGAAAGATCTCGGCGGAGGAAGCGGACCGGCGGCTGGACACGCTCGGCGCGGCGAAGCCCGCCGAGGGCCCCGCGGCCGGCGGCGCGGCGCCGAAGTTCCTGCGGGTGACCGTGGATTCGCACGACGGGGACAAGGTGAACGTCCGCGTGCCGCTCGCGCTGGTGCGGACCGGGATCAAGCTGTCCGCGATGATGCCGAAGGAGGCGGGGGAGAAGCTGCAGGCGAGCGGCGTGGACCTGTCGCACCTGAGCGGGCTGAAGGGCGACGAGCTCGTCGAGGCGCTGCGGGAGCTGCAGGTGGACGTGGATTCGAAGGAGGGGGACCGGGTGAAGGTCTTCTGCGAATAGGGGGCTAGCGCCCCTCGATGACCTGGGCCTCGGCCTCGACCGGCGGGGCCCAGACTCTTGCGCCGTCCGCGCCGATCCACCAGGCCTGCAGGACGACGGGAATCTTCCCGAGCTCGCGGGCGTCCCGGTTGACGTCGAACGTCGCGGTGGCGCGGCCGCCGGAGTCGGCGGCGCCGAACGTGAGCTCCCTCATCCCGGGGCCGGCGGGCTTCCAGGCGCCGTCGGCCCCCGCGGCGGGCGGGTCCTTGAGCGCGTCCTTGCGGATCCACGACACGCCCCAGGCCTGCAGCTTCCCCATCGGGTCGAACACGGCGGCCGTGACCTCGAGGCGCGCCTTCACGCCCAGCGCGACCGTCGGCTTCGCCTCGACCTTCAGCACCCGCCCCTTCACGAACCCCCGCAGCACCTCGGGGGGCTGCAGGAAGACCATCTCCGTCCCCTGGATGCGCGACGTGGCGATGCCGACGAGCCGGCCGCGGCCGTCCACCGCGGGGCCGCCGCTGTTCCCCGGGTTGATGTCGCCGGAGAGCTGCACGACGACGCACTCCCCCGCCTCGTCGCGCCTCACGGCGGACACCGAGACCTTCGTCACCGACGGCGAAGGATTGTCCCCCGCCGTGGCCAGCGACGGCCCGAACGGGTACCCCGCGACGTAGACCGCCTCCGTCTCCTTCACCTCCGTCTTCGGCGCCAGGTCGATCGGCGCAGGAGTGTCTTCGGCGGTGAAGCGCAGGACGGCGAGATCCCGCTCCCTGTCCACGGTCACGACCCGCGCCTCGACCTTCTGCTCCCCGTCCCGCCCGCTCTTCAGGATGACCGTCACCGTCTCCGTGTCGCGCACGACGTGCTCGCAGGTCAGCACCCACCCGGTCTTCCCGTCCTTCCGGAACAGCGACCCGCTTCCCGTCTCCAGCCCCCGGAATCCCACGTGCTTCACGTAGACCGTCGCGTCCTTGAGCTTCGAGAGCTGCGCCCCGGGGAGCTCCTGGCCGAAGGCGGGGAGGGCGAGGAGGCAGGCGAGAAGCGTGGCGCGCATGGGGGTTGCCAGTCTAACGGAGGCGCGGGGCGAGGGATCGCCTCAAACCTCCGTGCGTCCGCCCGCCCGAAACGCTACGCTTCCCTTCATGGAGAGCGAGGCAACCCAGCGCCCCCCGACATCGTACGCCGAGGACATCGCGGCGCACCCCTACCTCAAGAACCGCATCGCGCGCGTCGTGGAGCACATCGACCGCGGCGCCTTCGGGGCCGTTTACCTCGGCGAGCTCGAGAACCTCTTCGGCCTCATCGCCGAGCGCGTCTGGCTCGGCGAGTCCGCGCTCGCGCCGCTGCTGGGCATCCCCGCGGCGGAGTTCGAGGCGCGCCGCGGCGACCCCGAGATGCGCCACGCGCTCTACGTCGCTTCCCATGAGCGCTGGACCCAGTATCGCCACCTGCGGGAGCAGTCGGCCGAGGCGGCGGAGGACAAGTTCCACGACATCCTGCAGGTGATCGACCCGGCGCTGGTGAGCCGGCAGGTGGCGATCAAGGTGCTGCGACCGGCGCTCGGTCCCGCGGGGGACCGGGAATCGGAAGCGCGGCTGGCGGAGATCGTGAAGAGCCAGTTCCTGCGGGAGTGCCGGGTTCTGGCGGCGCTGAACCACCGGAACATCGTGCGGTACTTCGGGCTGGTGGACGACCCGCACTACGGGCTGTGCATGATCCTGGAGTACCTGAACGGGGTGACGCTGTTCGACGGGCTGACGAAGGGGCTGATGCCGCCCGACAAGGCGGTGGAGCTGGCGATCGGGATCGCGGAGGCGCTGAGGTACTGCCACGAGGGGCCGGGGCACCCGCCGGTGCTGCACCGGGACCTGAAGCCCGGCAACATCATGATCGTGAGCGAGGAATCGGGGATGCGGCCGGTGCTGATCGACTTCGGCATCGGGAAGTTCGCGGGGCCGACGCAGACGCAGCTGACGATGCCGGGGGCGATCTCGGGGACGCCGCGGTACATGGCGCCGGAGCAGTGGGAGGGGGACTCGGCGAAGATCACGGCGGCGACGGACATGTACGCGCTGAGCCTGGTGCTGTTCGAGATGCTGGCGGGCGAGCCGGCGTACGGCACGAACGACGACGTGACGGCGCTGCGCACGATGGCGCTGAACCCGCGGCTGCCGCACCCGAAGGGGCTGCGCGACTTCGAGCACCTGCGGGGCATCTCGCGGCGGCTCGAGGACCTCGTGGAGATCGGGCGGCGCAAGGACCCGTCGAAGCGCTGGACGATGGGGGAGTTCATCCTGCAGGCGAAGTCGATCTTCCACACGAGGATCTACGAGCAGCCGCCCGAGGAGCCCAAGTCGCTCACGGAGCTGCGGATCGAGAAGAAGATCCACGACTGGCGCTCCGAGCAGATCGACACGCGGATCCACTTCCTCAAGATCGAGGAGGACGTCGCCGCGGCGGCGCAGCTCATGCGCGCGCAGCGGTACGAGGAGGCCGGCGCGGCGATGCAGGCGATCGTGAAGGACGTGCTGCCGCTGCCGCGGAGGTACGACCCGCTGAAGAGGGAGCTGCTGCGGCGGCTGCTGGCGCTGGCGTGGCTCGAGTCCCGCGCGGGGCTTTTCCCGGCGCTGCCCGGGGCGCTGGACAGCGCGCGGTCGCTGCTGGGGACGTTCCCGTCGGACGACTACCCGGCGCTGTTCACGCGGTTCCGCTACCTCGAGCGGAGGTTCGAGCCGCACAAGGCGGTGGTGCTGGCGCTGAACGTCATCCAGGCGAACTTCGTGAACGACGTGCGCAGGGCGATGGCGGCGCTGAACTGCCCGGCGGACCCGGCGAAGGTGCGCGAGCTGCAGGGGCGCGTCGAGACGGGGAAGGCGATGTTCGCGCCGCTGGATCCGCGGCTGGTCGGCACCGCCGCACACAAACGGACCTCGTACGAGCTGGACCAGCTGGCGGCGGCGCTGGCGAACCTGCTCGACGCGGGCCGCTAGGCGGCGTCAAACCGCGCTTCCAGCGCTCCCTGCGCCACGCCGTGCAACCGGGCCGGCCGGCGGCGTTCCGGAGGAGCGCGATGGGGCGCACGGGTTCCCCTGAACCGGACGCGGCGATCCTCCGTTGAAATGGCCAACCCGATGGCCCCCCGTGTTTCCGCGATCTGCGCCCTGTGCCTCGCCGCCACCGCGGCGAGCCTCGGAGCCGAGGTCTATCTCACGACCGACGGCGGCGAGACCTGGCAAAAACGCGGGCCGGAGGGTCTCGCGGTCCTGCAGCTGGTCCCGGACCCGAAGGACCCGGCCGTCGCCTGGGCGATCGCGAAGCCGACGGTGGCGAAGGAGGGCGAGGACCTGAGATTCGCGCCGCCGGCCATCCTGCGGACCGGGGACGCGGGAAAAACCTGGGAGAAGAACGCGGCGTGGCAGGGGCCGGATCCGTTCTGCATCGCCGTGGACCCGCTGGACCCGCAGGTCGTATGCGTCGGGGGGACATTCGGCAGAATCGGAAGGTCCACCGACGGCGGGAAGACCTGGGGCCTGATCAACCTCAAGGAATCGTGCAAGGACGCCGACGGAACGCCCGTGGCCGTCCAGGACGACATCCTCAGGATCTGCGCCCGCGGCGAGCGGATCCTTGCATCGGGCAGACAGCGCGGCGACCGCGTCCCGGGCGTGGGCAGGCTGCCGGTGGAGGGCGACGGCTTCGTGCTCATGAGCTCCGACTCGGGGAAGTCGTGGACCCGAATCCGCAGATCGTGGTCATGTTCGTTCGCGATGGCGGGAGACCGGATTCTCGTGGCGGACACCTGGGGAAGCGCGGACGAGTCGTCCGACGGTGGCAAGACGTGGACGAGCATCCGGAAGCTGCAGGACCACGAGATCTACCCCAGTCCCGGCTACGGCGTCTTCTCGGTGTCCCCGGACGGGTCGGAAGTGGCGTACTGGTGTCTCGGACAGGCGATGACCAGCAGGAAAGCAGGCGAGTGGACGCCGTGGCCGGGAGAGGACCCGACGAAAGCGGCGGAGCGGATCGCCTGGTGCCGCCCTCGGCGCGTGGCGATCTTCCAGCACGGCAGCTTCGATGAAGGCGGCGTCCGACGCTACCGCCACTCCTCGAAGCGCTCGCTCCGGGTCTGCGACCGGGACGGCGAGTGGGTCCCGGTCGCCGTCCCGGACGAGAGGACACCCAGGCTGCTCGAGACGGCCTGCGACCGCTCGGCCGCGTGGCTCGTCGCGGAGTAGGGCCGGCCCGGCGTAGAATCGTCGCGTGGACCACGACGTCGCCGTCGCCTGGGACTGGGAGCACGACGAGGCCTTCGTCGCGGACCTCGAGCGGGCGTGCCGCGCCCGGGGAATGACGTTCCGGTCGGTGACGCCGGCGACGGTGGACGCCGACCTCGCCACGGCGGCCGAGGGGCGCGTCCGGTGGAAGCTGCTGCTCGACCGCGCATGGGAGAGCGACCCGCGCTTCCTCCGCCTGAACGACACCGTCGCCGCAGCGGGGACGCGCCTCCTGAACCGCCCCGAGCTGTCGGCGCGGATGGGGAACAAGGCGGCGGCGCACGCGTTGCTTGCGGGGAAGGGCGTGGCGCTGCCGCGGCTGGTGGATTTCATGCCGTCGGAGTGGTCGGACTTCGCGCTGGCGCGGGCGACGGAGGGGTGGCGGCGGCCGCTCTGGATCAAGCCGGCGTGCGGCGGCGGCGGCGACGGGGTCCTCGCGCTCGAGGAGGTGCCCGCGCGGTTTCCGCTCGGCGTCCAGTGGGACCGCGAGCGTTGCGTCCTTCAGGAGGACGCGGCGCCGCTGTCGCTCGACGGGCGGCCGGCGTGGTTCCGCGCGGTCCACGTGCTGGGGACGATTCACCTGTTCTGGTGGCACCCGCAGACGCACGTCTTCGCGACGGTCACCGCGGCGGAGGCGGCCGCGCACGGGTTGGGCTGCGTGACCGACGTCGCGCGCGCCGTCGCGGCCCACTGCGAGCTCGAGATCTTCTCCTCCGAGGTCTCCCTCGTCGCGCCCGGCGTCCCGCTCCTCGTGGACCCCGTGAACGATCCCGTGGACTTCCGGCGCCGGTCGCGCGCAGCGGACGGGATACCGGACGAGGGGCTGGCGGCGATCGTCGAAGCGGCGGCCGACGGGCTGCGGGCGCTGCTGGCGGACCTCTGAGATCAGGGCTGGTCGAACGGCCGCCGCGTCGCACGCGGCGCGCATCTCCGAGAGCTTCCGATCGCCCGGCAACAGCTGCCGGCGGAGCGGCGATTCCCGAGTTCGCGCGCGATCTCGATCGCCTGCTGGTACAGCACCTCCGCCTCCCCCTCGCGGCCGCTCGCTGCCGCGACGTCGGCCAGGGCGCCCAGCGCGAGCGCTTCGGCCCGGCGGTTGCCGGACGCGCGGTGAAGCTCCAGCGCGGCGCGGAAGTGCGCGACGGACTCCTCCACGCGTCCGGTCTCCATGCAGATGCGGGCCGTCATGTCCAGGGTGTTCGCCTCGGACCGGCGGTCCCCGATTTCACGGTGGATGGCGAGCGCGGCCTGCACGAGGCGCTCCGCCTCCTCCCGCCTTCCCTGCGCGGAACGGATCCCTGCAATCGCCGCCATCGTCGCCGCCTCTTCCGCGCGGAGCCCGAACTCGCGATGGCGATCGAGGGCTTCCGTGAGGAGCGCCTCTGCCTCCTGCGGTTTGCCCGCGATGCGAAGCAGCTCTCCCTGGTGCCCGAGGAGGATGCCCTCCAGCCGCCGGTCCCCGCAGGAGCGGAAAATGTCGACCGCTTCGGCGGCCGCGCGCTCGGAGTCGGCGATGCGTCCGGTTTCCTTGCAGAGGAGGCTCAGGCTGGCCAGGACCCGCCCGACGGAATGCGAGTCGCCGAGGGCCCGGAATTCCTCGAGGGCCTGCGAGTAGAGCGGCTCGGCCACGGTGTGCCGGCCCGCCAGCGCAGCCGCATGGCCGGCCTTCCCCACGGCCTGTGCGCGCTCGGCGCCGCTGGAAAGCTCAGCGAGTCGCATCCACGCGGCCCTCGCCGCGTCGAGCCGGTAGGCGCGCTCGGCAAGTTGCCCTCCCCGACGGAGGTAGATGCGCTCGGCGTCGCGAAGCGCGCCTCGCGGCGCAGGGTCCGCGAGAGCGGCGTGGGTCGCGAGCTCGAGCGCGAACGGGTCGCTCGCGTGGGGCACCCACGGTTCGCGCGTCCCGTACACCAGCGGCGCCCCCGCCGGGGGCCGCCCGCCGCACTTCGCCTCGATCAGCTCAAAGGCCAGCCGGTGCAGCCGGGTGCGGTCGCCGGGAAGCTGCAACTGGTAGGCCGCGTCGCGCAGGAGCGCGTGGCGGAAGAGGTACGCGACTTCGGCCGGGGGCGGAGTGTCTGCGCTCACAGGCAGCATGGTACGCGTATTGGGGTCCCGCCCATGGGACTCGGGCCGGTCCGGGAAGTCGCCCGGCTACCCCCAGATCTCCATCTTCATGCGAACGGTCGTCACGGGACCGCCCTCGGGACACTCGAACAGCGGATCAGGTCCTTCGTCCTCGACCTGGAGTCCGCGACCCTGGAACCACCTCCACGCACCGGTCGCCTTCACCGTGTCCAATCGAAGCCTGCGACAACCCCCCCGGCGTCCTGCGGAGATCACCGCGAAGACCAGGGCCTCGCCGAGGCCGCGTCTCCTCCAGGCAGGGTCAACGGCAAGTCCGAAGAGCGTCACTTCAACTCCCTCGATCGCGTACTCGACGGTGCCAACGACGGCTCCCTTCTGTCGGACGACGAGGCGAAAGGACTCTCCCGGGACCGATATTGCTCGACGCTGCCGGGCCGTTTCTGTGGGGCGGTAGTGAAATCGCAACTCGGCGAACACGCGGTCCCGAAGCGCCCTGGCCGGCCCTTCGTCCGCCGCTTCGGCTCTGCAGACAGTGATCACCTGCGGAGCGATTCTGCGGCCCGCGAGCGAAGTCCCGGATCCGTTGCGAGCCGCGCGGCCTGCTCGAGGTCCGGCCGCGCGCCGGCGGCGTCGCCGAGCTCGGCGAGCATTTCGCCGCGGGAGAGGAGGGCCTCGGCGCAGCGGGGGTCGAGGCCGAGGGCGGCGTTGAACTCGGCGAGGGCGTCGTTGTTGGCGTTGACGCCGCCTTTCTGGCGGATGGCGGCGCCGTGGCGGGCGCGGGCGGCGGCGCACCTGGGGGCGAGGGCGACGGCCTGCCGGGCGTCGGCGAACGCGCGGTCGGCGTCGCGGCGCGCGAGGTGGACGAAGGCGCGGTGGGCGAAGGCGTCGGCGGAGCGCGGGGCGGAGCCCACGGCGGCCTCGGCGTCGGCGAGCGCGCCGGGGACGTCGCCGGAGTCGAGGCGCGCCGACGAGCGGGCGAGGAGCGCTTCCACGAGCGCCGGGGCGCGGCGGACGGCCTCGTCGAGTTCGCGGAGGGCGTCGCCGTCGCGGCCGAGGGCGCGCAGGGCGGCGGCGTAGCGGACGCGGTGGGAGGCGGAGTCGGGGTGGCGGCGGACGGCCTCGCGGAGATCCTCGGCGGCGGCGCGAGGTCGAGCGCGCGCGTGAAGTCGGCGAGCGCTTCCCCGGACTGTCCGCAAGCCAGGCGAAGGTGGCCGCGGTGGAGGTAGGACTCGGGGGACTCGGCGGCCTTGAGGGACGCGTCGTAGTCGGCGAGGGCGCCGGGGACGTCGCCGCGGCGCTCGCGGCCGATGCCGCGGAGGCGGAGGAGCGCCGGGTCGGCGGGGCGGGCGCGCAGGGCGGTCTCGGCGTCGTCGAGCGCGGCGGGGTCGCCGGTGCGGAGGCGCGCTTCGCAGCGTTGCCGCAAGGCGACGACGTCGCGCGGCCGGAATTTCAGGGCCTCGGAGAACGCGGCGATCGCGTCGGCCTCCTTGCCGTGCAGCCGCAGCCACGCGCGCCCGGCCCACGCCCAGCCGTCCGGGTCCGTCACCGTCGCCTTTGCGTACTCGTCGAGCTGCCGCGCCGCCGTCTCGCCGTGGCCGTCCGCCAGCGCGAGGATCCCCGCCGCCAGCATCACCTCGCGCCGCTCGCGCGTGTGCCCCTGCACGAGCTTCAGCTCCTCCTCGATCTCCCGCCGGAGCTCCGACTCGTCCGCGACGTCGCCGCGGTCGTGCCCGTGCCGCAGCGCGCCGTAGCGCTCGAGGCGCAGCATCGCGCGCTCGAGGTGGGCCGTGGGGAAATACGCCGAGGAGGCGATGGCGCGATCGAGCCACGCAAGCGCGTCGTCGCGCCGCCCCTCGACGCGGTACGCCCGCGCCATCTCGAGGCAGGCGTCGGGGTTCTTCGGCTGCTCCCGCAGCGCCTCGCGGAACTCGCCGCGCGCGGACTCCGCGAGCGGCGCGAGCTCCGCGACCGTCCAGTCCTTCGTGGACAGCAGGCGGTCGGCGCGGAGCAGGAGGGCCCTCCCGGCGTCCGCGTGGACGCGCGCGCGCTCGGCCGCCAGCTCCGCGTCGAGGGCCTTGCGCGAGAGCGAGCGGCGCCAGAGCCAGACGAGCACGACGAGATTCACGGCGCCCGCCGCGACGACCGTCGGCACGCCGCGCGGGTCCGCGGCCCCCGTGATCCCCGCGACGCAGTACGCGCCCAGCAGGATCCCGAGGCAGGAAGACACCACCACCGGGACCAGCGTGGCGCGGTTGCGACGCAACTTCCGCTTCACCCGCCTCCACCCCGTCACCGGCTGCGCCCAGACCGCCTCGCCGCGCCGGTGCCGCGAAAGATCCTCGGCGAACGCGTGCGCGTCCGCGTACCGGTCCTCGCGGCGCTTCTCCATCGCCTTCAGGCACACCGCCTCAAGCTCCTCGTCCGCCTCGCGCGAGCTCGTCGCCGGCCGCGCCGGCTCGTCCTCGAGAATCCGCCGGTACAGGTCCACCAGCGACTCCGCCTCGAACGGCATCTTCCCCGTCAGCATCTCGTACAGCATCACCCCCAGCGAGTACACGTCCGTCCGCGCGTCCACCTCCGCCGCCTTCCCCTGCACCTGCTCGGGCGCCATGTACTGCGGCGTCCCGATCACCGCCTGCTCCCGCGTCAGCTTCGTCCCGAACGCCTCCGCGTGCGCCACGCCGAAGTCCGTCAGCACCACGCGCCCGCCCCGGTCCACCAGCACGTTGCTCGGCTTCAGGTCCCGGTGAATCACCCCCTTGCCGTGCGCGAACGCCACCGCCCGCGCCACGTCCTCCAGCATCCGCAGCAGCTCGGGAAGCGCCGTCCGCTTCGCCGCGAGGATGTGGGCCAGCGTCGTGCCTTCGACGTAGTCCATCGCGATGAAGTGCACACTCTGCCCCATCGCGTCGCGCGCCATCGCGACCTCGTGGATCGAGACGATGTTCGGGTGAGCGAGCTGCGCCGCGATCGCCGCCTCCCGGTGCAGCCGCGCGATCACCTTCGCCGTGGACTCGTTCTCCTTCAGCACCTTCAGCGCCACCCGCCGCTTCAGCTCCGGGTCCTCCGCCTCGTGCACCACCGCCACGCCGCCGCGCCCGATCTCCCGGATCAGCGCGTACTTCCCCAGCCTCGGCCGCGTGTCCGTCGGCGCCTGCACCGCCGGCCGGATCCCGCTCCCCGCCGCCGGCTTCTTCGCCGCCGCCGGCGCGTGCCCCAGCTCGAGGCCGCACTTCACGCACCGCAGCTTCACCTCCGGCGCATGCCCCGACACGTCGTAGACGCGCCCGCACTCGAGGCAGACGCGCAGGCCGACGTCCTGCAGGCCGGCGACGTCGGTGAAGCGCTGGGGGGTGAGCACGCCGCGCGACACGAGCACGTCCGACAGCCGCACGTCCTCGCCGGCCGCGCGCCGCCGGTCGCGTTCGTCGAGGCACTCTTCCAGCTGCGCCGTGGTCAGGAACGACTTCTCCAGCGCCGTGCGGCACAACGCGGCGTCGCGCGCCTCCTCGCCCGCCGTCTCGGCGAGGAAGTTGCGCAGGCGGTCGGCGGTAGAGGGGGAGGTCATCGCGGGCGAGTGTACAGCGCCCGCTCCGTGCGATCATGGGCCCGTGTCGACCGCCGAGGAAGCCTACGGATTCCGCCACGCTCTGTTGCGGGAAGCGGCGTACCAGCTGCAGCTCCCCGGCGACCGTGCGCGGCTCCACAGGCTCGCGATCCTGGCCACGGAGGCGGCCTGCGGCGGCCGCCTGCCGGCTCCGGGCCCGCTGAGCGTCACCCTGGCCGGCGAGGCTCCCGCGCATCCGGCCGACGCGTTCGCCGCCGAGCTGGCCGACCACGCGCGCTTCGCCGGCGATTCGCCGGACGTCGCCGCGCTCCGCCGCGCGTTCCTCCGCCGCGCCGCCCTCCATGCCGAGCGGTCCTGGCGGCTGGAAGAGGCGAAGAGGCGCTGGCGCGAGTTGGCCGACGCGTCGGAAGGCGCGGACCGGGGCGTGGCGCTCTGCAGGGCCGGCGTCGTCGCCTATCGGGGCGGACAGCCGCGGGCCGCCGAGGAACTCGCCTCGGCCGCGGTCGCGATCCTGCGCGGCGCGGGCGATCCGGCGACCACGGCCGTCGCCCTCGAAACCCTGGTCATGGCCCTGAAGGACCTGGGCCGCCTCGCCGACGCGGACGCCCTCGCCGCCGAGGCGCTCGAAGCCGCGCGGAGAGCGGGAGACACTTCCCGCATCGGGTCCGTGCTCCAGCGCGCGGCCGTCATCCACCAGACCCTCGGTCGCGTGGACGATGCCGAACGCGACTTCCTCGAGGCCCGCAGGCTGTTCGCGGAGATCGGCAACGCCCACGGGGGAGCCGTCGTCACCGGGAGCCTGGCGATCCTCTACCAGCAGCGCGGCCGGATCGCGGAAGCGGAGGCGGCCTACCGTGAGGCGATCGCGGCCCATCGCGCGTCCGGCGACCGCCGCTCAGCGGGCATCGGCCTCCAGGGACTCGCCGGGATCCTGCGAACGACCGGGAGGCTGACGGAAGCGCGGGTCGCGCAGGCCGAAGCCCTCGCCCTCGCCAGGGACGCCGGCGACCGGATCTCCGAGGGCGTCGCACTGGGCCAGGGCGCCGTGCTGCTCAAGGAGGAGGGACGATTCGAGGAAGCGGAGCGGGCGTTCCGGGACGCGCTGGCGGTTTCGCGCGAGACGGGCGCCCGCAGCGCCGAGGGCGTCGACCTGCTCAACCTCGGGAACCTCCGCGTGAACATGTCCCGGCCCCAGGACGCCCGGCGCAACTACGCGGAAGCCCTCGCGATCTTCCGGGAAATCGGAGAACACCGCATGGCGGCCTCCGTCCTTACGAACCTTGCCAGCCTGCAGGTGTCCGCCGGTGAGGTGGAGGAGGCGCGCCGCAACCTGGAGTCGGCCGTCGAAACGCACCGCGCCGTCCGCGATCCCTTTGCCCTGGGCGTCGCCACCGGCCTGCTGGCGAGGGTCCACGCCGCCGACGGCAACATCCCCGAGGCGCTTCGCCAGTCTGACGAAGCCCTCGGAATCCTGCGCAGCTGCGGCCACCGCGTCTTCGAGGGCGAGGTCCTCTGCAACGCGTCGCGAATCCTCCTGCAGGCGGGGCGCACGGAAGAGGCCCGCGCCTCCTGGAACGCGGGCGCGAGCATCCTCCGCGAGCTCGGGAGCACTTCGAGGCTCAAGCGCCAGGAGGAGGAGTGCCGCGCCGCCTGCGCGAAGGCCGGGATCGCCCCATTCGGGATGCCGGAGAAGAGCTGACGTTGCCGGCCGCGGTCCTGCCGGACCCGGTGTGCGATCATGGGCCCGCATGACTGCCGAGCAGGCCTTCCTGTTCCGCCACGCTCTCCTTCGCGACGCCGCGTACCAGCTTCAGCTCCCCGCGGATCGTGCGAGGCTGCACGGGCTCTCCGTGGCCGCGATCGAGACGCTCTGCGGGTCCAGGCCGGCGGAAGGAGGAGACGCGGCGATTCCCCATGCGACCGACGCATTCGCCGAGGAACTGGCGGAGCATGCCCGGGACGCCGGGGAGACTTGGCGAGACGTTCGCGTCCTGTACGTGCGGAGGGCCGCGGAGTCGGCCGCCCGGAGATTCCAGCCGGCCGCTGAGTCGCGCTGGTGGCTCGAGCTGGCGGGCCTGGTTTCTTCCGCGCAGGAACGGCGGGTCGCGCTCGCTAAGGCAGGATCGGCCAGCCTCACGGCGGGGCGGTTCCGTGACGCCGAGAGAGTCCTTCGGGAGGCCCGCGACCTGCATGCCGGCCGCACGGATGGCGCAGTCCTCCGCTCGCTCGGCACCGCGCTCCGCGAACTGGGGCGAGTCCCGGAAGCGGTCGCGAGCCTCCGGAGCGCCCTCCGGGTCTTCCGCCGCGCGGGCGACGCCGCGGGAAGCAGCCAGACGCTGCTGCAGCTGGCTTCTCTACGACAGGACACCGGCCGGCCACGCGAGGCGGAACGCATCCTGCGCGGCCTCATGTGCGAGGACGCTCCCGGAGGCACGCCCGGCCTGCGCGCCTCGGCCGCCGCAGTCCTGGCCCGCGTTTGCGCACGCACCGGCCGCGCCGCCGAGGCCGCACACCTTTACCGCCTCGCCCTCCGCCACCTCCGCGCCACCGGCCAGCATCGCGGCGAGGGCATCGTCCTGGGGAATCTCGGCAACCTGCTCGCGGACTCGGGCCGGCTCCGCGACGCCGGCCGCGCTTACGCCGCCGCGCTCGTCCTTCACCGGACCCACGGCCTCCGCCGCTCGGAGGCCGTCCTTCTCGCGAACGTCGGCCGGATGCTCGAGCGGAGGCGACGGTATCCGGAGGCGGGGGCGCGATACCGTGAAGCGCTGGCGCTGATGCGGGAGTCCGGCGACCGGCGTTCCGAAGGCGTGACGTTGGGCAACCTCGCCAACACCGAGCGGGCGGCGGGCCGCCTCGAGGAGGCAGGCCTCCTCTACGCGGAGGCGCTGGCTCTTCTGCGGGCCGTGCACGACAGGCATGGAGAAGGCATCGCGCTGGGAAATGCGGCCGACCTGTACGCGCAGCGCGGGGACCCTGCGGCCGCGGATCGCCTGTTCCGGGAGGCGCTCTCCGTACACCGGAGCGTGAGGAACCGTCGCGACGAAGGGACGGACCGGCTCCGCCACGCGGTGGTCCTCGCAACCCTGGGCCGGTCGGCCGAGGCGCGCCGCCAGTGGCGCGCGGGGCGGGCGCGGATGGCGGGCTTCGGCAGGAGGCCTCCGGCGAAACTGCGGGGGCAGATGCGAAGGCTCCTGAAGGACGCCCGGATCCCCGCCGGCGGCGCGGCGCGGCGGCAGGCCCCTCCTGCGCCAACCCGTCCGCGCCGCTGAACTTCGCGCAGGCCGGATTCCTGGCGCTTCCGCATGCGATCATGCCCTCGCGTGAACGCCGAAGCGGCCTAAATGTTCCGACACGCAGTTCTCCGCGACGCCGCTTACCAGCTCCAGCTCCCGCGCGACCGCGCGCGCGCTCACGCCCTCGCATTCGAGGCGATCGAGGAGCTCTGCGGCGGACGGCCCGGCGACGCCCCGCTCGACTCGACCAGTCATTCTTCTTTCTGCGCCCATCCGACGGACCCCTTCGCCGAGGGTCTGGCCGGGCACGCCCTCCTGGGGACGGCTGCGCGGCCGGACCTTGGCGCCCTGGAGGTCACGTATCTCGCCCGGGCCGCGGCCGTCGCCGAGCGCAGCTTTCGCCAGGCGGACGCCGCCCGGCTCTGGCTGCGCGTCGCGGAACTGACCGGGCAGTAGGTCCTGGCGGACGCGTGGCGCAAGGCGGGCATGGCCTTCCGTGACATCGATGCGCAGCGCTCCGAGTCCCTCCGCCGCCGCCCCGCTCCTGCTACCCTGTTGATCCCGGATCGGGAGCGAATCCGCTGTGAATGCCATGAGCTTTCCGAATCTTGTCTGTGATGCGACCCGGAAACTGCCGCAGGACAACATGAGGCATGCCGCCTTTGTGGCCCTTCTCCGGGGGCGCGGGTGTCAGTTCCTGGAAGGTCGACGTTGCGACCCTGACGACGACCTGCACGGGCCGGAAAGGCGAGAGCTACGCCGAGACCGGCGCCGTGCCGCGGACCGTCGCGGGCACGTACAACGCCGAGATCCCGGACGCGGCGCCCGCGCCCGGGCACGCGGGGAACTCGAGCCCGCCGCTTTCCTCGACCGCGTCGCGGCCGCCGGCATCCGGACCTGCGAGGTGCGCATCTCGGACCGCGTGATCGTCTACGAGGGCCACGGCCACTCCTACGCAGAGTCGCTTCACCGCCAGCCGGTGCCTTGACGCCGGGGCGGGGAGGGCCCAACCTTCTGTCCCCATGCCCGCCCCCCGCGACCCCGACGCCGAGTTCGGCGTCCCTTTCCCCGGCCGCCCCCTCCCCCGCGACCGCTGGACCACCACCGGCCTCCGCGACCCCGGCGGCGTCTTCGACTGGGGGAGAACGTTCGGGCGGGAAGCGCGCCGCGTCGTGGACCTCGGCTGCGGCAACGGCCGCTACCTCATCGGCTCCGCCCTCGCCCGCCCCGACTGCGACCACGTCGGCGTGGACGTCGTGCAGGTCGCCGTGGACTACGCCGCCCGGCGCGCGAACCGCCGCGGCCTCACGAACGCCCGCTTCGTCGTCGCCGACGCCGTCGAGTGGATGGAGAAGCGCTTCACTCCCGCCTCGCTCGACGAGGTGCACGTCTACCACCCGCAACCCTACTACGAGGCCGACGCCGCGGGCCGCCGGATGCTCAACCCCGAGTTCCTGGAGCGGGCGTGGCAGGTGCTGCGCCCCGGCGGGCTGCTCGTCCTGCAGACGGACAACAAGGCGTACTGGACCTACCTCGTCGCCGCCGTGAAGAAGCATTTCGACGCCCGGCTCCACCCCGCGCCGTGGGAGGACGCTCCGCTGGGCCGCACGCGCCGCGAGATCCAGGCGCGGCAGAAGGGGCTGGCGGTGTGGCGGATGGAGGCCGTGCGGCGCGACGTGCCGCGGGAGGGGGAAGTCCCGAGGCCGGAGTTCGACGCGGACAGGCCGTGGTATCGAAAGAGGCGGGCGGGCAAGTAGGATGTCGCTCGAGGCGGGGCCTGACGGCCCTGCGTGCCGGGAGGATGGATGCGGACTGTCCTGGACTGGATGTTCCTTGCGCCGGCCTGGCAGGTGTTGCCGGCGTTCTTCGCGATCGTCGGGACCGCGGGGTTCCTGATCGGGCGCGTCCTGCTGGCGCGGGTGAAACGCCCGCCTGCGGCACCGGTCGACCCGGAGAAGGCGATCCGTACGCGGCGGCGACGGAAATGGGCTGCGGTCATTGCGGCGGTCGTTACCGCCCTGACGCTCACGATTCACGGAGTGCGCGTCATCCTCGCGGGACGGGAGTTCGAGGCCTCCCAGCGCGACTTGGAGCAGCGGATCGGCGGATGGACCGTGACGCGGGACCCCTGGCTCGGTCCGGGACTCGACGGGGACTCCTGGCCGGGTTACGCGCAAGCCGCCGAATCCGTGTCGGACCTGGCGGACGAGGACCTCGACGCGCTGTTTCACGCGGGGGATCTCGAGCCAAGGGAAGCGGCATGGACCCGGGCCCGCGCCGTCGTCGCGGCCAGGCAGGACCTGCTCCACGAGGTCCGCGCCGCCGCGCGGCGCAGGACCGTCACGGTCCCCGTGGATGTCCCGCGCGGGCACATCGGCGCGACCGAGGCGGTGGGGAAAGCGGGAAAGGGCCTCCGGACGATCGCCCTCCTGCTGTTCGTCTCTGCCAAGGTCAACGCCGACGCCGGGAACTGGGACGCGGCGGTCCGGGACGTCGGCCTCGGGTTGCAGGTCGGGTGCGATCTCTGCCGGAATTCCCCGATCCTCCCCTTCCTCGTCGGCCGGACGATCTCCGGAATCGCGCTGCAGGCGGCCGCCCTGCTTCTGCAGTCCGGCATCCCGAAGTCGGCCGCTGCCGAACTCCTGGCGTTCCTCGACCGCACGGGACGGGAGATGCCCGGACTCGACCGTGCCGCCGACGTCGAACGCCTGCTGGTCGGAGCTTCACTCCGCTTGATCGACCAGGGCCGGCTCCAGGACATGGGTTCCAGGGAGTCCCTGGGACTCCGGCTCTCCGAGTGGGCGAACGGATTCTCCCTGAACATCGCCGCCCGTGAGATCGACCGGGAGTGGGGAAACTACGCCGGCGAGATCCGGGAATCGCTGTCCCGGCCGTGGCGCGACTCCCACGACCTGCACATGCGGTGGCTGGCCCGGGCGAAAGGCGGACCCCGCGGGCGACCGCTCCTGAAGGCCTTCTTCATCGACCTGCGGGATTCCGAGGAGATCAGCAGGCTCTGGCTGGCCCACCTGTCCCTGATGCGCGCGGCGGCGGGAGAAGCGGCCGGACTCGCGCTCCCCCTGCCCGAGGATCCGTTCACGCACGAGCCCCTCCATGCCGAGACACGCCATGGTTCGCGGGTGTTCTGGTGTGAAGGAGTGGACGGCGACCAGGGAGGCGAGGGGGACTGGTGGGGGGGAACCGAAGGCAGCCGCTGGCCGGACGTCGTTCTGAAGGTCCACGGTTAACGCCGCTGCCGGACCCCAATTCCCCGGCTCCACTCCGCGCCGTGGGAGGACGCTCCGTCGGCGTCGACGACATGTGGATCGGCGGCGTCCTCGATGCCCGGTCTCGCTCCCTCCTCGCCCGGCGCACCTGCAAGGGCCAGCCCACCGCCAGGTTCGCCACCCGCCTCATGGACGACGCGAAACGCACCCTCGGCCGCGCCCCGAAGCACTCGATCTCGGACCAGGGCGTCCAGTTCAAGAGCAAGCGGTTCAGGAAGCACCTCAAGCGCATGGGGACGAAGCACCGTTACGGCGCCGTCGGCCGGCATGGCAGCATTTCCCTGTCGGAGCGATTCTGGCTCTCCCTGAAGTCGAGCATCCCCTGCACCTGGTGCATCTTCGGTACGCGTCCGGTGATTCCACCCAGCCGAAGCAGGGCGTCGAGTTGGAACTGAGGAGCGGTGACCGCGGGACGCGCTACGTCGAGCTTGGGTGAAGCGCCTTCCAGTGGTCGGGCATGAGCTCGTGGTAGGCCGCGGGATTGGTGTCGGTGAAGCGGACGAGGACGTCGCGATACCAGCGTCAGGGATCGACGTCGTGGCGGCGGCAACTGGAGACGAAGGAGAAGTGGGCTGCGGCAGTATTGCCGCCGCCGTCTGAGCCGAGGAAGGTCCAGTTGTTGCGGCCGACGGCGATGGACCTGAGCTCGCGTTCGGCGGTGTTGTTGTCGATCTCGAGCATGCCGTGGTCGAGGTAGCGGTTGAGGGCGTCTCACTGGTTGAGCGCGTAGGAGATCGCGAGGCCCATCGGGCTGCGCGGGAGGATGGAGCGGCGAACCTCGTCGAGCCATGATGTTCCTCAGGCCGCGCCATTAGCGACCCGGGCGGGATAATCCCTTGACACTCTGACGCCCCACAACCGGGTCCATGAGGACCCAGAAGGGGGCGTAGTCGTGAGTAAGAGAAATGTCCTGGTGGGTGGGCCGGAGGATGGGGAATGGCCGTTGGAAGTGAAGCTGGCGATCGTGAAGTCCCGGCTGGAAGGGAAAGCCACGGTTCCCGAGCTGGCCAAGGCGTACGGGGCGATCGAGAGCACGATTTACGGGTGGGTCGCGCGATACCGGCAGCTCGGCGAGGCGGGGCTGCGGAAGATGCGGCCCCGGCGTGCGCCGAGTGCACCGGACCCGGTCGAGGAAAAGCTGGCGCCCGAGATCCTCGAGACCAAGAAGCAGTTCGGGTGGTTCGGGATCCCGAGGATCGCGCAGTGGCTGCGGCGGACGAAACACCTGCCGGTGACCGAGCACCAGGTGCGCAAGACCCTGAAGAAGGCGGAGCTGGTGCCGGAAAGGCCGCGGAAAAGAAAGCGCCGCGAGGCGGTGCGGTTCTTCGAGCGGTCGGTGCCCAACCAGCTCTGGCAGACGGACATCACGTACTGGACGGGGGCGCGCGGGCAGAAGCTGTACCTGATCGGGTTCATGGACGACTACTCGCGCTACATCGTGGGCTGGGGGCTGTTCCACTCGCAGACCGGCGAGCACGTGATGGAGGTGCTCCAGAAATCGATCGGCCAGTACGGGGCGCCGAAGGAAATCCTGAGCGACCAGGGGCGCCAGTACTACTCGTGGCGCGGCAGGAGCCCGTTCCAGAAGTTCCTGTCGCGGGAGGGCATCCAGCACATCGTGTCCCAGGCCCACCACCCGCAGACGAAGGGGAAGATCGAGGCCTTCTGGAAGCACGTGAAGGCCGAGTTTCTCGACCGCGTCGTCGCCGGGTCCATCGACGACCTGCGCGAGCGGCTCAGGCTCTGGATCGAGAGCTACTACAACTTCCAGCGCCCGCACCAGGGGATCGGCGGCTCCGCGCCCGCGGACCGCTACTTCAAGGTGGCCGACGCGGTGAAGGCGCAGATCGAGAAGGGCGTCCGTGAAAACGCGGAGCGTCTCGCTCTCGGCAAGGAGCCGGTGAAGCCGTTCTTCCTCGCGGGGCGCATGGGAGACCAGGCGGTCGTCATCCGCCAGGAGGGGTCGGACGTGGTCGTCAACGTCGGTGACAAGGAGCTGGAGAAGCTCCGTCTCATGGAGGAAGGCCATGCGCAGACGGCGAAGCCCGGCGGAGACGCTGGAGGTGGAGAATCCGGAGGTGAAGGCGCGGGTGCTGGCGGTGCTGCAGACGCTCTCGGGAGAGAAGTCCGTCTCGGAGATCTGCCGGGAGACCGGCCTGCAGATGATCCAGTACTACAAGCTCGAGGGGCAGCTCCTCAAGGGGATGGTGATGGCGGCAGAGGCGAGCCTCGTGCGGGGGCGCCGGCGCAACCCGCTCCTGGAGTCGAAGGACCTGGAGGAGCGCAACCGACGGCTCCGGCAGGAGGTCCTCCGATCGCAGGCGATGCTCCGGTTCAGCCGGAAGCTGTTCAGGATCGGAGGCCGGGCAAGGAAGCCCGGCCCGAGGAGGGGAAGGCCGCCGAAGGTGGCGGCTCTCCCGAAAGCGGAAGCTCCTCCGGCGACGGTGCCGACAGATAAGGAGTAGCTGCGACGAGGCCCCGCTCCCGTTCCCGGGGGCGGGGCCTTTCATCCCCCAACGAGGACACGATGAGAGACATCTGGACACGGCCCGACCTCCCCGAGCGCGCCCGGCTGATCTTCGCCGCGAGCGTCGGCGAGCTTTCCGTCACGGAGGCATGCGAAAAACTCGGCGTCTCCCGCCAGCGGTTCTACGAGCTCGAGGACCGCGCGATCGAGGCCTTCATCCGCGAGACCGCCCCCAAGCCCGCGGGCCGGCCCCCCAAACCCATTGACCCGGCCTTCGCGCTCCAGCGCGAGATCGGGAAGCTCAAGTCCGAAAACGAGCGCCTGTGGCTCTACATCAAGGTCCTGCAACGCCTCGCCGGCATCGAGAGCGTCGAAAAAAAAAGAGGCGCCGCGCCGCGCACCCCTCGGCGTCGAGGAGAAACGCGTGATCGTTGAGACCGCCCGCCAGATCCAGGACGCCGGCAGCGACATCACCCAGTACCTCCGCGTCGTCGGCGTCCCCCCGAGCACCTTCGGCCTCTGGGCCCGCGACCACGCCGAGGGAAAACTCGTCCCCCGGCCGCCCCGCGAGCTCACCGAGGAAGAAAGGATGTTCCGGATCGACCTCATCGCCCGCATGAAAGCCCTCGGCCACCGCCGACGCATGACCTTCGGCCTCCAGCGGCTCTGGGCCGAGGTCAAACACAGGATCCGCCGCGCCGAGTTCCGCGAGATCGCCCGACAGGTCCGCATCGAGGTCAACCGCGAGCGCCGCGGCCGACTCCTCAGCTACGAGTTCACCCACCCCGACGTCGCCCACTCCCTCGACTTCGTCACGTTCCCCCGCGAGCTCCAGTCCGGCCCGCGCCGGTACATGTTCCGCATCCTCGACGACTGCACGCGCTTCACCCTCTTCAAGGAAGTCGCCCGCCAGAAAGGCGCCGGCGTCGGCAGCGCCTTCATGCACCAGCACCTCAAGTCGGGACGCATCCCCCTGGTCATGAAGTACGACCGCGAATTCGCGGTGCAGGGTTTCGAGCAGCTCCTCCTCACCTTCAAGGTCGTCCCTCTCCCCAGCTTCCCCGCCAGCCCTGAGACCAACGGCAAACAAGAGCGCGCCAACAGGGACGTCCAGCAGTGGCTCAACTTCTACGGCAACGAAGCCTTCTGGACCGACGACGAAATCCGCCAGGAACTCGACTTCTGCTTCCATGAGCTCGACGAGGTCGCCGACCGCGCGATTCTCAACGAGCGCACGAGGGGGAAGGAGTACCATGCTCGTCCGCGCGCCGCCGTGGACCGCGACGCGTTCTTCAACGATGCCGTCCAGTTCCGCAGGGATCTGCTGGCTCGACCGGGCAACAAGGTGTCACCCGTCACCGCATGGTGGGTGGCGGCCAAAGAGACGCTCAAGAAGTACGGAGTCGTTCGTTACTCGGGGCCGTCGGAGTTGTCAGGGGATTTCCGTGGCTGAATCGCTAATCGGGGCGGCCAGGCACAGGATTACCGTGGCTGAATCGCTAATCCGGGCCGCCAAGCACAACACGTCGCCACGCCGCCACCTGCTCCGCCGTCGCCACTTGAGCCATGATCGCCTCCGAGTTGAGTTGGAGGCGGATTGTCAGGCGGCGGTAATCACGCCGCGAGATGGCATGACCGGACGTTTACGCATTCTCTCAGTTCATCGTCGATCCATGCCGTCACGGACCCCTCCCCTCAGGAGAGGGTTACCACAATCATCGCCAACGTCGACACCGGACCTGAACAACCCAGGCAAGATGTGGGTAATTGAAAGGTTCACAGACTTTCAATTACCCACATCTTGATCTCGAAGCGTATATCCCAGCGTGATGTCCGTGAGACGGCAGAGGCCGCGCCAGACGACGGCATTTCCGGGTGGTGCGTCCCGCCTTCGGGCCAAGTAGCCTCCG
>JADLHC010000111.1 GCA_020849035.1 Planctomycetia bacterium
ACATCGTGAAGCTGCGGCAGAAGATCGAGAAGGACCCGAAGAACCCGCGGGTGCTGCTGACGGTGCACGGGGCGGGGTACAAGGTGGTGTAGGCCCGCCGCGGCGGACATGACAACTCTCTACATTTCTCCACTCCCCCGTGACACCCCGCCGGCCCGCATGCCGTATGGTTCCGCGCGTCGGGGGGAACAACCACACACGCCAGGAGGACCCATGAGACCGCTCGCCCTGTCCGCCGCCCTGCTCGCCGCCCTGCTCGTCCTTCCCGCCCGCGCCGAGGACACCGCCGCGGACGAGTACGCCAGGGCGCTCGACAAGGAGAACACCGACCGCGACATCAACGGCGCGATGGAGATCTACAAGGGGATCGTGAAGCGCCACAAGGACGAGGAGGAGATCGCCGCGAAGGCGCAGTACCGGATCGCGGAGTGCTGGGAGAAGCTCGGCGTCGAGCGCGACGCGCGGGAGGCGTACGAGGCGCTGGTGCGGGACTTCCCCTCCCAGACGGCGCTCGTGGACAAGGCGAAGGAGCGGCTGGCGGCGATGGGGGGCAAGCCGGTCGAGAAGAAACCCGAGGACGTCGTCGCCCGAAAGCTCGAGACGCTGAAGATCGACCTCGACTTCACGGACTCGACGCTCCCAGACATCCTCGACTTCGTCAGCGAGTTCGCGCTGATCCCGTGCGTGCTCGACCCGGCCGCGGAGGAAGCGGCCTCGAAGCAGCTGACCTTCTCCGTGCAGGACCTGGCGCTGGGAAATGTCCTCAATCTGCTGGCCGAGACCTCGCACACGGCCTTCGTCAACCGCAACGGGATCCTCGTCTGGACGACGCCCGCGCGGGCCAACGATGTCAAGCAGCTTCCCCGCCTCGAGATCGGCGAGAACGCGCCGGACGAGGACAGGAAGGTCGCGCGGTCGATCGAGGCGATCCGGATCAGCCTCAACCTCAGCGAGACGCCGCTGCCGGAGGCGATGTCCTTCATCCGGGAGGTCACGCAGCTGAACGTCGTGCTGGACCAGGGGCTGGAGGGGAAGAAGGTGAGCCTGAAGCTGGACGAGGCCTGCCTGCGCGACGTGTTCGAGCTGGTCGGGTTCCTGAACAAGCTCGACATACGGATCCAGGATGGCGCGGTGCTGTTGAAGGCGAAGTAGCGGCGGACAGACGCGCGGGGCGGCCGGGGGGCCCGCCCCGCGCGATTCCCACGGAGACGAGAGATGGGCTCCCGGAAGAAACTCGCGGCGGTGTCGTGCGCGGAGCGGATGGCGCGTGCGGCGGCGGCCGCGGAGGCGGAGAAGAGGCCCGAGCGGTGGATCCTCGCGAGCCCCGCGTGGGCGATCGCCCTGGCGCTTCACCTCGTCGCGGCCGTGGTCCTCATGAACATCGTGAGGTTCACGGCACGCCCCTCGGAGGGGACGGTCTTCCGGCTCTCGTTCGCGCCGGCGCGGCCGGCGCCGCCGGGGGGCGCGGAGCAGGGAGACCAGGACAACGGCGTCAACGGGAAGGAGAACGAGGACTCGGCGCCCGGGATCCCGGCGGCCGTCCTCCCGCCCCTCGAGGTGCGGACGGTGGACGTCCTCCTGCCGTCGCCCGGCCCCGGGACGCCGACCGCAGCCGCCTTCGGCAACGGCGGACTCTTCGCCGGCCGCGGGGGCGCCGGGCGCGGGGAGGCCCTCCGGAAGTACGGGGGCGACTCGCGGACGGAGGCCGCCGTGGAGAGCGCGCTCGACTGGCTCGCCGCGCACCAGGACGCCGACGGCGGATGGGGCGCGGGAGCCTGCCGCCACAGGGAGTGCACGCAGGTCCAGTCGGGCTACCGCGTCGCCGTCTCCGGCCTCGCCCTCCTAGCATTCCTCGCCCACGGACACACCCACGCGGCCCCCGACGACCCGCGCGCCGGGACCGTCCGGCGCGCCATGACTTTCCTCCTCAAGGCCCAGAACGCGGACGGGCATTTCACGCTCAATGCCCGTTCCTTCCCTGACTGCATGTACACCCACGGGATCGCGACTTTCGCCCTCGCCGAGCTCCACGCCATGACCCAGGAACCCCTGCTTCGCGACCCGGTGCAGAAGGCCGTCCAGGCCAGCGCGGACGCCCAGCAGCCCACGGGCGGATGGGACTACAACGAGCGCCTCACGGGCCGCTCCGACCTCTCCATCTCCAACTGGCACGTCCAGGCCTTCCGCGCCGCCCGCCTCGGCGGCCTCGCCGTCCCGCGCGCCACGTGGGACGCCGCCCGCCGCATGTACCGCAACGCCGCCATCCGCGACTCCGCCGCCTTCCCCTACCAGGTCGTCCAGAACCTCGAATCCTACCCCGGCACCTGCGGCGTCACCGCCGCCTGCTCCCTCGCCTCCCGTTACCTCGAACTCCTCCCAGACCAGGACTTCGACCGCCGCGTCGCCGAACGCCTCGCCTCCCGCGTCCCCGTCTACGGACGCCCCTCCGAGGACGGCCTCGACGACAACGCAGGCGGCTGGGTCGGAACCAGCGCCGGACACTACTTCACCTACTACGCCACCCTGTTCCTCTTCCACGCCGGCGGCGACCAGTGGACCCTGTGGAACTCGAAGATGAAGCGCGTCCTGACGGGCGCGCAGGAGACGGCGGGTCACGCGAAAGGCTCATGGAACCCGGAGCCGACGGACGCCAACGGGGTCGGCCGCGCCTTCGCGACGGCGATGGCCGCCCTCGACCTGCAGGTCTACTACCGCTACCTGCCGACGACCGCGAAGGAAGGCGCGGACATGGGGCTGCTGCTGGAGGAGAAGCGGGCGACCGACGAGGAGCTGCTTCGCGCGCTCAAGGAAGGGTCCGCGCCGGCCCGCGTGCAGGCCGGGCGCGAGCTCGCGCGGCGCCAGGCGGCGGCGGCCGGTCCGGCGCTGCTGGAAGCGGCGGTGGCCTCGGAGGGCGCGACCCGGGCGCAGATGATCCAGTACCTCGCGCTCTTTCCCGCCACCGATCCCGTGCTGGAACGGCTGGTCGCGTTTCTCGCGGAGGACACCGACATCGACGTCCAGGGGGCGACCGTCGACGCGCTCCGGCGGCTGACAGGCGCGCGCCTGACCACCCTCGGTCAGTGGCGCTCGTGGATGCGGAACCGAAAGAATCTCCGGGCCGCGGAGGAGCCCGGCCGCTAGTCGCCCGCGCGCAGCGCGATGTCCGAGACGCTGACGATCCCCGCCATCGTGCCGTCCGCGTTCTGCACCAGCACGCGGTGCAGCCGGTGCTGCCGCATCACCTTGCGACAGTCCTCCACCGTCGCCTCCGGCTTCACCGTGTGCACGCGCGGCGTCATGAAGTCCGTAATCGGCGCGGTCGCCGGCGCGCTGCCCCCCTCCAGGAACGCGGGATCGAGGAAGAACTTCGCGAGATCCCGGAACGTGAAGACGCCGACCGGCCTGCCGGCCTCATCCGCGACCGGCGCGCCCGACAGCCGGTTGTCGAGGAGAAACTTCGCGGCCTCCGTGACGGAGGCGCTCTTCGCAAGGAAGCGCACGGGCGTGGTCATCAGGTCGCGGGCATGGCGCGGGGCGGTCATGGGGCACCTCTCAAGGAGACGACGGTTGCCGGATCATAGCTCCCCCCTGCGCCCCCGTCTCTACAACCCCACCGCCTTGCGCACCTCCGCCATCGTCTCCCGCGCCACCTTCCGCGCTTTCTCCGCGCCCGCCGCCAGCGCCGCCTCCACCTCCGCCGCCGTCAGCGCCGCGCGCCGCTTCCGCGCCTCCGCAAAGTGCGACAGCATCAGGTCGGCGAGCGCCTTCTTCACGTCGCCGTACCCGAGGCCGCCCGCCCGGTAGCGCGCCGCCATCGCGTCGCGCTCGGCCGGCGAGGCGAACAGCCGGTAGAGCGCGAACAGGTTGCACGTGTCGGGGTCCTTCGGCTCCGCGACCCCCTTCGAGTCCGTCTTGATCGACATCACCTTTTTCCGGAGCGCCTTCTCGTCCTCGAACGGCTCGATCGTGTTGCCGTAGGACTTCGACATCTTCTGGCCGTCCACCCCGGGAACCGAGGACACCTCCGGCAGGATCCGCTCCTCCGGAAGGGGAAACACGTTCCCGTGCGTGTTGTTGAACTTGATCGCGATGTCCCGCGCGACCTCGACGTGCTGCTTCTGGTCGGCGCCGACCGGCACCGTCGTCGACTTCACGATGAGAATGTCCGCCGCCATCAGGACCGGGTACGCGAAAAGCCCGTGGTCGGCCGGAATCCCCTTCTCGACCTTGTCCTTGTACGACACGCAGCGCTCGAGCAGACCCATCGGCGTCACCGTCGTCAGGATCCACGCGAGCTCGCACACCTCCGGGACGTCGCTCTGCCTGTAGAACGCGCACTTCGAGGGATCCAGCCCGAGCGCGAGGTAGTCGCGCGCCAGGCCGTCCGTGTACTCCGAGAGCAGCTTCCGGTCGCGGATGGTCGTCAGCGCGTGGTAGTTCGCGATGAAGATGAACGCGTCGGAGCGGTGCGACAGATCGATGTTCTGCCGCATGGCTCCAAAGTAGTTGCCGATGTGGGGCCGGCCCGAGGGCTGGACGCCCGAGAGGATCCTCATGGAGTCTCTATCGCCTTTCGGAAAGAAGGGTTCGCGGCGTCAGCGGACGTCGACGTACCCGAGCTGGGCCACCTTGCCCTCGAAGATCTCGACGTCGACCTGCTTGAAGCCTTCGGCGTTCGTGCCGACGACGAGGGTCCACTTCCCCGGGGGAAGGCGGTCGATCTGGAAGTGCCCGTCGGCGTCGGCGCGGGTGATGTAGGAGAGGGCGCTGGTCCTGTCGGTCCCGCGGCCGGGGATCGGCATCCAGACCTCGGCCGCGAACGGCTTCCCGCCGGCGCGCGCCTCGCCGCGGGCGGCGCCTCCGGTCGAGAGGCGCGCCGTGACGCTCTCGTCGCCGTCCACGTCGACCTCCATCGAGACGGCGCCCGTGCTGCCGACGCAGAGCAGCCGGTACTCGCCGCCCTTGACCGTGTTGCGGACGGTCGAGCTCTCCGCCGGAATCCCGCTCCAGACGACCTGGCCGGTCTCCCGGTCGAGAAGGGCGAAGTTGAAGCTCCGCGGGTTACGGCCCATGGAGTCGATGGCGGAGAGGGTGACGACGCCGGGCTCGCGGGTGCCGGCGCATCCGGCGAGAAGCACGGCGAGCAGGAAGGTGGCGCATCTCATGGCGCGCGATTCTGCCCGTCCCGCTCGCGCAAGACAAAGGGAACCTGCGGTTCGCCCACGAAAAAAGGCCCCGGATTCCTCCGGGGCCTGCTGGATTGTGCCGTTCCCACCAACCACCGGCCACCAACTACCAACTTCCGTTCCCGTTCTCGTGCGCCTTCCGGTACATCCCCTTGAACTTCTCGAAGTCCGGGCACTTGAGGTACGTCGTCGGCAGCTGCGTCGCCAGGTACTTGAAGTACGCCTCCTCCCCGACCGGCTTTCCGCCCTCGGTGATCAGTTCGCCGCGCAGGTTGAACGGCTGCAGCGCGTACTCCGGCAGGCCGCGGCGGCGGTAGAACTTGTTCGACGGCAGGTAGATGATCTCGTCCGGCCCGACGCTGTCCACCTTGTCCCCCGTCTGCAGCACCTCGTTCACGACGCGCCGCGCGTCCTGCGGCGAGTGCTTCGGGTTCCGCGCCTGCACGATCCCGAGGTTCACGTGCTCCAGGATCTGGCGCACTTCCTCGATGTATTCGCCCTGCGCCTGGCCGTTCGTCTTGTCCTTGAAGCCGAACTCGACGACCGTCGTCCCGCCGTGCTCGTTCCCGAACATCTCGAGGCCGCGCGGGAACCACTGGTTGATCGTCTTCTGGATCTCGGGGAACGACCACTTCCCCTTCCCGCCCGCCGCCTCGACCGCGTACTCGCGAAGGAAGCGCTTGCCGGTGCCGAGGTGGAAGCCTTCCTCGGAGAACATCGGGGGCATGGAGCGCGCCATCGGCGCGTAGGCGAAGACCTTCTGCATGTCGAGCTGGTACTTGCCGACGAGGTCGATGAGCGCGCCGAACACGATGTTGTCGATGAACTGCGTGAACTCGATGTTGAACGCGTCGAGGACGTGCTCGCCGGTCTTCATCGCGAGGAGCTCGTCCATCGTCTCGGCGCCGACGTCGCCCATGCCGAGCTTGCGCCAGGTCGCGTCGTGGTCGAGGACCCAGAACATCTGGTACGCGTGCCGCAGTTCCTCGGCCATGATCCGCATGACGCAGTACTTGGCCTCGTCGCCCGTGGCCTCCTCGAGGGAGATCCGGTGCTGCTGCACCGAGCCGAACTCCGTCGAGCACTGCGCCTTGATGATGTCGCGCGCGCTGTAGAACATGTTTCCCGCCATCTTGCCGGCCTGCTCGAACTTCGGCTGGCCCGCGAACTTCCCGTACTCGATGAGGTCGGACTTCACCTTGCCGATCTTGGCGATGAGGGCGAAGGGCGTCTGGCCGGGGAAGAACGTGGACCAGTTTTTCTCGAGCAGCTCGAGCTCGGGGAAGTTCTTTTTCTGCCAGTCGACGATCGCGGAGTGGTAACGGGGCTTGAGGGAGTCGGCGGTGAATGCGGCCATCGGGGTGAACCTCCGTGGAAGGTTGCTGAAGTTGGTGGATTTTGGCGGGGGCGAGGGAGGCGAATCAAGACAAAATCTACAAAGTTGAGACGCCGTCTCAACTTCGCTCCGGCATTTCCCCCAGAACCCCCTCCAGATCCGCCTTTTCGCCCGGTTCCGTGGAACTTCGCCCTTCTCGCCCCGCCGCCGAATCCCCTCGCCGCCGCCGCGGACATCGCTCGAATTCCGGCGATGCCCTTGACCTTTTGCCCGGCTCCCTTAGGCTCTTCCCCATGAGCGTCCCGGAGATCCTCAAGCGCGCGCGCGACGGCCGCCGCCTCACGCCCGACGAGGCGCTGGCGCTCTACCGCGAGGGGGAGTTCATCCACATGGGCGCCGCGGCGCACGCGGTGCGGTGCGCGCAGAACGACCCGCGGACGGTGACGTACCTCGTCGACCGCAACATCAACTACTCGAACGTCTGCATCACCGACTGCCTCTTCTGCGCGTTCTTCCGGCCGCCGGGGGACGCGGAAGCGTACGTGCTGTCGCGGGAGGAGTTCGCGCGGAAGCTGGAGGAACTGCGCGCGATCGGCGGGACGCGGATCCTGCTTCAAGGCGGGCACCACCCGGGGCTGAAGCTCGAGTGGTACGAGGACCTGCTGCGGTGGCTGCGCGCGGAGTACCCGGACATCGAGGTGAACGCGTTCTCGCCGAGCGAGGTGACGCACATCGCGGAGGTCGAGAAGATGCCGCTGGAGGACGTCATCCGGCGGCTGGCGGCGGCGGGGCTCGCGGGGATCCCCGGCGGCGGCGCGGAAATCCTGGACGACGCGGTGCGCGAGGAGATCTCGCCGAAGAAGCTGAGAACCGCAGGGTGGCTCGAGGCCATGCGGCTCGCCCACAAGCACGGCCTCGCGACGACGGCCTCGATGGTCATCGGGTTCGGCGAGCCGTACGAGGCCCGCGTGAACCACCTCCTGCGGATCCGCGAACTGCAGGACGAGTCGGTCGCGAAGCACGGGCAGGGATTCACGGCCTTCATCAGCTGGACCGCCCAGCTCGACACGGTCCCCATGAGCGGGCTCGCGCGCCGCAAGGGGATCCGCCCGGCCGGCGCGCAGGAGTACCTCCGCAACGTCGCCATCGCGCGTCTGTTCCTCGACAACTTCCGCCACCACGGCGCGTCGTGGCCGACGCAGGGCGTGGCGATCGCACAGACCGCGCTCAACGCCGGGTGCGACGACTACGGCTCGACCATGATGGAAGAGAACGTCGTGAGCCAGGCGGGGGCGTCCACGATGAGCTCGATCCTCGTGGACGAGATGGTGCTGCAGATCCGCGAGGCGGGGTTCGTGCCGGCGCAGCGGGACACGCGCTACCGGATCCTGAAGCGAAACGAGGAGGTCGCGGTCTAGGGCAGGCCGGCGTCGGAATCTTTGAACCTTTGGGCGCCGCCGGCGTCCAATCCGCATGCTCCGAAGTCTCGCCCTCCTCGCACCCCTCGCGCTCGCCTCCTGCGCTTCCCTGCCCCCTCCGGAAAAGGCGGCCGACCCGCGGCTCCAGATCCGGGTCCTCTACGTCCTGCAGGACGGCGGCGTCTTCCGCTATGACGAACTCGCCTCGGCCCCTGAGAAACGGAACTTCTGCGAGGTCCGCACCGGCTCCGACTCCGGTTTCACGCGCTACTCGTTCACGCTCCACGAGGAAGACCCCCAGCACTGGTGGACCTCGTTGTGAATCGAGGGCCGCACGTGCAGCCTCGGTCCGAGGCGGACGGTTTTCGCGAAGGACGTCGTGAACTACGTCATGACCTACACCGTGAGCGACACGGAGTCGCTCCGCAAGGTGAACCTGTTCGTCTGGGCCGAGCCGTACGACGGCGCCCGCGAGACGCGCAGCGACTTCTTCGGGCCGCAGGACCTGCCGCCCGCCGAGGCCCGCGCGCGGATCGAGGCATTCCTCGAGGCGGCGCGCGCCCAGTCGCGGGACTCCCGGCCCTCCGTCGCGGCCGCGGCGGCCGACGCCGCCGCCCGCCTCAAGGCCCTTCTCGACCGCTCCCCGAACTCCGACTGCTCCCTCTCCCAGGAGGCCCTTCGATGAAGATCGTCACGTCCGCCGCCCTCGCCGCCGCCCTCGCCGCGGCCTTCCTTCCCCCGATGCCGGCCCGCGCGATGTGCGGCCCGATCGGGCGCCCGCAGCAGATCGTCGAGGTGGACGGCGACCAGCGCGTGTTCATCTACCACCGCAACGGGATGGAGGACCTCATCCTGCAGGCGGCGATCAAGGGGAACGGCTCGGACTTCGGTATGGTCCTGCCTCTTCCCGCCGTCCCCGACATCCGCAAGGTCGAGCGCGCGTTCTTCGACGACCTGTTCGACATGACGCGCACGCGCCAGGTGGCCTGGGCGGAGGCGGCCCGCGAGGGAGGAGCCGGCAAGGGAATGCAGGCGGACAACGCCGCCCTCGAGCGGGTCGAGGTCGTGAAGAAGGACGTCGTGGGGCCGTTCGAGACGGTCGTCCTCAAGGCGCGGAAGATGGACGCGCTGGACGACTGGCTGAAGGAGCACGGCTACCAGACGTCCGACGAGAACAAGCGGCTCATGCAGTCCTACCTCGACAAGGAGTGGTACTTCGTCGCGGTCAAGGTGACGGTCGAGGGCCAGAAGCAGGGCTTCGACGGCCGCGCGCAGCCGATGGGATTCCGGTTCCCCACGAAGACCATCGTCCTGCCGACGAAGATGGCATCCATCGTCGACAAGGGAATGACCTTCTCGATCTACGTCGTCACGAACAGCCGCGTCTCCCTTCCCGGCTTCGAGCAGCAGGGTGTGACGTCGCTGGCGCGGCCGCTGACGCCGCAGGAGCTGCGGACGCGTCCGAACCTCACGGCGGTGTTCGACCCGGACGTGCTGCTCTCTCCCGACGGCGGTCTCGCGAAGCTCGCGGAGGCCCAGCGGGCGATCGACCCGAAGCAGCACGAGGAGTTCCTCGGCAACCGCTACCGCGGCCTGTTCGTCACGAAGTTCAACGGCTTCTTCCCCAAGGAGAAGCTCGCGCAGGGCGACGTGGAGTTCCGCCGGGAGAACGTGCTGGACGAGGGCTCGGTCGGGAAGCTGCTGGACCAGCTGGCGCAGCCGCCGGCGCAGTCCGAGCTGGCCCGGCAGCTGCTGGAAGCAGGCGGCTCGGAGCAGATGGAGGCGGTGTCGCGCGGGCTCCGGCACGCCGACTACCGCGTCCGGCGCGCGACCGCGGAGGTCCTGGGCGTCATCAGCGACCCCCGGGCGGCCGCGGCGCTCGTCGAAGCGCTCAGGACGGAGTCGGACGACTTCGTGAAGAGCGGGATCAACCGGGCGCTCCAGGCGATCAGCGGACGCGCCATCAAGAGCCACCAGCTCGAGCAGTGGGAGGAGTGGCTGAAAACCCAGAAGTAGCTCGCGCGCCGGGGCAGCGTGCCCAGGCGCGAGGCGACGGGAAGCTGCGCGCAACCCCCGCGCGCAGCTTCTTCGTTTCTAGCCCTTGGTCTCGAAGGTCCCCCGCGGCGCGTCGTTGAGCGTCGCGCGGATCCGCTCGGTGAGCCGGTCGGGCGCCCGCCCGCGGTCGAGCTTGGTCCGGACCGTGTCGCGGGTCCGCTGCACCATCCGGACCCACTGCTGGCAGGCGGGGCATTGCCGCACGTGGTTCTCCACTCGCCCGTGCTCCAGCCCCTTCAGCTCGCGATCCACGTACGCGTCGGCCATGCTCCGGATCTCGTGGCAGTTCATGCCTTTCGCTCCTTGCGTGGCGGGGCTGCGTATCCCTGGCGGCGCGCGTAGTCCCAGAGCGCCCTCCGAAGCTGCCGGCGGGCGTGGTGCAGGCGGGACATCACGGTTCCGATCGGGATGCCGAGAATCGAGGCGATCTCACGGTACTTGAATCCCTCGATGTCCGCCAGCAGCACCACGATCCTGTGCGCGGGCGGAAGTTCGTCGAGGGCGCGGCGCACGTCGTCGCCGACGAACGCGTCCAGCGCCTCCATGTTGTCCAGAAGCCGGTGCCTCTCCGGCGCCCCCGCGGGGGCCGGCGCCTCCTCCGTCAGTTCGGAGATCAGGGGCTGCCGCGAGCGGCGCCGGTAGAAGTCGATCGAGGAATTGACCAGGATGCGGTAGATCCAGGCCTTGAAGTTGGTCCCGGGGCGGAAGCGGCGGAAGCTGCGGAACGCCTTGAGGTAGGCCTCCTGGACGAGATCCTCGGCGTCGCGCGCGTTCCGGGCGAGACCCAGCGCGGCGAAATAGAGGTCGTGCATGAGGGGAAGCGCGACCTTCTCGAATTCGTCCTGTCGCGGAATCCGGCGGGGACGCGAAGGCATGGCGGGAGCGTATCACGGCCCCGGGGCCCCAAAAAGAAAGGACGGCCCGGAGGCCGTCCCTGCGATCCGTCGGGACCCGGCTACTTCGACTTCACGCGCGCGTCGACCTCCGCCTTGTACGCCTCGAGGAACTTCAGCTTCTTCTCGAGCGCCTCCTTGCGGTCGTCGCCCGCATCCTTGAGCGCCGCGCGCGCGTCGCCGACGGCCTCTTCCATGTCCTCCGCGATCCGCTCGTCCTGCTTCCTGAGTTCCTCCTTGAGCGCGTCGCCGGCGACCCAGTCCACGGTGCCGTTGAAGCGCAGGACCGCCTGGCGGCCGTCCGCGAAGGCCTGGTTCTCGACGACGAGTACGAACGCTCCGTCCGTCCCGAAGCCTTTCGGCGGATAGCAGTAGGTGTAGCGCGGATCGGGGCCGCCGGCCTCGGCCTGGAGCGAGCCGGCGCCGATGAGGCCGTCGTCGACGAGGTCCTGGAGGGACGTCGGGTAGTCGCGGCCGTCGCCCTTCTGGTTCACCCACGCGGCGAAGCCGAACTGCATCATCTGGAGGTTCGTCTCCGCCATGCGCTGCTTCGCCTCTTCGCGCTGCTCCTGCATCGCGGGAAGGGCGGCCTTGACGATGCTGGCGTAGTACTCGCTGTTGAGCTCGGCGCCGCAGAGCATGGTCGCCTCGTCGGCTTTCTCGACGGTGACGATCGCGACGCCCTGGTCTCCCTTGCCCTTCAGCTTCTCCGCGACTTCCGGGTCGAGCTCGCGCGCCGCGGTGGCGACGGCCCGCATGAAGGCGCCCGCGTTGTAGTACACGAGCTTGGAGTTCTCGGCGGGGAGCTTCTTCATCGCCAGCTTGTACTGGGGATCGTTCTCGAGGACCTTGCCGGCCTTGTAGGCGTCGACGAGGGCGGCCTGGGTCTCGCCGCTGAAAGTGAGGACGAAGACCTTGTCGAGGATCATGTATCCGATCGGGGCGCGGCCTCCCTCGAACGAGTAGAGGGTGATGCCCTCGTACTCGCGGCTCGTGATCTCCCCGCCGAGTTCCTCGAGCATCCCGCCGTTGCGGATGCTCTCGATCACCGCGCGCGCCTTGTCGACGTCCTTCAGCTCGATGAAGACGACCTGGGAGCTCTCGTCGAAGCGGCCGTCTTCGGTGGAGATGCCGCACCAGCCGATCTCGTCGTCGACGGCGGCGAGCATGTCGGAGACGGAGACGCCCAGTTCGCTCTCGAACCGGCTCAGGCCCTGGCGGAAGTCGTCGCGGTCGTTCTCATCCGCGAGCTGGTCGAGCTTTGCCTGGATGAACGCCTGCGTCTTCTCCCACGTCCCGGCGGGATCGTTCAGGGTGAACACGGTCGCACCGACGCACGACGCCGGGATGAACCGCAGCAGGTCCTTCCGGGCGGGCGCCTGCCGGAGGATCGACCAGAGCTCGTTTTTCGAGTCCAGGAAGAGGGACGCCCCGCTCCAGCCGTACTTGCCCTCGAGCCCGCTGAAGACGACCGCGCTGCGCAGGCTTGACTGCCCGGCCACGGCGTCGGCCATCTGGTACTCGCGCAGGTCGTCGCGGGACAGGCTCGCCTCCACGGCGTCCAGCACGGTCTTCAGGTTCACGAAGCCCAGGAGCACCGGGTCCTTCCCCGCCGCCTTCTGCGCCCGGACGAAGTCGGGATTGGTGGAGATCGTCCCGCCGGGCACCTCGCCGCCGTCCGCCGCGTCCAGCATGGCCTCCAGCGACTTCCTCACGTTCGCCAGGAACACCGTGTCGCCGACGGCGGCCATATGAAGCGACGCCACCGTTTCGGCGTCCGAGGATCCGCCGGCGCCCGTGTCGAGCGTCCACGTCTTGCGATTCCGGTAGTCCGCTCCCGGCTGGAGGTACTTCTTGAAGTCCCCCTCCATCAGCCCGCCGAAGAAGCCCTTCTCTTTCGAACGGATCGCCATCACCATGTCCACGTCCGGCCGCTGGCTCTCGTACTTCTGCCCGATCCCGCCGCCGAAGTCCCGCACCGTGTTGACGAGGTGGAAGTCGAGCAGCGCGAAATGCACGCGGTCGAGCTGCTGCACGAGCTTCCCGACGTCCGTCCCCGCCGCCTTCGACGCCTCGGCGGTAAACTCCTTCCAGATGTCGTCCAGCGCCTTCTCGGCCTCCGCGCGCTCGTCCGCGGGCAGCCCGCCGAAGAGGTACTCCTTCCAGTCCGTGTTCTGCCCGGGCCCGAACTCGACGTAGACCCAGGCGTTCCCGGGAATGCACGCCCTTGCGTCGACCTTCTCCGGTTCCGCCATGCCGCGGATGCCGAGGAGAGCGGTGGCCAGGACGGTCGAGAAACAGGCGAAGGGAACGAAACGGCGGAGCATGGGGCCTCCCGTGGGTTCGTGGATCGAAACGGGGATGGTAGCCAACGCGTCGCGCGCGGTGCGAGAGTTTTCCGGGGCGACCCGCGGGAAACTGTTGACGCGCGTGGACCGGGCTTCATACAAGGGATGGATCGTCCCCAGGGAGACCCCCATGCGCCTGCTCCTGCCCCTCGCCCTCCTCGCGACGCTCGCCGTGACACTTCCGTCCCGCGCGGAGGAACCCCCTCCGCCCGTCCCGCAGCCGGTTCCGGAAGGCGGCGGCGCGGACGAGGCGAAGATCGCGGAGCTGATCGAGAAACTGGGCAGCACGGACTGGGACGAGCGGGCCGAGGCGGAGAAGGAGCTGGAGAAGATCGGCAAGCCCGCGGCCGAGGCCCTGAAGAAGGCGATGGAGACGGCCGAAGACCCGGAGGTGAAGGTGCAGGCGAAGCGGCTGCTGCAGAAGATGGGCGCCCTGCAGGCGGGAGAGGTGACCGACGAGAGCTTCGAGGAGATGCTGGAGCTCCTCCGGTCGCAGGACGGAGTCGCGTGGTACCGGCGGTCCGGGAAGCCGTCCTTCTACCTGTACCAGCTGAACGAGCGGCCGGAGTGGGCGGAGGCGCTGAAAGGAAAGACGCTGGCGCCGCGCCTGCTGAAGGCCCTGTCGGACGAGAACGGGAACCTGAAAAGGAACGTCTGCTACCTGCTGTCGCAGATGAGCGTCCCCGAGATGGCGCCGCAGGTGGCGAAGCTGCTCAAGGACGAGGAGATGATGACGCGCGCCGTCGCGGCGTGGACGCTGGGCGAGATGGGGAACGCCGAAGTCGCCGACCAGGTGATCCAGGCGCTCTCGGACGAGGAGGCGCAGGTGAAAGGCGCCGCGGCGATGGCTCTCGAGAGCCTGCCCACGGCCTCCTCGATCGAGCCCCTGCTCGCGGCCATGTCCAGCGAGGACCCCAACGTCCGCTTCCAGGCCTACTACTCCCTCAAGGGCCTCACCGGGCAGAACTTCCGCTTCAACGCATTCCAGGGCGAGGAGTCCCGCAAGGCCGCGTTGCAGGTCATCGAGGAGTGGTGGACGAAGAACAAGTCGGGTTTCAAGCCGCGGCAGAAGGCGAAGCCGGAGGAGGCGGGGAAGCCCGGCCCGGAGCGGAGCGTCGAGGTGGCGCCGAAGTAGGCCCTACCCGCCCTTCTTCGGCAGCGTCTTCTCGAACTGCTGCATCCAGCGGCGGATTCCCCAGTCGGCGAGGCGGGGGAAGCGGTTGCGGGCCCAGATGAGGGAGCGGCCTGCGAGGCCGAGGTAGACCTCGCGGCGGCGGCGCTCGACGGCGGAGACGAGGCGCGCGGCGACCTTCTCGACGGGCCAGCCGACCGAGTTGTCCGGGGCGGCGACGACGCCGACGCGGGAGACGGCGTTGGACTGGAAGTCGGTGGCGGTGAGGCCCGGGCCGACGACGGTGACGCTGATGCCGTCCTTCGCGAGCTCGAGGCGCGCGGTGTCGGCGAGCGCGGTGAGGGCGTGCTTGGTCATGCAGTAAAGCGCGGAGTACGGGACGGCGGCGCGTCCGAGGATGGAGGAGACGATGCCGAAGCGGCCGCGGGCGGCGCGGAGGTGCGGGAGGGACTCCTGGAGCGCCCAGAGGACGCCCTTGACGTTCGTGCGGACGATGGAGTCGAAGTCCTCCTCGGTGATGGAAGCGACGTCGGAGTAGATGCCGAAGCCCGCGTTCGCGACGACGGTGTCCACGCCGCCGAACTCCTTCGCGGCGAGCGCGACGGCCTCGCGCACGTCGGCGCGCCGGCCGACGTCGCCCACGGCGAACGCGGCGCGGCCTCCGGCGGCGCGGATCTCCTCGACGAGGGTCCGGAGCCGGTCCCCGGTGCGCGCCATGGCGAGCACGGCGGCGCCCCGCCGCGCGTAGAGGAGGCAGGCGGAGCGCCCGATGCCGCTCGAGGCGCCGGTGACGAGGACGCTGCGCTGGGCCGTCATGACGCGCGATTGTAGGGCCGCGCCCGCGGCCGCGCCATCGCCGCTTCCCTTTGCGCCGCCTTGCTTTCCGTCGTGCGCCCGGCTATTCTGTCGGCCCATGTCGGAAATCGACACCAGCTCCCTCGAAGGCCTGCAGTTCCCCTCCAGCTCGACCTACCATTTCGTGCAGGAGATCGGGCGCGGCGGCATGGGAATCGTGTTCCTCGCCGAGAAGGACTGCGAGGGCGTGATGGACTACGTCGTCCTCAAGACCATCCGCAACCTGTCCGTCGAGCAGACGGTCCGGCTCAAGCAGGAAGCGAAC
>JADLHC010000112.1 GCA_020849035.1 Planctomycetia bacterium
GCGGTCGTTCCCTCTCGTTCATCGGGGACGGCGGATGGAACCTCCGCTGATCGTCTGGGAACGCGACCGGATCGTGCGCTTCGTCGACGTGGAGTCGCCCTGGAGCCTTGACGGCGGGGCGCCCCTCCGATGGGAGAACCTGGTCTCCTCCGACGTGCCCCTGCATGTCTACGTTCCCGAAGACCGCCTGGACTTCGCGTGGAGCCTGCGGACCGCCCATTCGACGACCTGGCCCAGCCTGCTGACGTACGACACCTCGATTCTCACCCGGGACGCAGGAGGGCAAGGGGCGCATGGTTGCGCGTGACGGCGACATTGAAGGCGACGGAGATGTGGCTCCGGCGTCTTCTTCTTTGGGGGCCGTCCGGGGCAATTCTTCCCCGGACGGCCCCGTTTTTCCGGGAGGACGCACCGGTCCGTCGCAGCGGATGGAGGTGCTGGGAAAGTTCGTCGCCGGGGTCGCGCACGAGTTCAGCAACCTGGTGACGGTGATCGTCGGGGTCGCCGAGCTTCGGGCGGGGAGCCTGCCGGTGGACGACCCACTCGCCCGCGATTTCGGCGAAATTCGCCGGGCCGGCGAGCGGGCGGCGCGCCTCGTGCGCAGGCTTATCGACTTCGTGGGGGCTGACTGGGCGGAGCCGGAAGTACTGGATGCGTGCGCGCACGTTCGTGACGCGGAGCGCATCCTCCGGAGGGTGACCGGCGGGGACGTCGTCTTGTGGCTCCGGGTTGCGGCCGCCCATCCCTGGGTCCGGATCGCGCCGACGCACCTGGACTTCGTGCTGCTCACGCTCGCGGCGGTCGTGCGGAACGCGATGTCCGGGGGAGGAGCCATGGCGATCGAATGCGTGAATCCCCCGGATTCCGCAGGGCGCTGGCTGGAGATCCGTGTCGGGGAGTCCGGCGCAGACCCGGCCGCCGGAGCCCGGATTCGGCGATCCTCGTCCTCCGCGCAAGTCGGGGATGCGGACGGCGGCGCCCGTCCGTGGCTCGCCTCGACCCGCGGTGTCCTCGAGGCGGTCGGCGGCGCGATCCGTGAGGAGAGGGCGCCGGGGAAGAGGCCTGCGATCGTCGTCGCGCTGCCGACGGTGCAGCCCGGAGCGGCGGGCGAGGCGCCGCAGCAGGGCGCCCGCGAGGTTTCGCCGGACGACTGCGAGACTGTGCTGATCGTCGAGCCGGATCCTGCCGTCCGCGGCATCTGCGAGGAAGTCCTTCGCACGAACGGATACGACGTGCTGAGCGCGGCGGGAGGGGACGAGGCAAGGGCCCTGACCGACGCTCACGGAAGGCGCGTCGGCCTCGTGGTCATGGACTCGACGCAGCGAGAGTCCGGCGGCGAGGCGCTGCTGGGCGCGCTGCGGTCCCGCCACGGCGCGCTTCGGACTCTCTACCTCGGCGGGTATAATCCGCCCTCGGCTGATGGAGTTCCCGGGGTCATGCCCGATCATGCCGCCGGCGTCCGCAAGCCTTTCGCGCCCGCCGAGCTGTTGAGGGGCATCCGCAGGGCTCTTTCCGTCCCTGACACCGGCCAGGAGGCCGAACACTGACGCGATGGAAAGGTGCCGAACGTGACCGTCACTCCAGCCCAGCAGCCGCGAATCCTCATCGTTGACGACGAAGCATCGCTGACGTCCCTCCTGCAGAATCTCCTGAACATGGAGGGCTTCCTCGCGGTCCAGGTCGTCAACGACCCGCGCGAGGCCGCCGGCGCCTTCATCACGTTCTCCCCCGACCTGATCCTGCTCGACCTGAACATGCCGCACATGGGCGGCCTCGAGGTCATGGCGCAGATCCGGGAGCTGGCCGGGGAGAAGTGGGTCCCGATCGTCGTCATCAGCGGCGCGAACGACGGGGAGACCGTGACCCGGGCGCTCCAGAGCGGCGCGCAGGACTTCGTCGGCAAGCCGTTCCGTCGCGCGGAGATCGTGTCGCGGCTGCGGAACCTGCTGAAAGTGAAGCGACTGCAGGACGAACTGGAGATCCGGAATCTCAGCCTGCAGGAGAAGGTGGACGAGGGAGTGCGCGATCTGCTGGAGGGCCAGCGCGACGTGATCCGGAGGCTGAGCCGGTGCGCCGAGTTCCGGGACGACGAGACCGGGCATCACATCCACCGCGTCAGCCGTACCGCGGAGGTTCTCGGCGGGGCAGCGGGGCTGCCGCCTGCGGAGGTGGCGCTGCTGAAGGAAGCGGCGGCGATGCACGACATCGGCAAGGTTGGGATTCCTGACGCGATTCTCCTGAAGAAGTCGAAGCTGACCCCGGAGGAGTGGGAGATCATGAAGACGCACACGCTGATCGGGGGAGCGCTGCTCGGGGGCAGCCGATCCGCCCTGCTGCGGATGTCGGAGGAAATCGCGATGACGCACCACGAACGGTGGGACGGGAAGGGGTATCCGCTGGGGCTGGCGGGGAAGGACATTCCCCTGAGCGGGCGGATCGTGTCGGTGTGCGACGTCTTCGACGCGCTGACCTCGCGCCGGCCCTACAAGGAGGCGTGGCCGCTGGTCAGGGCTCGCGAGGAGATCGGCGCGGGGGCGGGCAGCCATTTCGACGCGGACCTGGTCGGGTTGTTCCTCGAGCGTTGGGCGGACATCGTGGAGATCCGGGAGTTCTACGCGGACGACGCGGGATCGTCGACCTGGTCGGTGAGAAGCTGAGCTCGGGGACAACGCGGTCATCGGCGGAGAGGAGCCCATGGCGGACCTGGTCAGCCTGACGTGCCCGGCCTGCCGGAAGATCTCGGCGGCGCAGCACTTCAATCCGGCGTCGCGCTACTCCTGCCCGAACTGCGGCACGGAGATGGTGGCCTCCGCCAAGGCGCCCTCGGCGCCGATTCCGTCGCCCGACGCGCCGCCGGCGGAGGTCGCGCAGGCGGCCGGCTCGGTGGACAATCGCGTGGGCCGCTATGTCCTGGTCACCCTCCTCGGGCGCGGGGCGATGGGGCAGGTCTGGCGCGGGTGGGACACGACGCTGAAGCGGTGGGTGGCGGTCAAGGTGATGCGGTTCAACGACGTGTCGGCCGAGGACCTGGCGCGGTTCCGGCGCGAGGCGAAGACCGCCGCCGCCCTGGACCATCCGAACCTCGCGCCGATCTACGACCTCGGGGAGGCGGGCGGGCGGCACTTCATCGTGATGAAGCTGATCGAGGGGAAGAGCCTGGAGGAGAGGTTCCGGGCGCCGGCGGGGCAGATGCCGGACATGGCGGGGGCGGTTTCGGCGATCCGGCAGGCGGCGCGGGGACTTGCGCACGCGCACGCGCGCGGGATCGTGCACCGGGACGTGAAGCCCGCGAACATGATGTGCGACCAGCAGGGGCGCGTGTACCTGATGGATTTCGGGCTGGCGAAGCCGCTGGCGGTGCCGGGGGTGACGGGCGTCGGGGGCGTGGTCATCCTCGGGACGCCGGCGTACATGTCGCCCGAGGCGGCGAAGGGGATGGTCCACCAGGTGGACGCGCGGAGCGACGTGTTCTCGCTGGCCGCGAGCCTGTTCGCGCTGGCGGCGGGGCGCGTGATGTTTCCTGCGCCGGGCGGAATGGAGATGCTGCGCCGGGCGCAGGCGGAGACCGCTCCGCGCCTGCGGACGCTTCGTCCGGACGCGCCTCCCGAGCTGGACGAGGTTGTCGCGCGCGGCCTGAGCCGCGACCGCATGCAGCGCTTCCCCGACGCCGGCGCTTTCGCGGACGCGCTCGACCTGGCGACGGGCGGTGCGGCGGCATTGCCGTCGGCGGTATTTTCCGGCGCGGTCTCCGCGGGGACTGCGCCTTCGGCCCATCCGACGCCGCCGGCTTCGCCGCCGCGGGCGCTGGTGGTGGACGACGACCCGCAGGTTCAGGCGCTGTTCTGTTCGCTGGTGGAGTCGATCGGGCTGCGTGCGGTGCCGTGCCGGGACGCGGCGACGGCGGAGCTGGAGGCGGGCAGGGGGCCGCTGGCGCTGGTGGTGCTGGACGAGGGGTTGCCTGACGGGAGCGGCCTGAAGCTGATCCGGCGCCTGAGGGCGATGCCGGGGCACGATCGGACGCCGGTGCTGATGGTGACGGGGATGGGAGGGGCGGACAATGCGGCGCGCGCGCTGGAGACGGGGGCGGACGAATTCATGTCGAAGCCCGTGTCTCCCCGCGAATTCAAGGCGCGGGCGATGAAGCTGGTCCGGCGGCAGGGGTGAGACGGAGGATGGCGCTTCGCAGCTCCTGGTTTTCGGGGAGGGCGAGGAACGAGGCCTGGTCGGGGGTGGGGACGTGGGTGAGGGCGTCGCGCAGGTGATCGAGCGCGAGCCGGAGGTGGTCGCGGGCGGAGCGGCCGAGGCCGAGGGCGAGCAGGGCGGCGCCGAGGCCCGCGTGGGCGGAGCGGGCGAGGAAGGGGGAAGAGAGGGCGCGGGCGCGGCCGAGGAGGTTATAGAACTCGTCGACGGCGGCGGTGAGTCCGATGGGTTCGCCGAGGGCGGCGAGGGCGCGGGCGCGGAGGGAGGCGATGGCGGCGGCGTCGCGGGCGTCGGCGGCGCGGGCGGCGGGGGCGCCGGCGAGGACGGCGGCGGCGTCGCCGTGGGCGAGGGCGATTTCGAGGGAGAGGATTTCGGAGGCGGCTGCATCCGCCTCGCGGGCGGCGAGGGCGGCGGCGCGCGCGGCGGGGAGGTCCCCTGCGGCCAGGGCGGCGCGGGCGCGGGTGGCGAGCGCGCGGGCGAGGGCGGGGCAGGCGCCCGCCGGCGCGACGTTCCCGACGGCGTCGTCGGCGTGGGCGCGGGCGGCGCGATGGCGGCCGAGGCGTGAGGCTGCCTCCGCGGCCGCAAGGCGGGCTTCGAAGCGGAGGCGGCGGTCGAGGGCGGGTTCGGCGACTGCGGCGTCCGCGGCCTCGGCGGCCTCGCCGAGGCGGTCGTGGGACGTGAGGAGGCGGGCGACCGCTGTCATGGCGCGCGCAAACGCGTCGGGGTCCCCGGACACCCGCGCAAACTCGGCGACGCGCTTCCAGGAAGCGAGCGCCTCGCCGGGAGGGAGCCTGGGCGCGCCGGCGGTGGCCGCGGCTGCGAGGGCGTCGAGGGAGGCGTCCGGGCCCGGTGAGGTGAGGGCGACGGCCGCATCGGCGCCGGCGAAGTCGCCGAGCGCCGCCGCTGCCTCGGCGGCCAGGAGCGCGGCGGCGTCGCGCCCGGGGCCGGCCGGTGCGGCCTCGGCCGCGGCGAAGGCCCCGGCAAACGCCTCGGGAAAGCGCCCGAGGGCGAGGAACGCGTGCGCCGCGGCCTCGGGGAGGTGCGCCGCCTGCGCCTCCGCGCAGGACTCCGCATGGCGGCCCGCGGTGTAGAGCGCGTGGACGAGACCCTCGGTGCGGGCCGCGGACGGGGGAAGATCGTGGAGCAGGGCGAATGCGCGGGCGGGTTCGATGGACGCAAACAACGCGGCGGCGGCAAGGCGCGGGGCCTCGCGATCCTCTGCGGGGGCCGTGGCCGAGATGTCCTCGAAGAGCGCGGCGGCCGCGGCGGAGTCGCCGGTGCGGGCGAGACAGCGCGCGAGCAGCGGGCGGGCGGCGAGACGGGCGGCCGGCGGGCAGAGCGGATGCGAAAGCGCCCTGCGGAGCAGTTCGGCCGCCGCCTGCGGCGACGTGGCGGCGGCATGCCGGGCCGCCTCGATCGCGGCGAGCGGCCCCTCCGCCGAATCGCCGGCCTCGAGGAGGTGAACGGCGGCGGATTCGGGCAGGGAAGCGTCGCGGTCGACGCCTGCGGCGGCGCGGTGCATCTCGCGGACGCCCGCGGCCGGGGCGCCGGCGAGGAGCGAGCGGGAAAGGGCGGGGGCGACGAGACGCGCGCGCGGGCCGGCCGCGCCTTCTTCGCGGACCGCGATCGCGCGGCGCTCGAGGTCGAAGAGGACGGAGGCCAGGCGTTCCCCGCGGACGCCGGCCACACGGGCGATTTCGGGGAGTGTCGCGGGGCGTCCGAGGACCGCGAGCGCTTCCGCGACGAGCCGGGCATCGGTGTCGAGGAATGCGAGGACGCGATCGAGGCCGGGGCCGCCGGCGGGCGGTGCGGAGGAGAGGAGGGTGCCGTCGCGGATGGAGAGGGAGCCCTCGGCGGCGAGGGCGCGGAGGCAGGCTCGGACGGCGCCGGGGATTCCCCCGGTGGCGGCGTGGAGCGCGGTCGCGAATCCCGGGCTGACGGCGCGGGCGCCCGTGGCGTCGCGGGCGACGGCGGCGGTGGCGACGGCGTCGAGCGCGGGCAGGGGCACGCGGGGAAGCCAGGTCCACTGCGCTGCGCCCTCGCCGGCAGTCGCCGCGCCGACGAAGAGGAGTCGCGAGCCCGGGGCGAGGAGGAGCCCGCTGACGAACGCGACCGTGGCGTTGTCCGCCCATTCGGCGGCGTTGAGGAGAAGGGCGAGCGGGGCGCGACGCGCGGCGGCCCCGATTGCGGCGGCCGCCGCGCGCGCGGCGCCGGGCTCGCCCGACTCGAGCGCGGCGAGGGCGCCGCGGAGAAGGGGCCACTCGGGCGTCGCGTGCGCGGAGAGCGACTCGAGCCAGGCGCGCACGGGCGCGAGGGGCGCGTCCGAGGCCCCGGCGGACGCGCGGGCGTGCGGGACGCGGCGCTGCGCGAGCCGCGCCGCGAGCGAGCGGAGGAGCGCGGCCTTTCCGCTTCCCGCAGGTCCTTCCACGAGCACCCCGCGCGGGCCGGCGCCGGCCGACGCCTCCCGGAATCCGGATTCGAGCCGCTCCATCACCTCTTCGCGGCCCAGCGTCGCGTCGGTGCGGCCCACGGATTCCGGGCGGAGTTCCCGGACTCCCGTGGCGCCGATCGCGGCGCGGAGGGCCTCGGCGGTCTCGGCGGCGGTGAAGTAGCGCGCGGAGGGTTCCTTGCAGAGGAGGCGGAGGACGACGCGGCGCACCGGCTCGGGCACGGAGTCGTGCGTGCGGGCGGGAAACTCGGCGCGGCTGCGGAGGTGGGCGCGGATGAGGGCGAAGCGGGACGGGCCGTCGAAGGGGGGATGGCGCGTGAGGGCCTCGAAGAGGACGGCGCCCAGGGCGTAGAGGTCGGCGCGGCGGTCGCGCGGGCGGCCCTGGATGACCTCGGGGGCGAGGTAGTCGAGGGAGCC
>JADLHC010000113.1 GCA_020849035.1 Planctomycetia bacterium
AGCCCACCCCCTGACTCCTCACTCTGCCACTCTGCCACTCTGCCACTCTGCCACTTCCCCCCATCTCTCCCTCCACACAATCCCCCCCGAAGACCCTGCCACCTACGACATGATCTGCAACGCCGACACCGTCGGCGTCTTCCAGATCGAAAGCCGCGCCCAGATGTCCATGCTGCCGCGCCTCAGGCCGCGCTGCTACTACGACCTGGTCATCGAGGTTGCCATCGTCCGGCCCGGCCCCATCCAGGGCAAGATGGTCCATCCTTACCTGCGCCGCCGCACCGGCCAGGAGCCTGTCCGCTACGCCTCACCCGAGATCGAGCGCGTCCTCGGCCGCACCCTCGGCGTTCCTCTCTTCCAGGAGCAGGCCATGGCCCGCGCCATCGGCGCCGCGGGCGTCACGCCCGGCGAGGCCGACCAGCTCCGGCGCGCCATGGCCGCGTGGAAACGCAGCGGTCGCGCCATCCTCGCCTTCGAACGCAAGCTCATCGACGGCATGCTCCAACGCGGCTATTCCCGCGAGTTCGCCGCCCAGGTCTTCCAGCAGGTCAGCGGCTTCTCCGGCTACGGCTTCCCAGAATCCCACGCCGCCAGCTTCGCCCTCCTCGTCTACGCCTCCTCATGGCTCAAGCGCCACCACCCCGCCGCCTTCGCCGCGGCACTCATCAACAGCCAGCCCATGGGCTTCTACCAGCCGGCCCAGATCGTCCGCGATGCCCAGGCCCACAGCGTCGAAGTCCGCCCCGTCGATGTCAACGCCAGCCGCTGGGACTGCACCCTGGAACCCGCGACCCCCGGCCCCGCCCTGCGCCTGGGCATGCGCCTCGTCAGCGGCATGCCCGAAGCCGAAGCACACCGGATCGCCGAAGCCGTCGCAGCGCACGGACCCTTTATCTCGATCGATTCTCTCTGGCGCGCCTCGGGCGTCCGAGCCGCCACCCTCAGGCGTCTCGCGGCGGCCGACGCCTTCGCCTCCATGAACCTCACACGACAACGCGCCGTCTGGTCGGTCCAGTCGCTCAAAGACGGCGATGCGCCCCTCTTCGACACCATCGCACGATCCGAACGAAGCGCCGCACGATCAGCGCTCCCCGCCGTCAGCCCCGAGTCCGAAGTCTCGAGCGACTACAACACCGTCGGCCTCTCCCTCAGGTCCCACCCCATCGCCTTCGTGCGTGAATCGCTCAGCGCCCGGGGCATCACCCCCAACGCCGACCTCGCCGACGAATCCCGCTGCCCCGCCGGCCGCCGCATCACGGTCGCGGGCCTGGTCCTCCTCCGCCAGCGTCCCTCGACAGCCTCCGGCATCGTCTTCATGACCATCGAAGACGAGACGGGCACCGCGAACCTCATCATCCGCCCCAAGGTCTACGAGCGGTACCGGCGCGTCGCCCGCCACTGCCGCACCGTCACGTGTACCGGCACCGTCGAACGCGCCGGCCAGGTCGTGCACGTGCTCGTGAAGTCGATGCAACGCCTCGAACCCGCCGGACGATCGTTTACCGTGAAGTCACGCGACTTCCATTGATCCGTGCTCCTTCCGAACTCTGAACTCTGAAAGCCTCACATCTCAAATCTGAAATCTGAAATCTGATCTGAACTCTGCAATCCCACATCCAACACTCCCTCGCCCCCCATGCCCCCGCCCATCCATCACCCTCCCCCCGCGCCATCACAACGCGCAAGCGCCGCGAACCCGGCCGCCGCGCCGCGCGGCAAGCCGCCGACCCGCCGCGCCACCCGACAGCACCCACGCCCAGAGCATGACCGCCCCCTTCTCCCCCGCGCCTCGCGGGGGAGATGTCCGAGTCCCCGAGGACAGAGGGGGCCCGTCTCTCCGATCTCCAATCTCAAATCTCTAATCTGAAATCCGCCTTCCCTCCCCCTCCCAGAATCTCTCAACATCCACCCACAATCCTGTCATGCCCCGCCTGCGCTTCCTGCGTTCCAGACGGAGCAATACACTGACCCTCAGCCGAGGTGCCCGATGGCGGCAAGTTTTCCAAACCCGGACGAAAGGACACGCCGCCCCGCGAACCCCGACCGTCAGGGAGCGGGCCTCTTGACTCTCTCCCACCCCGACCGCCAGGCAGCAGGCCGCCCTGCTTCAATCACCGGCACCGACGACGACGACTTCGACGCGGCGTACAACGGGGGCGCAGGCGCCTGGGACGCACGGGTGGACCTGGACCTCTCGGGCACCCTCACCAGCGCCGACGACACGCTGTTCACCGCCGAGTTCGTGGCCGGAGAAGCCGGCGGCTACCGCGTCCTCTCACGCCCCAGCCTCGCCAACCGCCTCGGCTACGCCGGGTACCAGCACGCACCCGAACTCGCCAAGACACGCTGGCACGTGCGGCACCGCGTCCTCGACAGCGAGACCGGAAGGTGGACCAGGAGAGATCCGGCGGGATACGTTGATGGACCTAATATGTATTTGTACGCAAACGATAATTCTGTGAGAAACTTGGACCCATTAGGACTCATCTGGTGGATTTGCGGCGCGGACACTAATAATTCTTTCAACATTATTCACGTCTGCAATTGGAGTACCCCGCTTGATCCAGCCAATCTTGGTTCGGATTCTGATGCAATGATGTCTCCGCATCTTCCTGTGCTGGCGAAGCTGCTCCTTGGGCCATGCGAGTACGGCACAGCGCGCTGCAACAAGGCGTGCAACGAGTGCGGGGGGTGTACTGGCAAGACCGTCCGCCCGGATGGCGGAGGAACAGGATCGTATTGCTGTGTCTGCCCGGGAGTTTCGAGTGGCGTTTCAGATTTGACTGCCAAATTATGGGCAACATATTGCACGTCTCGGCATGAGGCTTGCCACATGAACCAAAACAGCACCTTTCCACCATACGACAATAACGACTGCAGGGAGTGTCAAGCAGAAAGCGTTGAGGCAGCTTGTCTCCGCGAAGCTTTTCTTAATTGCCTGGCAAAGGGCGATTATACCTGTGCCAACCAATTGGCCGATCGACAAAGCATAGTATTCCAAAATAAACTTAATGATTGCGCACTATGCAACCGCGATAGCAAGAAAGTTCCTGAGTCAACGGACCCGAAAGATTGCGGAAACTGATATGACACCATCAAGTCATCAAGTACTGTGTGACTTACGACTCTGGCGCAAGCTTCTCGCTCCTGGCTTGCCGTGGAGTTGTGTTTTCGTTGTTGTCGCGATGCTATTGAACCTGGGTATCGCATGGCTGGCTGCGGCTCGATTTTGGTTCCCGAAGGCGTCAAACAGGAATGACGCGATCGCTACGACCTATCCTCCTGGTCTTGCCGACGAATGCCGTATTGTTGCATCTTCGTACCGCGCCGGTGCATTTGGAAATATTAATTCAGAGTTGTGGAAGACGCCGCTTGACCCCTCGCTCAAGGTTCGCTGGGTTTCGGTATTCTACCAAGAGTGCGGATGGCCGTTCCGATCATTCAAGCGAAGCGTTTTGCGCGACATCAGTTCACCAGACATCTCATTGTCTCCTTGGAACATACGACCCATCGGACTTTCAGAAGGACTTGTTCTCGATGGCCAGGGCTCCCGCAGTGGGCCGATTATTGTTCCAGCAATTCCTATCACATCAAACGGCGTATTGAACATGTGCATTTACGCCCTGTTGATGATTATATTACTAATTTTGTGGCGAATCTTTGCTTGCTGCATTCGCTTGTTCAAACAACGGTGCATTTTTTGCAGCTACCCGTTAGCAAATGCAAGATGTTCCGAGTGCGGCTGGAACCTCCAGCGGTAGTCAGACTATGAGCAAGCCTCGCGGGCTCGGGGGTTCGGCATCCCCGGGACGTCGCGGCGAACAGGAGGCTTGCCATGCTGTACGTGGGCGTCCTGTCCAAATACTCGATCGCGAGGCTTTTCGTGCTCCGTCCCCCATAAGCGCTGGGCGCTCAACAATGGGAGGGCAGGAGGCATGTCATGGCGGCCAGGAGCGGCGTGAACGGGGCGGGCGAGGTCGGGGGCGAAGAGATCCAGCGCTGGACCGCGGGGCGCAAGGCCGCGGTCGTGATGGACATCATCAAGGGGAGAGCCA
>JADLHC010000114.1 GCA_020849035.1 Planctomycetia bacterium
CTCGCCGCGACCCGCGCCCCCCGTGTCGCCGCGCGCCGGAAAACGCGCGACGCAGCCCTTGATTCGCGCCCGCCGCGAGGCCTAAAGTGGCCGGTCGTGAAGCGTTCGCGCCGCGAAAACCCCGCCGACCTGCCCCCGACGCCCCCCCGGGGGCGCCGGGGGCAACTCCAGGGCCATTCTCCCGCGGCCGGCCGCGCGGGGGGCGGTTTCGAATTGCCTAAGAGTCGGTTATGATCCGGCAATGACTTGGCGAGACCGGATCACCGTCGACCCCCAGATCTGCCACGGAAAGCCGTGCATCCGCGGCACGCGGATCATGGTGACCGTGATCCTGGACAACCTGGCGGAGCGCGTCCCGGAGGACGAGATTCTCCGCTCCTACCCCACCCTGACGAGGGACGACATCGTGGCCGCGATCTCCTACGCGGCCGACCTGGCGCGAGACCGGTTCATCCCGTTTGAGACCGGGGTGGCGTGACCGACGCGCGGAAGCCGCGCTTCAAGCTGGACGCGAACCTGCCGGTAGAGGCGGCGCACCTGCTGGGTACCGCGGGTTACGATGCGGTCACCGCCGAGGCCCAGGGGCTTGCGCTGGCGACGGACCCGCGCATCGCCGGCGTCTGCGAGGCGGAGGGTCGCGCCCTCGTCACTCTGGACACGGACTTCTCCGACATCCGGAGCTATCCGCCGGACAAGTCCGCGGGGCTGATCGTCCTCCGCCCGCGAAACCAGTCCAAACCGGCGATCCTCGGGCTGCTTTCCGAAGTCGTGAAGGTGCTCTCCACCGAGTCGCCCACGGGACGCCTCTGGATTGTGGAGCCGAAAGGCCTGCGCATCTGGCCGGATCGGGCCTGACGCCGCGGTCCGCGACATGCGCGCCGAATTCTGAGCCGCCGCACCCCCGCCGTACGCCCCCGCCCCGCGCCCCGCGCCCCTCGCCCCGGCACTACACAAACCCCCACGCCTGCAGCCGGTCCCCGTCCTCCCTCCACCGCTCCCCGATGTCCGTCCGGTAGAACATGTTCGGGATCATCACGGCCTTCACCTTGTTGTAAGCCTCCCGGCGCGCCTCCTCCATCGTCGTCCCGTCGCCGGTGATGACCGCGGCGTAGCCGCTCGAGCCCGCCAGCCGCCAGTCGCCGTCCTCGAGCTTCATGTCGCACGGGTGGAACCCGTCGCCCACCGGCTTCTTGAACATCACGACCGCGTCGCGGCTGTACTTGTCAAAGGCGTCGGCGTCCACGAAGGGGAACGGCGGCACGGCGAGGACGACGCCGATCTGGAAACCGCGCTTGGTGCGGAGCGCGTAGGGGTCGCCCTTCGCGATCGCGGCGAGGAACTCGCCCCACGGGGAGAGGACGCCCTCCATCTGGATGTTGATCGTCGGGTAGCCGAAGCGGCAGGTGCACTCGAGCGGCACCAGCCCGCGGCCGCTGGCGATCATGTTGACGTCGAAGTAGCCGTGGTAGCCGCCGGCGGCGAGGCGCGGGGCCATGCGGGCGAGCGTCGCTTCGAACAGCGGCCCCTTGTTGACCCAGAACATCGAGGTCCCCATCTCGCCGGTGCTGGGGCCAATGTTGCCGTTGCACATCTTCTTGTGCTCGAAGTTCACGCAGGCGGGGCCGACGAATTCCTTCCCGTTGAAGTACGCGCCGATCGCGACCTCCACGCCCGTCGCGTGCTTCTGCAGCTGGAACGACCGGATCTTGCTCCCCCACCCGCGCTTGAAATGCTCCAGCATCTCGATCACGTCCCGCCCGTCCTCCTCCTGCCCGACGTAGCTCAGCACCTTCTCGTTCTGCGCCTTCCCGTTCGGCTTCACCACGTACCGGTCCGGCTTCTCCCGGATGAACGCCGCCGCCGCGTCGAAGCTCTCGAAGTCCCAGTTCGGCAGGATGTTCATCCCCGCCGCGCGCAGCTCGTCCTGCCCGAAATCGCGGTCCAGCTCCAGCCGGTCGCTGTACGGGCTCGGCCCCACGACCGCCTTCCCCTTCTTCCGCAGCCGCTCCGCCTCCCCCGCGCGCCCCACGTCGTCGAACACCACGACGTCCGCCCACTCCGCCTTCGCCTCCCAGTCGTCGCACTTGTCCAGGATCCCGTCCCCGATGTCCTTCTCCGACTTCGCCCCCACCGCGAACAGCACCTCGTGCCCCTCGCGCTTCACCTTCCACGCGAGGTCCACCGCCAGCGCTTCGTGCGACACGAACAGGAACTTCATGCGTTTCCTCCGGCGGGGGCATCGAGGACGTCGCGAACGCGGCGGGCGAGGAGGTCGTCGGTGAAGGGCTTGGCGAGGATGTGGGCGCCGTCGGGGAGGGAGCCGGCGGCCTGGTCGAGGTAGCCGGATGTGAAGAGGACGCGGCCGGCGGGGCGCGCGATGCGGAAGCGGCGGGCGAGTTCGGGGCCGGGGATGCGGGGCATGATGACGTCGGTGAAGAGGAGGTGGATGGGGCGGGGGTCGGATTCGGCGATGCGGAGGGCGTCGGCGGGGTCGGCGGCCTCGAGGACGGTGTAGCCGTAGAGGCGGAGGATGCGGACGGCGAGGGTGCGAACGTGGGGTTCGTCCTCGGCGACGAGGACGGTTTCGGCGCCGCGTGGGGGGTGGGCGGAGGCGTCGGGGCCGTCGGCGGGAGGGGTTTCGGGGGTGGCGGGGAGGCGGATGACGAAGGACGCGCCGCGGCCGGGCTCGCTGGCGACGCGGATCTGGCCGCCGGACTGGTGGACGATGCCGTAGACGGTTGCGAGGCCGAGCCCGGTGCCGCGGCCCTGCTTGGTGGTGAAGAACGGCTCGAAAATGTGCGGGAGGACGTCGGGGGCGATTCCGGTGCCGGTGTCGGCGACTTCGAGCGTGGCCCAGCCGGCCTGCGGGCCGGCCTCGCGGCCGGTCGCGATGCGGAGGCGGCCGCCCTCCGGCATGGCGTCGCGGGCGTTGAGCGCGAGGTTCAGGACGACCTGGTCGAGCTGCCCCGGGTCCGCCTTCACGCGCCCCGCGGCCGGGTCGAGCGAGATCGCGACCTCGATGTGCTCTCCCACGGCGCGCCGCAGCAGCGGCTCCATCGCCTCCACCGCGGCATTCAGGTCCAGCACCTTCGGCCGCAGCACCTGCCGCCGGCTGAACGCCAGCAGCTGCTGCGTCAGCGAGTTCGCCCTCTGCGTCGCGTACCGCACTTCCTCCATCTCCGTCCCCGGCGCCTCCCCGCGCGCCAGCTTCTTCGCCAGCAGCTGCCCGTACCCCTGGATGATCGTCAGCATGTTGTTCAGGTCGTGCGCCACCCCGCCCGCCAGCCGCCCCACCGCCTCCATCCGCGCCGCCTGCGCCATCTGCTCGTCCCGCGCCCGCTTCTCCGACAGGTCCTGCACCAGCACCAGCACCGCTTCCCGCCCCTCGAACGTCACCGGGTGCGTCGCCACCTCCACCAGGAAGTCCGTCCCGTTCTTCCGCCGGTGCGTCAGCTCGCCGCGAAACGGCGTGCGCGCCCCGATCGCCCGCAGGTTCGCCTCAAGCTTCGCCACGTCCTCCGGCGGCCGGATGTCGCGGATCGTCATCCGCCGGAACTCCTCCCGCGTGAAGCCGTACAGCCTCACCGCCGCCGAGTTCACCGCCAGCAACCCCAGCGTCGCCGCCTCGTACACCAGCTTCGGGCTCGGGCTCTCCTCGAACATCACCCGGTACGACTCTTCCGACGCGCGCAGCGCCTCCTCCGCCACGTGCCGCCGCGTGATGTCCTCCACCTGCGCGATCACGTGCAGCGGCACTCCCCGGTCGTCCCGCACCACCGTCGCCCACAACTCCACCCACACCGTCCGCCCGTCCCGGTGAACGTAGCGCTTCTCGATGTTCACCGTCGCCACTTCCCCCGACCTCTGACGCGCGATCGCGTCGAGACCGACCTGGAAATCCCCCGGGTGTGTGACGTCGTTGAAGCGCTTCCCCGTCAGCTCCGGCTCGGAGTAGCCGAGCATGTCGGCAAAGGCGCGATTGACCTGGATGAAGCGGCCGTCCATGTCGGTGAGCATCATGCCGATGCCGGCGTGCTGGAAGGCCATGCGGAAGCGTTCCTCGGACTCGCGGAGGGCGGCGTCGAGGCGGCGGCGTTCGCTGAGGTCGCGGAGGAAGGCGGTGAAGATCCAGCCGTCGGGGGTGGGCTCGGGGATGATGGTGAGTTCGAGGGGAACCAGGAACCCGTCCTTGTGGAGGCCTGTGGTTTCGAAGCGGCGGGTGCGCGCGCCGGAGTCGTCGAGGCCGTCGTAGCGGGCGAGGCCGGCGGCGTGGCGTGCGCGCTCGGAGGGCGGAACGATGGTGTCGGAGAGCAGGCGGCCGACGGCTTCTTCGCGCGTCCAGCCGAAGATCCGCTCGGCCATGGGGTTCCAGGCGAGGATGCTGCCCGACTGGTCGATGCAGATGACGGCATCGGGGGCCCACTGGAGGATGGACTGGGCGTGGGCGCCGAGTTCGTGCCGTGGGGCGGGGTCGGTCATCGGCGTTGAGGGTAGCAGGGGGTAGCCGCGATCAGAAGGACAGCTGGACGCGGAGGAGGAGGGCGTCCTCGCGGGCGGTGCGGGTGCCGTCGCGGAGGAGGGCGCGGCCGTGGCGGTAGGCGACGCGGACGAACTCGAGGGAGACGCGGACGTTCTCGTTGGGGAACCAGTTCACGACGAGCGCGGACTCGTCCACGCGGCGGGCGCCGTCGAATCCGGCGCGCTCGATGAGGAGGTCGTCGAGCCGCATGCGGGCGAAGCGGCCGGCGACCTGGAGGGCGCCGAAGCCGCCGCGGAACAGCGGCTCGTCGACCTGCGGAATGCCGAGGGGGAAGCGGCGGCCGGCGATCCAGGCGCCGAGCTGGGCGTAGAAGGCGGGCGAGCGGAACGGGCGGCGCGCGCCGTCGTCGAAGTGAAGGACGCTTCGGTGGTACGAGAACTCGGCCTTCATCTCGAGGAAGGAGACGAGCGCGGCGACCTCGGCGGAGACCCGCGCAACGCGCTCCGTCTCGAAGTTCGCGGTGACGGGGTTCGAGTGGAACTCCGTGCCGGTCGCGGGGTCCCACATCGGGAACGGCCGCGGGGAGGCGCGGCGGTCCTGGCGTCCCCACGTAGCGCTCACCGCGGCCTGCACGTGGAAGTCGTAGCCCCAGTCGAAGACGACGCTCGGCACGACGATGAGGCGCCCGGCGACGTCCTTGTCGCTGTTCCCGTCCCGACCTGCGAGGGCGCCGTTGCCGTTGAACACCCCGATTGCGTACTGGAGCAGTCCGCGGTGGATCCGTCCGTGCACCATCACGCCGAGGTCCGGCACCGGCGCCTGCATGTAGACGACCGAGTTCTCCGGGAAGTCCCACCAGCGCGTCTCTTCCAGCGTCTCCAGCGAATACGGCTCCTTGAACTGCCCGACGCGGATCCGCAGCCAGTCCCACCGGTTGAACTCGACCCACCCGTACAGCAGCCGCGCCGATCCCGGCAGCACGATCGGCGACACGAACCCCTCGAACGCCTGCGCGATCCGCACCCCGAACTCCGGCGCCGCTTCCCGCACCAGGAACTCGTCCGGCCCTGCGCCGCCGCCCTCGCGCAGGTGGAGGACGGAGTGCTGCACGACCGAAAGGCCGATGCGCGCCGTGAAGAACTCGTCCCTGGAGGCGAAGCGCAGCCCGCGGTCGAACCAGGCGTCGACGGCGCTTTCGCCGGGCGCGGCGCGCAGCTCCAGCGCCCTCACGCGCTCTTCCAGCCCCTGCGCGTGCGCCGTCGCCGCGAGCGCCAGCAGCGCCAGCGCCGCCCGCCTCATCTCACGCCCATCCGCGGCAGCCACCGCGGCGCCTTTCCGCGCGCCCGGTCCATGGCGGCGAGGATCTCGACCGCGCGGAGGCCGACGGCGATCACGTCGTCCTCGGCATTCTCCTTCGCGCCGGCATCGATGAACCGGTTCGCGGGGCGATTCGCGAACACCGCGCAGGCGCAGCCGGCACGGAGCCCGCGGAGAGTCGCGAGGGTGAACAGCGCGGAGGCCTCCATCTCGAAGTTCGCGACGCCGATCCGCGCGAGGTCGGCGTCAAGCGTCGGGACGCGCGGCGGAAAGCCGGGGACGGCGCGGGCCTGGGCGCCGTAGAAGCCGGGGGCGGTCGCGGTCAGCCCGAACGAGTGCTTCAACTTCAGGTCGGAAGCGGCCTGAAGCATCGCGAGCGCGGCCTCGGGGTGCGCGACCGCCGGGTACCCCTCCGGCACGAACCAGGTGCTCGTGTTCTCCAGCCGCACCGCGCCGCTCGACACGACGATCGAGCCGATCGGCGTCGCCTTCTGCAGCGCCCCGCACGACCCGATCCGCAGGAGCGTCGGCGACGCGACCTGCGCGAGCTCGACGACCGCGATCTCCGTGTTGTCCGGCCCCATCCCCGTCGCCATCACGCTGACCGGGATCCCCTTCCACGTCCCCGTGATCGTCACGTACTCGCGGTTCGCGCGCTCGACCTTGACCTTCTCGAACTTCCCCGCGCACCGGCGCGCCCGCGCCGGGTCCCCGCACATCAGGACGAACGGCGCCACGTCCCCCGGCGCGCAACCGATGTGGTACTGCCGCCCCGCGGCCGTCCTGACAACCTCTGCCGACTTGTACGTTCGCCGCGCCATCTCCCCTCCTCGCCGTTCCTGCCCACTGACCCCTGCCTACTGCCCACTCCCCGTCGCCCTCGCCACCACTCCCTTCCCCCACTCCACCAGCTCCCGCGCCCTCGCCTCCGTTCTCGCATCCGCGTACACGCGAATGACCGGCTCCGTCCCGCTCTTCCGGATCAGAACCCACGACCGGTCCCCGTACGACCGCTTCAACCCGTCGATCGTCAGGTCCCCGCGCCGCCCCTCCAGCCCTTCCTTCTCCCAGATCGCCCGGATCCGCTCCATCGCCGTCGCCTTCGCCCCGTCCGGGCACGTGATCATCTCCTTCACCTGCGCGTACCTCGGCACCTCGTCCGCCAGTTCCGACAGCCTCTTCCCCGCCCGCACCAGCAGGTCGAGCATCTTCACCGTCGCCAGCACCCCGTCGCACCACGCCGCGTCCCGCACGAAGTAGTACTTCCCCGACTCCTCGTACGCGTAGTCCGCCTTCAGCTCCAGGATCCGCTGCACCGTCGCCGGCTGCCCCGCCCGGCAGAACTCCAGCCGCGCGCCGAGCTCCTCGCACGTCTCCTCGATCAGGTTCGACGAATTGATCGGCGTCACGCAGACGCTTCCCTTTTTCAGCACGTCGCGGGCGAAGAGCGCGCCGACGAGGTCCTCGGAAAGGACGCGGCCGGTGTCGTCGACGAAGAGGACGCGGTCGGCGTCGATGTCGGTGGCGACGCCGAAGTCGCATTTCTCGGCGGCGACGCGGGCGGCGACCTTCGCGAGGTTGTGGGCGCGCGGCTCGGTGGCGCGGTCGGGGACGGCCTTGGGCTCGGCGTTGGAGGGGACGCCCGCGACGCCGAGCTGCTCGAAGAGCGGGCCGAAGACGTAGGAGGCGGCGCCGTTGCAGGGGTCGAAGAGCACGCGGAACTTCCGCGCCGCGACGGCGCGGAGGTCGCACGAGCGCAGGAGGATCTCGCGGTAGAGGCCGAGCGGGTTGCGCGCGAGGATGCAGGCCCCGATGCGGTCGGCGCCGATCGTCTCGGCGCGCTGGTCCGCGGCGTCGTACATCTGCTCGAGCACGACCGCCTCGTCGTCGGGGATGTAGCCGCCGTGCTCCATCATCACGATGAACCCGTTGCGGTCCGGCGGCGTGTGGGACCCGGTGATGAGCACGCCGGCGTCGCAGTGCTTTTCGCGGATCCACGTCGCCAGCCCGCCCGTCGGGATGATCCCGCAGTCCTGCACGCGCAGCCCCGCCGACTGCAGCCCCGCCGCCGCCGCCCGCGCCAGCATGTCGCTTCCCGGCCGCGTGTCGCGCCCGAGCGCGACGTTGCCTTCGTTGCCGAGGTGATCGCCGAGGCAGCGGGACATGCGCAAGGCGAGGGCCGGGGTGACGTCGATGTTGGTGCGGCCGCGGATGCCGGCCGTTCCGAACATCCGGGGTGTCTGGGGACCGTCGGGCATGGCGGGATTGTGCGGCGGGAGGGCTGGCGGAGGAAGGAAAGCGTGAGGCGAGTGGCGAGTGGCGAGTGAAGAGTGGCGCATTGTGGGAGGTTTGAGGGAAGGTCTAACGACCGCCGGCAACACTGGCCGGACCGGCCTCTCCGCCCTCCACTCGCCACTCGCCGCTCGCCACTCGTCACTCGCCCTTCACGCCCCCTCCCGCTCCTCGCGCTTCCCCAGCGCCCACGCCCCCGCGCCGGCCGCCGCGTACGCCAGCGCCACCCACCCCCACGCCGGGTACGCGTGCGCGTGATAGGCGCCGATGTCGCTTCGCGCGTAGACGAACGCCTTCATCAGCAGGTCCATCTTCCAGAACGCCGCCGACACGATCAGCGAGGGATTCGCGCCGACGGCGAACTCGACGAGCGCGCGACGCAGCCCGGCGCCCTGCACCGCCGCGATTACGGGATCGAAAAGGAGATGCGTGGCGCACAGGAACAGCCCGGCCCCGGACGCGACCAGGTGCCCCGCGGCCGCGCCCCGGCGCGCGCCGAGGCGGAAGAGCCCGGCCACGAACGCGGACCACGCGGCGAGGAAGACGGCGGCGCCGAGAAGCGGGAGGAGGCCGGGCGAGCCGATGCCGAACCCCGCAAGCGCGAGGAGCGCCGCCGCGCCCGCCGCGGGCGGCAGGAGGGCGTCGTGACGCAGGCGTCGCTCGACAGGCAGCCCGAAGGGCACGACCAGCGCCAGGATCGCCGGCGCCAGCGTGGCCGCGAAGTAGCACCGCTCCGCCCCCGCCGGCGCCGCCAGCGCCGACACCAGCACCGCCAGCCCCGATGCCCCGGCTGCCGCCAGGCGGCGCTTCATCGCGAATCTCCGGTCGTCTCGGGAACGGGCGCTCTCATGGCGTGCGCGGATTCTATACGGCTCTCGGCCGGGCAGGGTTCATTCCTTGCGCGGCGCGAACTCGCGCCGGCTCAAGGAAGGGACCGGAGCGCCTCGACCACCAGCCGCCGCACGAACGCCTCGATGTCGCGCTGCTCGCCGGTGCGCAGCGTCACGGTCCTCCGGCTCACCTTCTCCGTCCAGGACGCCCGACCGTCGGCGGCCGCGAGAATCTCCAGTTCGTACTCGATCGTCGCCTTCCCCGCCGTTTCCACGACCCCGAGATCCCACTCACCCACGCGCACGACAAGCAGCCCCTCCGCCCCGCCGGAAGCCCGGAGCCGCTCCAGCGCCTCCTCGCGCGTCCCCTCCGACGCCCCAGCCGCCTCCTCGACCGCGAACCCGTCCGCCTCGAACTCCTCCTGCGCGGCCCGCGCCATCAGCTCCCCGATCGTCCCCGCGTCCCTCCCCAGCAGGCGCTTCAGCACCATCCGCCCCCTCGCCTCCTGCGCCGAGGGTTCTTCCAGCCGCAACGCAAGGGTACGCGGCAGCGACGCGTCGGGCGCGGCGGCGCAGCCGGGGAGCAGGGCGAAGGCGGTCAGCGCGAGGCGGATCCGGCGCAATGCTGTTCGAGCCATGAGAAGGTGTCCTCCTGCATCTGCCGGTCCATGCCGGCGCGTGGTCCCATCTGTCGCATGATGCCGCGCCACTCGACGCGGTCGTATTCCGCCGGCTCGTGGGGCGCGTGGCACTGCGAGCAGCGGCTTTCGTAGAGCTGGCGTCCCGCGGCGGGGTCGCCGGGCCGAAGCGGGGCCTGCGAGCACCCCGCCACGGCCGCGGCGGCGGCCGCGAGGGCGGCGAAGACGGCGGCGATCCTGTGCACGATCAGAATCCCACCGCGAGCGACGCCGCGACTCCGTCCTGCTGGAAATTCCCCCAGCCCTCGTCGCTGTCCTCGTCCACGTACTCCACCTTGAACGCGACCTGCTCGATCGGCCGGAAGTTGAACCCGAACGACAGCCGGCGCTGGTGGTTCCACCGGTGCGTCACCGGGTCCTGCACCGCCGTCGCGTCCCACAGCGCGACCAGCGTGAACGTCGGGGAGTCGAAGCCGATGCCGACGAAGGTGTCCCTGAGGAAGGGCGGGAAGAAGTGGAAGGAGAGCTGCGCGAAGGCGCCCTGCCCGCGCGGGGCGGTCGGCGCGCCGCCGGAGGTGAAGGTGCGGTCGGCGGTGAAGCGTGCGGCCTCGATGCGGAGCTCGAGCGGGCCGGAGATCCAGCCGCCGCCCTTGCCGAGCGGCACCGCGACCGTCAGGTCCGCGGCGTACGAGAAAACGGTGTGCTTCCCGTCGTCGTCGAACCGCCCGCGGTAACCCGCGACCCCGAACGTCACCTTTCCGTCGAACGCCACCGCCTCCAGCCGCGCGACGTACGACTTGTCGCTGTTGTTGTCCTTCAGCTTCTGCACGTCGTCCGCAGCGTCGCGCAGGCCGTTCTTCACCGTGACGTTCCCGCGGAGGCCGTTCACGATGTACGTCTCATAGTTCAGCGTCACGGGCCCGAGGAAGAACGACCCGAAGAACCCGACGCCGGTCTCGCTCCAAGTCGTCGGGATGAGGTAGCGCGTGGTCAGCGGCCGCAGCGTCAGGTCGCGCCCGTCGCTGTCGTGCAGCACGTTCAGCTTCCCCATCGGCATCAGCACCACGCCGCCGCGGAAGTTGATCATGTCGTGGATGAGGAAATCGAGGTACGCCTGCTCGACCTTGAGCTCGCCCGCGGCGTGCTCGTATTCGATCTCCGAGTTGAAGTACAGCCGCTCGTGGAGGTAGGAGGAGACCTGCAGGATCAGATGGTGATTGTCGAACGTCGAGTTCTGGTGGCGGAAGTCGGTGAACTCGAGGTCCAGGTAGCCGCCGATGCGCGTGCGGTTGATGAGCCGCGTGAGCGCGTTGATCCGCCCGCGCTCCTTCGGGTCCTCCGGCTCCTTCTTCTCCCCCTCCTTCTCCGGCTCCTCTCCCAGCTCCTTCTTCAGCTCGTCCACCTGCTCCTCGAGCTCGCGCAGCCTCTCCAGCGGCGTCTTCTCCTTCTCCTCGGCTCCCGCGACGCCCCCGAGCAGCGCCGACAGCACGGCGCACGCGATGGTAAAGCGCATTAATGACCCCTTCTCGGTTGACACGCTTCCCTGCGGAGGCGTAGCCTTCCGGTGTCCTCGTGACACGGCCCCTTGGGGCCGCGGCCCCTGGTGGCAGCCAGGGGCCATCTTTTTTCCCGGGCGTGGCAGCGCCCCCGTCCCGACATCCGGGCCGGCGCCGCGCGCGACCGGGTCGCGCGCCGCACGGGCCCACCCTGTTGCGCGGGTCGCGCCCCTACTCCTGCAGGCTCCTCAGGAAACTGATCACTTCCCAGCGCTCCTTCTCCGTCAGCACCCCGTCCCACCGCGGCATCGCCGTCCCGTGCTTCCCCTCCGAGATCCGCCAGAACAGCCACGCGTCCGAGTGCTCCTGCAGCACCGTCCCCGTCGCAAAGTCCGCGGGCGCCGGCGTCAGCTTCTTCGCCGCCGGCCCCCTCCCGTCCGCGTGCGCCCCGTGGCAGGCCGCGCAGCCCTTGTTCAGGACGATGCGCATGCCGTTGTTGCGGGTGACGCCGTCCTGGGGAAGGGGGTTGACGAGGTGGCGGTAGTCCTGCGGCAGGTCGGGCTCGGCCGGGCGGCGTCCGTGAATGACCCACGTGAGGATGCCGGCCGCGACGGCCGCGAGGGCGGCCGCGAGAATGGCGGTGGTGAACAGGACGTGCCCGCGGGGGAGGCTCATCGGACGGCCTCCATGGGACGGGGCTCGGCGCGCGGAGCCGCGGGCGGCTGTGGCTCCGGCGGCGTCCGGCGCAGGAACGTCCACGCCAGCCCCGCCGCCACCGCGACCAGCACGAGCGCCTGAAGCGCCAGGCTTTCCGCCGTCGGGTGAATCCCCAGCCAGTTCTTCAGGAACGACGAATCCGGGATCCATCCCACCGGCGTCCGCGGCAGCACCCGCCCTTCCTGCAGCTCCACGATCCCGTCCCCCGCAAACTTGAACACGAGCGCCAGGAGCAGGGCCGAAGTCCCGGCGAAGAACGCCCGGATCGGCAGGCGCATCCCGGCGACGATGATCGCGACGAACACGCCCGCGAGCACCACGGCTGCGATCCCGATCCCCGTCAGCAGCGCCCCCCACCCCGCGCCGCCCGCCTCGAGCGCGCGCAGCATCAGCACCGTCTCGAACCCCTCGCGGAACACCACCAGGAACGCCAGCGACCCCAGCGCCGCCACGTTCCCGCCCGACAGCGCCTTCCTCACGTTGTCCGTGATGAACGCCTGCCATTTCTTCCCGTCGATCTTCGACACCAGCCAGTAGCTCATCCAGAAGAGCACGGCGGCGGCGACGAGCATCGTGACGCCCTCGAGGATCTCCTGGTGCTGGCCGCTGACCTTGAGGACCTTGAGGGACAGCGCGTAGAGGCCGAAGGTGGCGGCGACCGCGAGGCCGGCGCCGAGCCAGAGGACCTTCGCCAGTTCGCGGCGGCCGATCTTGCGCAGCGTCGCGGCGATGGCGCCGAGGATGAGGAGGGCCTCGAAGCCCTCGCGGAAGAGGATGACGAAGGCGTTGAAGGCCGAGGACCGGGGGGAAGGAGGCTCCTCGAACAGGCGCGCGGCGGCGGCGAAGTCGGCGTCGAGGGCCTCGCGGCGGGCGCGGGCGGCGGCGGCGTCGCCGGTTTCGTAGGCGCGGGCGAGGTCGAGCCAGCGGGCCTCGAGCGACCGGTAGAGCCCGTGGTCCTTGGCGGCGAGGGCGCCGTGGAATTCGCAGTCTTCGAAGATCTTGAACGCGCGGACCGTGGCGTCGGCGGCGCCGTCGGCGTCGCCCGCGTCCATCGCGGCGGCGGCGTCGTCGAGCTTCGCGCGCATGGCGGCCAGGTCCGCGTCGTGCGGGCCCGCGACGGCCGCGAGGGAGCAGAGCGCCAGCAGGGCGAGCGACCTCACTTTTCACCCGCCTTTCCGCCCCACTCGTAGGTCGCCGTCGCGGGGGCGCGGAACTTCCCCTCCTCGAACAGCCCGTACGCCGGCGGCAGCACCTTCGCCGTGACCGTGTACGCTCCCTCGGCGAGCTTCACCGTGTTCCCGTAGTGCGCGAATTCGGAGAGCAGGTTGTGCATGACGATCGTCTGCACCGCCCCCGTCCCCTTGTGCTTCATCTCCAGGGTCACCTTCGCGCCCATGACGATGCGGTTCGTGCCGCGCTCGAGAAGCGCGATCTCCAGGTGGTGCGTGTCGTCGTCCTTCGCCGGCCGCGCCTCGAGCGCGCTCTTTTCCCAGCACCAGATCGGCTCGGGGGCCTCCGCGATGAAGCCGATGCGGTAGTCGCCGACGTCCTGCACCTCGAGCGACTCCGCGAGCGCCTGTTCGACGTCGCAGCCGATGCGGTACCCCTCGTACACCGGCGCGGGCCGCGGCGCGTCCACCGTGACCTCGCCGCCGTGCCGCGTCACCTTGAACTCCGCGCGCCCCGGCTGCAGGTAGATCCCCATCGCGTCCCCGTGCCGGCAGATCGGCGGCGCGTCCACCTCCACCTTCAGCGCGAACGTCCCCTCCGGCAGCGCGAGGTTCGCGCCGTAGAACACGTAGTCGCCCCACACCGCACCCAGCGCGACCGGGCCCTTGCCGAAATCCACCGTCACCTTCGACGAAAGAAGCGGCCTCTTGCTCCCCTTCTCACGCACCACGATCCCGACGAGGTGCGAGGCCCCGTCCGGCTTCTCCGTCGTCCACGCACCCTCGGCTCCGTACCGGCCGATCGTGCGCGGAGCGAACGCCACGAATCCCAGCCGGTAGTCGTCCGCGACGAGCTCGCCCTTGATGTCCGCGTCCGCGGCCTGCGCCGACGCAACCGTCGGGCGCATCGCCGGCGGCACGCCGCCCGCGAGCTGCCCCTCCAGCGCCCGGGACACCGCCACCACCACCGCCCCCACCTTCACCGGGTCTGCCAGCGCGTCCACCAGCTTCCTCAGCTCCGCGATTCCCTCCTCCACCGCCTTCGCCGCCGAAGAGTCCTTCGACGCCACCTCCGCCGACAGCGCCTTCCACGCCCGCTCCGCAGGCTTCAGCCCCATCAGCGTCGCCTCGTCGAACTCCTGCTTGTCCACCACCTTCCCGTCTCGCACCGCGGCTTCGTACTCGTTCTTCGTGAAGCGCAGGTACCCGACGAGCTCGCCCACGCGCTGCTCGTACTCCGACGGCGCGTCGGTGCCGCCCTTCTTCGGGCCCTGCGAAGGCTCGGCCTTGCGGCCGCAACCGGCGGCGGCGACAAGGGCGGCGAGGACGATGGTGGAAACGAGGCGCATTACCCGATCGCCCCCGCGTCGCGCCGCACGCGCTTCGCCGCGCAGTCCGCGCAGCGGCCGTAGATCTTGACGGCGAACTGGACGGGCTCGAAGCCCTCCTGGCGGGCGATCTTGTCCTGGAGCGCGTTCAGGCGGGGGTCGTAGAACTCGGAGATGCGGCCGCAGTCGGAGCAATAGAGGTGGCCGTGGTGCTGGAGCTCGGAGGCGTGCTCGTAGTACTTCTTCCCCTGGCCGAAATCGTGCTCGATGAGGAGGCTGCACTCGCTGAGCAGGGACAGGGTGCGGTAGACGGTAGCCTTGGAGACGGGGGTGCCGGCACGCTGGAGGTGGGCGATGAGGTCGTCGGCGGTGAAGTGCTCGTGGGTGCCGAAGACGGCGTGGAGGACGGTTTCGCGGGGTGCGGTGAGGTGAAGGGAGTGTTTCCGCAGGTAGTCTTCGAAGATCTGGACTTCATCGCCCATGGTTCGTCGCCTTTTCGTTGAGACTGAGACTGAGACTGAGTCTCAGTCTGGCAATCGGTTGGACCAGAGTCAAGCAAATTAGGGTGCCAATCGCGATCGGGCGTTTTCGGCGGTTTCGCGGCCGTTTCCGCCGGAATGGGACCTGAAAGGTCCGATTTCTCCCCCACTTCATGCGGGAATTCCCGCGCCCAGCCTTACCGCCCGATCCACTCCCGCGCCAGCGCCCGCAGCACTTCGCTCTTCCCGATCTCCCTCGCCACGGGCGCCGCCGCGTTCTCGTAGGTGGCGACGGCCCTTGCACCGGTCGGCGTCGGGCGCAGCACCCGGTCGCGCATCGCCCGCAGGACATCCACGCGCGAGACGTCCTCGGACCCGTACGAGGCGGTTGCGACGATACAGTACTTGCCGCCACGCGACGAACTCCCCGCCGACCCGGCCTGCGTCGAGACGGCGGTGCCCGCAGCCGGCGCCAGGCTCGGCGTGGCCGCAGGCGTGTTGCCGAAGGCGCCCATGTTGACCCGGCCCCCGTTGGGCGACGGCTCCGCCGCGAACGGCGAAAGCGGATCGCCGGCATCGATCGTGGCGTCCCCGGCGAGCACCCGGTAGTCGTCCTGCGGCTCGTTCTCGAACCGCGCCGCGACGCCGAGCAGCCCCGGCCCCGCCAGCGCGCCGCTCCAGCCGCCCAGCAGGTTGTCGTACAGGTCGCTGTAGCCGACAGCCACCGCCCCCGCGCGCCGCACGTTCAGCCCCATCCCCCGGTTCCCGAACACCAGCGCGTCCACCACCGTTCCCTCCGCGCCCGTGTCCACCCCGTCCCCCTGGCAGTGCGCCACCGTCACCCGCGCCAGCTCCAGCACCCCGCCGTCCGTCTTCACCCCGGGCCCGTTCGCCCGGCAGATCACCACGTTCTCCAGCCGCACGTCCGCCAGCCCGCCCCACACACCCGCCGCACCGCCCCGCAACGCCAGGTTCGACACCGTCGTCCGCGCCCCGGCTTCCCCGCTCCACGCTTCCAGCGTCACCGCCGCCGGAAACCCCGCCGCGTCCAGCACCGTCAACCCCGGGCCCGCCCCGCGCAGCGACACCCCGGGGGGCAGCGACACGCCCTCCAGGAACGTCCCCGCCGCCACTTCCACAACGTCCCCAGGCTGCGCTGCGTCGATCGCCGACTGGATCGTCGTGAACGCCTTCCCGTTCACCGTCACCCGCGCCCCGGGCCGCCACACCGCCACCACCCCGGCGCTCTCGTTCCCCGCCCCGTCGACCGCCGTCACCATGAACTCGTGCGCCACCGCCGGATCCAGCCCCGCGACCAGCGTCGTCGTCACACGCCCCAGCGCGTCCGGATTCGCGTACGTCCCGCCCTCCGGCCGGTGGTACAGCTGATACCCCGCCACGTCCAGCGAGGGACTCGCCTCCCACCGCACACGGACCGCCGTCCCTTCGGGAAGCACCGTCAGGCCGGCCGCCGGCTCGGGAGGAAGGATGTCGCGCCCCGACCAGAATTCCGCAAGGCCGCTCCACTCCCCGGCCAGGCCCTGCGCGTCCACGGCGCGCACCCTCCACGTCACCAGCGAGTTCTCGCCGAGAGTGTCGGGGAGGACAAGAGAAGTGGTGTTGACGGCCTCGAAACGCTCCAGGCTGCCGTTCACGGACCAGCCCGCGCGGTAGGAGGCGGCGCCCGGAACCGCGCTCCAGCTCAGGACCGGCCGCGGCTCGCGCACATCTTCGCCCCCCGCCGGCGACAACCCGCCGGGCGCCGCAAGCGGATCGGCCCCCGCGACGCCCGCGAGGGCGACGAGGCCGACGACGGCCAGGGCGATGGCGAACGACTTGCGCAAGGTCCCTCCGAAGGGGGGGAGTCTAGCGGGGAGTGCAAGGCTATGGAATGGCGGAAGTTGTGAGATCAACGGAGAGGGGTGCGCGGATGTTTGGCTGGCGGGGAAACCGGCAGGGGATGGGGCGGGCCCGATCCCCAGCCCAGGCCCTCCCCACACCCTTTCCGCCCTTCCCCATCCCCTGCCGTTCTACCTCTTCACGCCCGCCCGCTTCTGCTGCCCCATCCACGTCTTCTTCGTCAGCACGTAGTGCCTCATCGGCATCGGCACCCCCACCGTGTTGTTCATGTAGTGCGCTTCCCGGATCCGCTGGAACCCCAGCGCCTCCATCGACCGCCACGCGTTGTCGTTCGGCGCCCACGCCTTCGTCCTGATCTCGTCGGCCGCCACCGTCTTGAACGCCCAGTCGAACACCAGCTGGCACGCCTCCCGGTGATGCCCCCGCCGCCAGACACTCCGCGCGATCTGGTTCGTCTGGTCCGCGATGATCACCCGCCCCTCGTCCTCCCTCGGCTCCACCCGCACCGTCCCCACGATCCGCCGCGTCTCGTTGTCCTCGATCGCCCACACCACCAGCTCGGGATTCTCCAGCCACCCCTTCCAGACCTTCTTCAGGTCCTCCATCGACTTCGGCTGCACGTCGTCCGTCCACCGCCACAGGTCGGCGTCCCGCATCTCCTCGAACCACGCCGGCGCGTCCTTCGCCACATCGATCGGGCGGAGCGTCACGACCTTGCCCTTCAGGACCGGCGGCTTCTTCGAGGCGATCGGCATGTCGGGTTCCTTAAGAGGTCGGAAGAGACACCGGATTTTCGGCGGACCCGCACTTCGTGTCGCCAGAAAAGAGCGGAAGCTCTCAAGTCCTCCGCGCGGGCCGCCGAAGAATCAGCGTCCCCTCGGAGAATTTCCGCATGCCCGTCCTCCGCCGCCTCGTCAGCTTCGCCGTCCGGCTCGGGCATTTCGTTTTCCTATAGCCGGCCCCGGTAGAATGCGCGGCCGATGCTCCGCCGCGCCCTGCCCCTCGCCGTCCTCCTGCTCGCCGCCGGCTGCTCCTCCGGCCCCCGCCGCGGCCTCCTCTCCAGCAGGGACGTCCCGCCCGGGTGGAGCCTTTTCAACACCGACCACTACCAGGTCCTCACAGACGGGGGCCCGGAAGAGGCCCGCGCGACCGCGGAGCGCCTCGAGGGAATCCTCGCGCTCTACCGCCGGATCCTGCCGAGCCGCCAGGAGCTCCCGCGCTTCCCCGTCCGCGTCTTCCGCACGTATGACGCCTACCTCTCGTATGGCGGCGAGGACGGCACGGCGGGCTGCTACGACCAGTCCACGGGCGACCTCGTCCTGACGCGATTCGTCGGCCTCGGCGGCGGCGACCCCATGGTGCGCCTGCCGTCGCCGCAGGAGATGACCGCGACGGCCTACCACGAGGCCTGGCACCAGTACTTCCACTGGTACCTCGACGCCGACGCCGACCCGCCGGCGTGGTTCGACGAGGGGATGGCCGACTACTTCGGGCAGACGCGCATCGTCCCGGCCGACCACGCCCCCGAGGGGGCTCCCGACGCCCCGGGCGGCGGGAAGTGGATTTTCGGTCGCCCGAACCACGGCTGGGGGGACGCGATCCGCGCCGCGATCGCCGACGGCTCCGCCCTGCCGCTGCGCGAGTTTGTCCACCTCCCCCGGGGCCGCTACTACGACCGCCCCGCCGTCTGCTACCCCCAGGGCTGGTCGCTCGTCCACTTCCTCATCAACTCCCGCGATCCCCGCACGCACGAGGTTCCCGACGCGCTCGTCCGGGCCCTGAGCGCGGGAGCCGACGCCTCGAAGGCCGTGGACGAGGCGTTCGCGGGGATGGACTGGGGGAAGCTGGAGCGGGAGTGGCGGGCGTACGTGGAAGCGCTCCGGTAACGCGGGCGCAGGCGGCGCGCCGCCCGTAGACTCCCGCGCGTGACCGGCTTCGACCCCCTTCACATCGGCATCTGCTCCGCCGTCGCGTTCGTCGCGGGAGCGATCGACGCGATGGCGGGGGGCGGCGGCATCCTGACGATGCCGGCGATCGCGACCTTCGGGTTCACCGTGCCGCAGATCGGCGGCACGAACAAGCTCGTGGGGGCGAGCGGCTCGAGCACGGCGACGGTGTCGTTCCTGGCGAAGGGGAAGCTGGACCGCGACGTCGCGTGCCTCGGGGGGGCGTGCGCGCTGGTCGGCTCGATCCTCGGCGCGCTGGCGCTCGTCCACCTCGGCAAGCTCGACGAGCGCCTCGCCAAGACCGTGTTCGGGTTCCTGCTCATCGCGATGGCGCTCTACCTGTTCTTCAAGCCCCGGTTCGGCGGTGACAACGCCTATGCCGGCCCCACTCCGCGCAACCTCGCGATCACCGTCGCCGCCGGCCTCGTCATCGGCTTCTACGACGGGTTCTTCGGCCCCGGCACCGGCTCCTTCCTCGTCTTCGTCATGGTCCGTTTCCTCAAGTTCGACTTCGTCACCGGCACCGGCAACGCCAAGGCCATGAACTTCGCGAGCAACATCGGCTCGCTGGCGACCTTCATCTGGAAGGGCCTCGTGATCTGGCCGGTGGCGATCCCGATGGGCGTCGCGAACGCGGCGGGGAGCTGGGTGGGGAGCCGGCTGGCGATCCGGAAGGGCGCGCGGTTCGTGCGGTGGGTGTTCCTGGCGGCGGCGCTGGCGGTGGCAGGGAGGATGATGTGGTACGTGGCGTTTGGAGCGTAGGAAGGCCGGTTGGCGCTGGCGGAAGAGGGTTGAGCAACGTGTTGCGGGCGAGTGGGACGGAGGCGGGAGACGCGGGAGTTCTCCGCGACCTCCCGCCGGATTGCGCCCATCAGGCTGCTTAACCCTTGACCGCCAACCGCGAACCCGCCCCTCCCCGCGCTCACTCCCACCCGATCTTCAGCCCGAGGTCCTTCATCGCCAGCAACGCCTCCGCATTGCCGCGCGCGTCGTCCACCGGATGATGCGTGTGCGGCGTCTTTCGCAGGTGCTTGAAGTTCACGAAGACGTCCTTCGCGAGCCCCTTGTAGAGCGACCCGAGGTTGGTGGAGCTGTGGCCGAACGGGTTGTCGCCGAGGAAGTGGCGGAAGTACCAGTTCACGAACTGCCAGTCGAAGCCGTTGTTGTCCGAGACGAACTGAGCACGGCCCTTGTTGTTCGCCGCGACCCAGTCGCGGAACTTCGCCATCGACGCGGCGGGGTCGTCGAACGCGAGCGTCTGCTCGCGCGTGAACCCGCAGACCTTCAGCGCCTCGGCCACGAACCTCTCCGTCACCGGCCGGAACGTCGCGTAGAACGTCCGCGCCAGCCCCGGCTCCACGATCACGGCCCCGAGCGACACCATCGAGTAGTCGCCCGGGATCGGCCCGTCCGCCTCCACGTCCACCATGAACCACGTCACCGGCGGTGATACTCCCCCTCGATGATCACCGTGCCGTCGTCCTGCGGGGTGATCACGGTGCCTCCGTGGGACCCGTACGAACCCGGGCCGTACCCGCCCTGCACGTCGCTGGAGTAGATGACTTGCACACTCCGCGACCGCACCCGGTCCGTCGTCGTGCGCGGGACCTCTTCCCCATCGTCCCTCACGTACACGACGTCGCGAGTCCTGTACTTGTCGTAGCTGTGCCCGCAGCCGCACGCGGCCAGCAGGGCGAGGCAGGCGAGTTTTCGCATGGGTTACCTGTGATGGTGGAAGAGGCGGTGCGGGAAGGGCGGCCGGAAATGCGGGCGCGGCGGAACGATCACCACGCGCGGCTCCACCCAGCAGCCGTCCCTGTACACGTGGCCGCACCCGGTGCCGTGGTAGTGGACGACCCCGCCGGGGTGGACGACGACCCCGTGGCTCACGACATGGCGGTGATGGCGGCAGCCCGCGACCAGCGGAGCCGCGACGGCAACGACGGCCAGCAGCGCAAGCGTCTTCATGGCACGATTCCTCACTGGCGGCGCGTCCCCCTGACCCCGGCCAGTATATCCGCCGCCGTTTCCGTTCCTCCCCGCGCTTCCTGAAATCCGCGCCCCCCCTCCTCCGGATTGTGGGCCGCCCCGCGCCCCCCGCGCTATCGTCAGCCCTTTCCCCACGGAGGAACCCATGCCGCTTCCTGCCCTCGACGACCTCGAACTGGCCCTTCAGTCCCCCCGCGCCACCGGCGTGTTCCTGGTGGAAGTCCGCCCCGGCTCGCCCGCCGCTGCCGCGGGGTTCGCGCCCGGCGACATCGTGACGCACGCGGGGGGCGCGCCGACGCCGGACCTGGGTGCGTTCCTGAAGGCGGTGCAGGGCGGCGGGAAGGGCGACGTCCGGCTGAAGGGCGTGCGGCACGACGGCGGCGCGTTCGAGGTGGAGGTGGCGGCGGGTCGGATCGGCGTGCAGGGCTACGCCGTGCAGGCGGGGACGTGCGCGTGGCGGACGGCGCCGGACTGCGGCGACCCGCCGGACCTCTCGGCGTTCGCGAAGCCCGCGTCGTGGTGGTTCCGCACGTCGTTCGGCACGGACCGCGCGGGCTACGAGCGCGTCCACGTCAGCCCCTCGCGCGGCGGCGTCGAGTTCGACCACCTCACCTTCTTCGGCGGCGGCGAGGGCAAGGAGCGCTGGGCCTACCGCGCCCACGTCCGCTCCACCCACCGGCTCGACGCCGTCCTCGGCACCGTCGCCGTTGACTGCGTCTTCGGCACGAAGGAGGAAGGCCAGGAGACGGCGCGCGCAGCCCTCGGCCCCGACGGCATCTGGCGGGGCGAGGCGGCGGACTCGAAGGGACAGAAGCGCGCGATCGAGGAGCGCCCGGCGGCCGCGACGGCGCTCAACACCTACTCCGTCCCGTTTCTCGCCCTCACGCTCCCCCTCCGCGCCGGCGCCCGCCGCGCCTTCCCCGAGCTCCGCGAAGGCTCCGCCGCCGTCCGCTGCCGCTCGCGCCTCGAATGCCTCGGCCGCGAGGACGTCGCCGTCAACGGCCGCACCGTCCCCGCCTGGGTCTTCGCCTGGCGACACTGGGGCGAAAGCCCGAATTTCGAGCGCTTCTTTGTCTCCGACGACCGCCGCCTCGTCCGCATCGAGTGGGGCCCAGACTACGCCGGGTGCTGGTGCGAGGCGGTGACGAAGGCGGAAGCGGCGCGGGGGATCCCGGGGCACATCCGGGTCGAGTGATCAGGTCGTGAGGCGTGCGGCCTGAAGAGAGAGGCGGGCCCGCGTCGAGAACGCCAGCTCCGCGATCCGCGCCTGCGCGTCGAACTCCCCCGCCTTCGGCAGCAGCTCCAGGAACTCCGCCGTCCGCGCCAGGCCGTCCTGGTCGCCGAAATGCGTGAACTCCGCCCGCGCCGCCTGCGCCGCGCGCCTTGCCAGGTCGGCCGCCCCGCTGCGCGCGTTGCAGACCGCGATGTTGAAAATCGACTCCGCCGCCGCCGCGCGCTCCCCGGCGGCCGTCGCGGACGCGGACGCGAGGTTGAACTCCTGCAGCGCCCGCTTGTCGTCCCCCGCACGCAGCGCCGCGACGCCGATGTTGTGCCGCGCGTCCGACAGCCCCTTCCGGTTCTCCCGCTCCGCAAAGATCCCCGCCGCTTCCCCGCTCGCCGCCATCGACTCGACGAGGCGGCCCTCCGCCTCCTCGCAGACGCCGAGATTCGCGGAAACGGTGGCGCGCAGGTCCTGCGCGGCGGCCTCGGCGTCGTGCCCGAAGGTCTGCACGATGCCCATCGCCGCGCGGAAATGGCCCGCGGCGTCCGCCATCCGGTTCGTGAGCAGTGCGACCACGCCGAGGTTCGCCTCCATCCGCGCCACGGCCTCGCGGTCCCCCGCCTTTTCCCGCAGGTCGCGCGCCTCCCTGAAGCACTCCGACGCCCCGTCGCCGTCCTGCGCCCGCGCCTTCAGCAGTCCGAGGTTGTTCAGACAGCGCGAGAGCGGTTTCGGCTTTCCGGCCTTCCGCAGGGAGACGAGCGCCTCGGTGTGGAGCTTGAGGGCGTCGTCGAAGCGCTGTTCGGTCTGGGCGACCATGCCGAGCCAGTCCTTGGCGATGCCGACCAGCGTGTGGTCGCCGGCCGAGGCGGCATGCGCGACGACGCGCTGGAACTCGATCCGCGCGTTCCGCCGGTCCCCCGCCGCGTCGTACGCCGCGCCGAGGTCGATGCTGCACAGCGCGATCAGGTGGCGGTCGCCGTGCTGCGTGACGCGCTCGCGGAAGAAGCGGTACTCGTCCACGGCGCCGGGGGCGTCGACCGGGAGGCGGGCGACCAGCGCGCGGTACTCTGCGTCGAGGTCGATCTGGCCTTCCTCGGGCGGCGTGGGGGCGGGCTGGTCCGCCCGGACCCATTTCGCCGTCGGCGGCTTCGTCCCGTGCTTCTTCGTCCTCTTCGTGTCGCCGGCCATTGTGGAGGCCAGTCTAACACCTCGCCCCGACGTCTAATGCAGCGCCTTCTCAATCAGCTCGCGCGCGACCGTCGCGTTCGCTTTCCCCTTCGTCTCGCGCATCACCTGCCCGACCAGCGCCTGGATCGCGGTCGTCTTCCCCGCCTTGATGTCGGCCACGATCCGCGGGCTCTTCGCGATCACGTCCTTCACGATCGCCTCGAGCGCGCCGGCGTCGGAGACCTGCGCGAGGCCCTGCTTGCGGACGTGCTCGTCGACGGAGGCGCTTTCGGGCGTCTCCAGGATCCAGAGGAACAGGTCGCCGCCGGTCTGCCCCGTGACCTCCTTCGCCTCGACCTTCCTCGCGACCTCGGCGATCCGGCGCGTCTTGTCGAAGAACGCGGACGCGTGCAGCTTCTTTTCGTTCATCGCCGCCAGGACGTGCTTCATGACCCAGTTCGACGCGATCTTCGGCGCGAGGCCCTCGCCGCGCAGGCGGTCGAACAGCTCCGCGAGCTCCTTGTCGCCGGTGAGGACGCCGGCGTCGTAGGCGGGGAGGCCGAGCTCGTGGACGTAGCGCTCGCGGCGGGCGGCGGGGCGCTCGGGGAGGGCCTCGCGGACCTTGGCGACGAAGGCGGGATCGGCCTGGACGTGGACGAGGTCGGGCTCGGGGAAATAGCGGTAATCGTGGGCCTCTTCCTTGGAGCGCAGGACGATGGTCTTCTCGGCGACGGCGTCCCAGGTCAGGGTGACCTGCTCGACCTTCCCGCCGGACTCGATCACCTGCGCGTGGCGCGCGGCCTCGTACGACAGGGCCTTCGCGACGGCCCTGAAGGAATTGAGGTTCTTGATCTCGGTCTTCACGCCGAGCTTCGGGTCGCCCGGGCGGCGGATGGAGACGTTGGCGTCGCAGCGAAGCGAGCCCTTCTCCATGTCGCAGTCGGAGACGTCGACGTACTGAAGGATCTCCTTGAGGGCGGTGAGGTAGGCGTAGGCCTCTTCGGGCGAGCGCATGTCGGGCTCGCTGACGATCTCGACGAGGGGGACGCCGGCGCGGTTGAGGTCGACGAAGGAGACGCCGGCGGTGCCCTCGGTCTCGGGGTGGATGAGCTTGCCCGCGTCCTCCTCGAGGTGGATGCGGGTGATGCCGATGTTTTTTTTACCGGATGGCGTCTCGATCTCGAGCCGGCCCCTGCGGTTGAGCGGGCGGTCGTACTGGCTGATCTGGTAGCCCTTCGGCAGGTCCGGGTAGTAGTAGTTCTTGCGGTCGAACTTCGTGAGGTTCGCGACGTCGCAGCCCAGCGCGACGCCGGCCCGGACGGCGAGGGCGAACGCCTGGCGGTTGAGCACCGGGAGGACGCCGGGAAGGCCGAGGCAGATCGGGCAGACCAGCGTGTTCGGGTCCGCACCGTACTTGTTCACGCAGCCGCAGAACAGCTTCGTGCGGGTCTTGAGCTGCACGTGGACTTCGAGGCCGATGACGGTTTCCCAGGACGGGGTCATCTCGGTTCCTTCCGGCCTCTATCCGCGGCCGTTTCCGCAGCATCCGCCTTTATCCGCGAATCGCCTTTGCCTTTCTCCGGAAAGGAATTCGCGGATGAAGGCGGATGGGGCGGAAACGACCGCGGATGACGGCCCTTGTGGGCGCTCATACCTGCGGCCCCTTCCTCCACCACTCCGTCTCCCTCTCGTACGCCCTCCCCGCCCGCAGCAGCGTCGCCTCGCTCCACTCCTTCCCCAGCAACTGCAGCCCGACAGGCAGGCCCCCCGGCGTGAACCCGGCCGGCACGCTCACGCCCGGGATCCCGGCCAGCGGCGCCGTCACGGTCAGCACGTCGCACAGGTACATCGCGATCGGGTCGTCCGCCTTCTCGCCGATCCGGAACGCAGGGATCGGGCTCGTCGGCCCCGCGATCACGTCAACTGTCTTCCACGCCTCGTCAAAATCGTTCTTGATCAGGCGCCGGACCTGCAGCGCCTTCCTGTAGTAGGCCTCGTAGTATCCCGAGCTCAGCGCGAACGTCCCCAGCAGGATCCGGCGCCGCACCTCCTCGCCGAACCCCTCCGTCCGCGACTTGCGATACATGTCCACCAGCCCGTCGAACGACTTCGCCCGGTGCCCGAACCGCACGCCGTCGTACCGCGCGAGGTTCGACGACGCCTCGCACGGCGCGATGACGTAGTAGGCGGCGATTCCGTAGTCGGTGTGGGGAAGCGAAATGTCGACGAGCGTGGCGCCGAGCTTCTGGAGCTGCTTGAGCGCCGCGTCGATCGCCGCGCGCACGCCGGGGTCCGTCCCCGCGCCGAAGAACTCCTTCGGTACCCCGACCCGCAGCCCTTTCACGCCTGCCTCCAGCTCCTTCTCGTAGTCCGGCACCTCCACCGGCGCCGACGTCGAGTCCAGCGTGTCGTGCCCGCTCATCGCGCCGAGGAACACGGCCGCGTCGCGCACCGTGCGGGCGATCGGGCCGATCTGGTCGAGGCTGGAAGCGAAGGCGACGAGGCCGTAGCGCGAGACGCGGCCGTACGTCGGTTTCATCCCCACGACGCCGCAGAGGGCGGCCGGCTGGCGGATCGAGCCGCCCGTGTCGCTCCCGAACGCCAGCGCCGCCATCCGCGCCGCGACCGCCGCCGTGCTGCCGCCCGACGACCCGCCCGGCGCGCGCGCCAGGTCCCACGGGTTGCGCGACGGCCCGTACGCCGAGTTCTCCGTGGACGACCCCATCGCGAACTCGTCCAGGTTCGTGTGGCCCAGCGGCACGGCGCCCGCGGCGAGGGCGCGGAGAAGCGCCGTCGCGTCGTAGGGGGGGCGGAAGCCCTCGAGGATCTTCGAAGCGCAGGTCGTGGGGACGCCGCGCTGGCACATGTTGTCCTTTACGGCGAGCGGGACGCCGGCGAGCGGGCCCTTGTCGGGGGAGGCGTCCACGCGGTCCGCCGCGGCGCGCGCGCCGGCCTCGTCCACGTGGAGGAAGGCGTGGACTTTCGGATCGAGCGCCTTGATCCGCGCGAGGTGCGCTTCGCAGACGTCGCGCGCCCGGAGCTTCCCTGCGCGGACGCCGTCGCGGATCTCGACCGCGGTGAGCTCGATCATTCGACGACCCTCGGGACGCGCAGGAACATCTCGACCTTGTCCGGGGCGTTCGCGAGCGCCTCGGCGCGCGGCAGGCTCGGGCGCGGCTCGTCGGAGCGGAAGGCGTCCACCAGGCCGGTCGGGTTCGTCATCGGCTCGACGTTCTTCGTGTCGAGCTCGTTGAGCTTCTCCACCATCGTCACGATGCGCCCGAGCTGGGCGGCTGCCTTGTCGGCGCCGGCGGGCGGGATTTCGAGGCGCGCGAGGAGGGCGACCTTTTCGACGAGGGGGCGGGTGATGTCCACGGGGAGGGTGAGGATAGCGGCGGGGCGGGTGGTGTCACCGGGAAAAACGGCAGGGTGGGGGATGGGGAGGGCTGGGGCTGGTGCCACGGCCAGGGAGTGCGGCCAGGAACCAGGCTGCCCTTGTCCGTCGGTTCGTGGCCCGAGCCCCGGCACGAGCCCTCCCCCGCCCCATCCCGCCTCCACCCCATCCCCCGCCGTTTTCCCTTCCGCTCCCGCCCGCTTTCTGTTAGTTAACTCACCTTCCTAATCACCTCGGAGCCCGCCACCTGCCCAGCAGACGCCCGAAGAAGGTCCTCCTGACCAGCGTCTGCCGGCCCCTCGGGGTCCGGTACGGCGATGCCCCGAGCGTCGGCTACGAGCTCCTTTTCGAGCAGGTCACCCGCGCCCAGGGACTGTTCTCGCCGCGCTCGCTCCACATCCACTTCTCCCTCGAGTACGTCGCCGAGAACCTCGATGCCCCCGCCGTCACGCTCCAGTACCCGTCGAAGGCCGAGCTGATCCGCGAACTCAAGACGGGCCCGGACGTCGTCGGCGTCTCGTTCGTCCTCGCCACCTACCACCGCATGATCGAGACAGTCGAGATCATCCGGAAATACGCCCCCAGGGCGCAGATCGTCCTCGGCGGCTACGGCACCGTCCTCGACGACTCCCTCCTCCGCCCCTACGGCGACCACATCTGCCGCGAAGAGGGCGTGACGTTCATGCGCCGCCTGCTCGGCGAGCCGCCCCACCCCCTTCCCCACCGCCATCCGCTCATCGTCAACCCGCTCCGCGTCTTCGGGAGGCTCATCTCCCGGACCGGCATCGTCTTCGGCGGCCTCGGTTGCCCCAACGCGTGCGACTTCTGCTGCACGTCGTTCTTCTTCAAGAAGAAGCACGTCAAGCTCCTCCCCACCGGCCAGGACATCTACCGCGTCATCCGCGGCTACCTCGACATCGACCCGAAGATGGCGATCCTGATCATCGACGAGGACTTCCTCCTCAACCGCCGGCGAGCAATGGAATTCCGCGACGCCGTGCAGGCGGGCGGCGTCCCCCTCGCCGTGTTCTGCTTCGCCAGCATCCGCGCGCTGTCGCAGTACACCGTGCAGGAGATCCTCGAGATGGGGATCGACGGCATGTGGATCGGCTACGAGGGGACGCGGTCCGGGTACGCGAAGCAGAAAGGCCGCTCGGCGGAAGAGATCTTCAAGGAGTTCCGCGAGCACGGCATCTCCATTCTCGCCTCCATGATCGTCGGCTTCCCGTACCAGACGCCGGAGATCATCGAGGAGGAGCTCGCGGGCCTGCTGGCGCTCAAACCCGACCTCACGCAGTTCATGATCTACGGCCCGACGCCCGGGACGCCGTTCTTCGACCGCGTCGTGAAGGAAGGGCTTCTGGCGCCGGAGCTGGCCGCGGACATGGTGAAGTACGCGCGGACCGCGAGCGGCTTCTCGTCCATGGTCATCCACCCGACCATGAGCGCGAAGGAGATCGAGTTCCAGCAGACGCGCTGCTTCCAGGAGGACTTCAAGCGCCTCGGCCCGACGATCTTCCGCGCGGTCGAGACGTGGCTGCTGGGCTACCTCAAGCTCAAGGACTCGCCGAGCGCGTTCCTGCGCAAGAAGGCCGCGCTGTTCGCGGAGGACATCCGCAAGGCCTACCCCGTGTTCCTCGCCGGGAAGGTGTTCGGCCCCACCCCGCACGTCCGCCGCTGGATGGGCGACCTCCAGAAACGGATCCACGCGGTCCTGGGCCGCCCCACGCTGTTCGAGAAGATCCAGTCCGTCGCCGGCGTCGCCGCCGCCGCCTGGACCGGCCTCACGCTCAAGCTCGGGCTCTTCCAGCACCCGAACCTCGTCCGCAACGAGTACCGCATGGGCGCCCCGTCGAAGGCCGTCTCCCACCCGTCGCGCGCCCCCGGCGTCGAGGCTCCCAGCCGCGAGCCGGTCCCCGTCGAATAGTCCCCGGGAACATTTCCCGCACCCCGCGCGTTACAGCTCCCACAGGGGGAAAGACCGGCGCTTCCGCGCCCCGCTATTCCTTGTCCGCCTCCTCCGGCCCGCCCTATAGTCCGCCTCCTTCAGGGGTCCGAAACTTCCGTTTTCCATTGAGGGAACTCCCGCCATGCGCTTCCTGTCCACGCTGCTGACCGTCGCGCTCACCACGACGCTCGCCTTCGCGGGCGACACCATCAAGATCGGCGTCGCCGGGCCGATGACGGGCGACCAGAAGGAGACCGGCGACCAGCTCAAGAGCGGCGCCGAGCTCGCGGCCGAGGCCATCAACAAGGCCGGCGGCATCAACGGGAAGAAGCTCGAGCTGGTGTACGGCGACGACGAGGCGAAGCCGCAGCAGGCGAAGGTGGTCGCGGAGAAGTTCGCGAACGACCCGGACGTGCTGCTCGTCGTCGGCCATTTCAACTCGAGCTGCACCCTCGCCGGGCAGACGACGTACGACCGCGTCGGCCTCGTGGAATTCAGCCCGGCCTCCACGAACCCGACGGTGTGCGAGAAGTCCAGGTGGACCTTCCGCAACCTGTACCGCGACGACTTCCAGGGAGAGCTGCTCGCGCGCGTGGCGATGGAGGTGATGGGCGCGAAGAAGGTGTGCGTGTTCTTCGACAACGACGACTACGGCACCGGGCTGAAGGACTCGTTCGTGAAGAAGGCGAAGGAGATCGGGCTGGACGTGGCGCAGGTCGAGGCGTACACGCGCGAGACGGTGGACTTCAGCGCGACGCTGGACGCGTTCAACGCGAAGAAGCCGGACGTGATCTTCGTCAGCGGGATCTACAACGCGGCGGCGTCGATCGTGAAGCAGGCGCGGTCGAAGGGGATCAAGGCGCAGTTCCTGGGCGGCGACGGGCTGAAGGACGACGCGCTGATCAAGATCGCGAGCGACGCGGCGGAGGGGCTGGTGCTGACGAGCCCGTTCTCGATCGAGGCGACGAGCGACAAGGCCGTGGCGTTCCGGAAGGCGTACAACGACAAGTTCGGCAAGGACCCGGGGACGTGGGCGGCGCAGGTCTACGACGCGGTGATGCAGGGCGCGGAGGCGATCCGGAAGGGCGGGACGGACCGGGCGAAGATCCGCGAGGCGATGGAGGCGATGAACACGAAGGAGACGGGGTACGACGGCGTGACCGGCGTGACCTACTTCGACAAGAACGGTGACTGCGTGAAGCCGGCGTTCGTGGAGATCGTGAAGGACGGCGAGTTCGTGCCGCACGAGAAGCAGCTGAAGTAGCGTGAAACAGCGGTAGAGGAACGGCCGCGCGATGAGCGCGGCCGTTCTGGTTTGTAGTGGGTGGTTTGTGGTTGGTGGTTCAAGGCGGACTCGCGTCGTTCGCCGTTACTACCAACCACGAACCACCCACCAACGACCACTCTCGTTGCATGTTGCCGCCCCTTCGCACAAAATCCGCCATTCCCCCGGCGGAGCCCCGATGCACTGGTCCGAACTCGCCCCCCAGCTCGTCAACGCCCTCTCGCTCGGGGGAATCTACGCCCTCATCGCCGTCGGCTACACCATGGTCTACGGCATCCTCAAGCTCATCAATTTCGCCCACGGCGAGATCTTCATGTGCGGCGCCTTCGTCGGCGTCATCGCCCTCTCCGCCGGCTGGAGCCTCGTCCCCGCCATCGCCGCCGCCTGCGCCTTCTGCGCCCTCCTCGGCGTCACCATTGACCGCGTCGCCTACCAGCCGCTCCGCAGCGCGCCCAAGCTCGCGCCGCTCATCACGGCACTCGGCATGTCCATCTTCCTGCAGAACGTCGCGATGATGGTGTGGCGAAGCGGTGTGCGGTCGTTCCCGAAGCTTGCGCCGACGTACGAGATGGTGCTGAAGAAGGCGCCGGAGAACAGGCAGGCGCTGCTGGACGAGGTCGCCTCGCGGCTGGAGAAGGTGCGGGACGGGAAGTACGACGAGGCGGCGAACGGGATTTTCCTCGGCGAGTACAGGGTGGCGAAGAAGAACTTCGAGGAGGAGCGGGCGCGGGACGCGCAGTCGGCGGCGCTTCCGGAGATGGAGAAGCGGCTTGCGACCGCGCGTGAGAACCTGCCGCGGGTGGTGGCGGTGGCGCGGATCCCGGACGGGGTGCGGGTGGAGTTCCGGAACGGGACGGGGGACGCGCTGAAGACACTGGCGGACCTGCGGAAGCAGTCCCAGCAGGACCTGAAGGTCCCGCGATCGGCGGTGGAGTGGGGGCAGGAGACGCGGGAGCACTGGCTGGAGCGGAGCGCGACGATCCTCGGGGTGAACGTGGAGTGGAAGCAGCCTGTGATCTGGGTGGTGACGCTGGCGCTGATGCTGGCGCTGGAGTTCATGATCCGGAAGACGACGATCGGGCGGGCGATGCGTGCGGTGTCGCTGGACAAGAACACGGCGGCGCTGATGGGAGTGTCGGTGAACCGGATCATCCGATTGACGTTCGCGATCGGGTCGTCGCTCGCCGCGGTCGGCGGGATTCTCTACGCCCTCAAGCTCGGCGGCGGCGTGGTCTTCAACATGGGCACGCAGGTGGGCGTGATCGCGTTCTCCGCGGCGGTTCTGGGGGGCATCGGGAACATCCGCGGCGCGGCGCTGGGCGGCGTCGTGATGGGGATCATCACGAGCCTGGCGACGTGGAAGCTGGGCGACTGGGGGATCGGCGGGGTCTACGGTCCGGCGGCGGCGTTTCTGGTGCTGATCGCGGTCATCCTGTTCCGCCCGACGGGGCTGCTCGGCTCGAAGTCGGTGGAGCGCGCGTGAAGATCTCACGCGACTGGCTGCTGCTCATCGCGCTCCTCGGCGTGGCGATCGTGCTGCCGTTCGTGCCGTTTTCGGACCCGGTGCAGAAGCGCCTGATCTCGGTGAGCACGATCGTGTTCATCTACGTGCTGTTCGCGCTGGGCCTGAACGTCGTGCCGGGGTGGACGGGGCTGCTGGACCTGGGGTACGTGGCGTTCGTGATGATCGGGGCGTACACGCTGGCGATCCTGTACCGATTGCCGTGGCTGCAATTCGAGGGGGCGTGGCTGCTGTGCCTTCTCGCGGCGGGGTTGCATTGCGCGCTCTGGGGAGCGCTGCGGGGAGCGCCGACGCTTCGGCTGATCGGCGACTACTACGCGATCGTGACCTTCGCGTTCGCGCAGATCCTGCTCATCTTCGTGCAGAACTGCGGGCCCGTGACGAACGCGGCGAAGGGGTACACGGACTTCCCCGGGATCCGGCTCGGCGGGCACGCGACGGGGATCGGGGAGCTGCCGCCGGGCTCGACCATCGAGATCGCCGAGGGCGGCGGCACGTTGAGGTTCCCGGCGGGCGCCCGGCTGGTGTTCCCGCGCGGTGGCGAGAACTGGAAACCGGTCCCTGGCGCGCCGGCCGAGGTCACCGCCGACGTGAAGGTCTGGGAAACAGGGACGTTCCGCTGGCGGAACCTCCCGCGCGGCGGCCGCGTCACGATCCCGACGGCCGACTACTCGTACCGGGCCCCGGGGAAACTGATCGAGCCCAACTCACGGGCCTTCTACTTCTTCCTCCTTGCCGTCGTCGTCGTCGCCGTCCTCGCCATGGTGCGGCTCCACGATTCCCGCGTCGGCCGCGCCTGGCTCGCCATGAAGGCCGACGAGATCAGCGCCAAGGCGAACGGCATCTCGATCCCGCGCTACCGCATCCTCGCGTTCGCCGTGTCCGGGTTCGTGGGCGGCGTCGGCGGCGCGCTCCAGGCGCTCCGCGTCGAGATCGTCACCCCCGGCAGCTACGACTTCTGGGTCTCCGTCCTCATCCTCGCCTGCATCGTCCTCGGCGGCCTCGGTTCCATCCGCGGAGCCGTCGTCGGCACGGTCGTCCTCGTCTCCCTGGGCGAAATCCTCCGCGAAGGCGTCGAGCTGGGCCCCGGCCTCTCCTCCTTCTTCCACGGGCGCCTCCCCTGGCTCGAAAACGTCGCCTGGCAGGCCGCCGGCGACGCCGTCATGCTCAAGGTCCCCGACCAGGCCCGCTACCTCGTCTTCGGCGCCATCCTCGTCCTCGTCATGATCTTCCGCCCCCAGGGCCTCCTCCCGCCCCGCGGCGAACGCGAACCCTTCACAGAGGACGAGCGCGAGAAGCTCCGCGCCGCACGCACCGCGCTCTTCCGCACGGGTAAGCCATGACCGCCCTTCCCCGCTACAAGCCCCAGATCAGCATCCCGGCGCTCCTGGACCGCATGCCGATCCTGCGGCTGGAGGGCGTGGCGAAGACGTTCGGGGGGGTGGAGGCGGTGAAGCCCGTGGACGGGACGGTGTGCGAGGGGGAGATCACGGCGCTGATCGGGCCGAACGGCGCGGGGAAGACGACGCTTTTCAACATGATCAGCGGGCTGATCCCGCCGACGGTGGGGCGGGTGGTGTACTACGCGAGGTCGGGGCCTGCGAACCTGTCGAGGCTGGCGCCGCACGCGATCTGCGGGCTGGGGCTGGCGCGGACGTTCCAGAACATCCGGCTGTTCGGGGACCTGCCGGCGCTGGACAACGTGAAGGTCGGGTGCCACTCGAGGACGCGGGCGGGGCTGCTGGGGGCGATCCTGCCGGTGAAGGCCTCGAAGCGGGAGGAGGAGGAGATCTCGGCGGCGGCGTACCAGTACCTGGCGTTCGTGGGGCTGGCGGACCGGGCGCACGAGCAGGCGTCGAGCCTGTCGTACGGGGAGCAGCGGCTGCTGGAGATCGCACGCGCGCTGGCGAGCCAGCCGCGGCTGCTTCTGCTGGACGAACCTGCGGCAGGGATGAACCCGAAGGAGAAGGGCGCGCTGGTGGTGTTGATCCGGCGGATCAGGGAGACGGGGATCACGGTGTTCCTGATCGAGCACCACATGAAGCTGGTGATGGAGATCAGCGACCGGATCCTGGTGCTGGATCACGGCGAGAAGATCGCGGACGGGCCGCCTGCGGCGGTTCGGGCGGACCCGAAGGTGATCGAGGCGTACCTTGGGAGCGAGGCGGCGCACGACGGCGGGGAAACGGCGGCTGCTGCCGCTCCGGAGGAGCCGAAGAAGGACGGCGGGCTGGCGGGGGACTTGGACAAGGCGCTGCCGGAGTAGGCAGTGGGCAGTAGGCAGTGGGCAGTAGGCAGTGGGCAGTGGGCAGTAGGCAGTGGGCAGTGGGCAGTGGGCAGTAGGCAGTGGGCAGTGGGCAGTGGGCAGTGGGCAGCAGGCAGTGGGCAGCAGGCAGTGGGCGGGAGGCAGAGTCCGAGATCCCTGCCAACCGCCCCCTGCCCACTGTCAACTGCCCACTGCCCACTACCCACTGCGGCCTGGAACGCGCGATGCGGAGAGGCGATTGCTGAAACTGAGCGGCATACGGGCGGGATACGGCACCCTCGAAGTCCTCCACGGCGTCAGCCTGGAGGTCGGGGCCGGGGAGATCGTCACACTCATCGGCGCCAACGGCGCGGGCAAGAGCACGACGCTGAATGCCATCTGCTCGCTGGTGAAGATCCGCGAGGGCACCGTCGAGCTCGAGGGAAAGGACATCACTCGGGCGCCGACCAACGCCATCGTCCGCGCCGGCGTCGCTCAGTCCCCCGAGGGCCGAAAGCTCTTCTCCGAACTCACCGTCCACGAAAACCTCGAGATGGGAGCCTACCTCCGGCGCGACCGCGACGGCGTCGCCGCCGACCTGAAGAAAGTCTTCGGGCTCTTCCCCATCCTCGAGGAGCGCCAGTGGCAGGCCGCCGGTTCGCTCTCCGGCGGCGAGCAGCAGATGTGCGCCATCGGTCGGGCGCTGATGGCGCGGCCGAAGCTGCTGCTGCTGGACGAGCCGTCGCTCGGGCTCGCGCCGCTCATCTGCCAGCAGATCTTCGGCGTCATCCGCGACCTCAACCGCGAGGGGACGACCATCCTCCTCGTCGAGCAGAACGCCCACGCCGCTCTTCGTCTTGCCCATCGCGCTTACGTCATGGAAACTGGGGCCATCACGCTGTCCGGGAATGCTGGAGACCTCCTCAGGGACGAGAAAGTCAAAAGCGCGTATCTCGGAGAATGACATGGACCAGGACCTCCTCAGCAGCCTCGTCGGGGCCGGCGTCAGCGTGGACTTCACACAGGCCCTTCCCTGGATCGCCTCCCCCGCCCCGGCGCCGGGCGGGGCGGCCCGCGTGACGGACGGCACGGAGACCGCCGACGTCCGCCTGCGCCCGGCGCACGAGCTTTTCACGGGCAAGCGGACGCCGCCGTCGTTCGAACTGGGGCCGACGCCGCACTACCAGGCGTTCTTCATGATGGTGGAGCTCGCGGCGATCGACGGGTGCGCGGCGCTCGGGATCGTCCCGACGGACGCCGAGTTCGAGGAGCTCTACACGCAGCTCCGGTTGCAGCCGGACAGCCCGGCCCGGAACCCGCTGTTCAACTGGCTCCGCAGCGCCGCCATGCTCTACCTGTCGCTCGTGAACACGAGCCAGGCGGAGTTCGAGGGCGTCATGGGGCGGCTCGCGGCGTCGGCGCGCAAGTGGGCGGCGCGGGCGGGAAGCCGGCGGTACCACGACGTCCTGTCGCATTCACTGTCGTACGCGGTTTAGCGGTGGGGCGCGCCGCCGAGCAGTGTCCGGACTGCGGCGAGCGGCTGGAGCCGGTCGAGGTTTCCCCCTGCGTTCGTTGCGGGGCCGACTCGCGATCCCTCGAAATGGCGGGGCGCGGCGAAGGGGAATTCGCGGAGTACGAACTCCCGGGGGCGCCGAGGATCGTCCTGTGCATCTACTGCTGGATGGAGTTCGATCTTCTCAAGGCGGAGCTCGCGTGGCCGAAGCGGGCGCCTCTCCGGATGAAACTCGAACACGTCCGTGCGATGGCGCCGAGCCGCGGGAGGGACAGGGGCTGCCCCGCATGCCACAGACGACGCGCGTGGTTCCGTTGGGTGGCGACAGTTCGCGAATCGAAGCGGCGTGAATCCGGTTCCGCCGGCGGTGCGTAAGAGGGCCAGGGAACGCGTGGAGGAAAGGAGCTTGCCATGAAACTTCTTCTCGCAGGGATCGCGCTGGCGGCGGTAGCCGCGGTGTTGGCCGGCTGTTCGGGCGGGACGTCGGAGCAGCCGAAGTCCGGTGGACAGGCCAAGTCCGAAGGCTCGGGCGGCGGGACGGGCGACGCAGCGACGGCGGCGACGCCGAAGACGGAGGAGGAGTGGAAGGCGAAGCTGACGCCGGAGCAGTACCGGGTGCTGCGCGAGCAGGGGACGGAGCGGGCCTTCACCGGCGCCTACTGGAACAACCACGATGCGGGCGCCTACCGCTGCGCCGGCTGCGGCGAGCTGCTCTTCAAGTCCGACGACAAGTTCGACTCGGGCACCGGCTGGCCGAGCTTCACCCAGCCGGCGAAGGACGGCGTCGTCGCGTCCGAGGAGGACACGAGCCACGGGATGGTGCGGTCGGAGGTGCACTGCGCGAAATGCGGCGGGCATCTCGGGCACGTCTTCGACGACGGGCCGAAGCCGACGGGGCTGCGGTACTGCATCAACTCGGTGTCGCTGACGTTCGAGAAGGCGCCCGAAAAGTAGCCGCCGGGCGGCCGGGATTCGCGCTTGACGCCCCGGCCGCCCCGGTTTTCCCTTCGCCCGTGCGATTCCTCTTCGTCACCGGGACGCCCGCCACCGTCCGCGAGGGAAGCGGCACGTGGACCGGGATCAGCACGCTGGCCGGGGCCCTGCGGGGGCTCGGGCACGAGGTGGAGCTGCGGGCGATCCGGGACGGCGCGGGGAGCTACGAGGAGCGGCGGGACGCGTTTAACGCTTCCCTTTCCACGCCGGAGCGCGGGGCGTGGGACGCGGTCGTGGGGTTCGACATGGACGGGCACGGGCTCGCCGGGCGCGGCGGGCCGCCGCACGTGGCCTCGATCAAGGGGGTGATCGCGGACGAGGCGCGGTTCGAGGAGGGCGAGACGCGGCGGATGATGGAGCGGCAGGCGGCGCTGGAGGCGGAGCACTGCCGTCGCGCGGACCTCGTGGTGACGACGAGCGCGTACTCGGCGGGGCGGCTGCGGGAGCTGTACGGCCTCGACCGCGAGCCCGCGATCGTCCCCGAGCTGATCGACCTCGGCCGCTGGACCGAGCGGATGGCCGCGGCGCGCGTGGAGCGGCGCGAAGGGTTCACCGTGCTGTGCGTCTGCAAGCTGTACCCGCGGAAACGCGTGGACGTCCTGCTGCGGGCCGCGGCGCGGCTGCGCGGCCCGGTGCCGGGGCTGCGCGTCCGGATCGTCGGCGACGGGCCGGAGGAGGAGAGGCTGCACGCGCTGCACCGCGGGCTGGCGCTCGACGGGACGGTCGAGTGGCTCGGGTTCGTGCCGCCGGACGCCCTCGCCGCCGAGTACCGCAGCTGCGACGTCTTCTGCCTCCCGTCCGTGCAGGAAGGGTTCGGGATCGTATTCCTCGAGGCGATGGCCGCGGGCGTGCCGATCGTCGCGGCGCGCGCGGCGGCGATCCCGGAGGTCGTGACGTCGGGGATCCTCGCCGGCCCCGACGACCCCGGCTCGCTGGCCGACGCGCTCCTCTGCCTCGCGCAAGACCCCGCCCTGCGCGCCCGCCTCGCCGCCGGCGGCCGCGACGCCGTCCGAGACTTCGATGCCCCCCGCGTCGCGCGGCGGTTCCTCGACGTCCTCGCCGCGGCGGCACCTTCGCGTCCTCGCACGGTTTGATGTGGAACTTGCAGACGTCGCACCCCGCGCTTCTCAAAGAGGAGGTCGCACAATGAAGTGGATCACGAGGGAGAAGGTTAAGGTGGACCGGGTGGCGTGCCGGTGGCTCATCCGCAAGTTCGTGGACCCGAAGGCGGAGTTCCTCTTCGTGCCCGCGGACAAGGTGGCGGAGGTGGCGAAGTAGGAGGGCGCGACGAGCTACGACTGCAAGGGGGACGAGCTGGGGCACCACGGGAAGGAGTGCTCGTTCGACGCGATCGTGAAGAAGTGGAACCTCGGGAAGGACGCGGCGCTGGTCCTCATGGCGAAGATCGTGAACGGCGCGGACACCGACAACACGCTCTGGAACCAGCCGGAGGCCGCGGGGCTCAACGCGATCGCCGAGGGCTTCCGGCACGTCGGCCTCAAGGACGACCACGCGATGCTTGCCGCCGAGTTCCCGCTCTACGACGCGCTCTACGCGTACTGCGGGGAAATGGTGAAGCGCGGGATGCCGAACGGGGCGTTCGCGAAGTGACGGTTCTCGGCCGCCTTCCGCGCGACGGCTGGCCGCTGTTCGCGATCCGCATCATTCGGACTCACGCGGGAACGGCGCCGAGGACCGCCATCACCCGGCCACGACCGCGGCTAACGCAGGCTTCCCCTCGACGACGGACGGGCGGAGGACGAAGGTCCCGTATTCCGGGACCGACCAGGACACGGCCGCACCGTCCTCCGTCGCGTTCACCTCGGCCGGAAATTGGCGCACTTCGACGGGATTGAGCGGGCGGTTGCCGATCTCGCGCCACGCTCCCCTGACCTTCATGAACTGAGCGCTCGATGGCGTGGTACGCGGACCTGTTCGGGTTTCTGGCGATCCACGTCGCGGGCGAGGGGCCGGCGAACTACGCGGTGCTCAAGCGCGACGGCGTCTGCCTGCACCTGCTGCGCCGCGCGGGGAACACGCTGGGGATCGGCGCGCCGGCGCAGGCGCAGTTCCGGATCGACGGCGGGGTGGATGCGCTGTTCGAGCGCGCAAAGGCGAAGCGCGCGGTCGTGATGCAGGAGCCCGAGGACCAGAAGTGGGGTCACCGCGACTTCATGGTGAAGGACCCGGACGGGAACATCGTGTGGGTGGGGATGCCGAAGTAGCCGCAGCGCGGTGCAGGCTCTCCGCCCTCCTGCCGGAGATGGAGCCGTGCCGCCTCGGGGTCAGATCCGGCGGGCAGGGCGCTGGAGCGACGCCCTCATCTCGAGAGCGCCGCGAGACGGGATGCGAGGTCGAGAATGGAGAGGGCTTCGGTGTCCTTGTCGAGCGCGAAAGACCGGGCCCCGGGGTAGACCACGAACATCCGTTCCAGCCGCAGATCCTCGCGCGCGATGTGCATGGATTTCGTCAGGGATGGCGCGTCCGTCAGCTTCGTCTCGAAACCGTAGCGCTTCCCCCGGACCATCACCAGCAGGTCGAGTTCGGCGCCCTGGTGGGATCCCCAGAAGTAGGCCTCGCGCGTCTGCAGCAGGGCGAGGATCTGCTCGATGACGAAGCCTTCCCACGAAGCGCCGGCCTTGGGGTGCCCGCTGAGGGCGTCATGGGACTCGACGCCGAGGAGGGCGTGAAGAAGTCCCGGGTCCTGGACGTAGACCTTGGGGTGGCGGATCTGGCGCTTGCCGATGTTCTCGAACCAGGGGACCAGCTGGCGGACGGCCCAGGCGCCGGAGAGGAGGTCGAGGTAATGGCGGGCGGTGTTCTCGGACGTGCCGAGGGAGCGGGCGAAATCTGCTGCGTTCCAGACGCCGCCGTGGACGTGGGCGACCATGTTCCAGAAGCGGCGCAGAGTCGCGGAGGGAATGGTGACGCCGAGTTCCGTCAGGTCTCGGTGGAGGAAGTCCTCGATGTAATCGCGGCGCCAGGCGAGGCTCGCACCTTCCGAGCGCGCCAAGAACGACCGCGGGAATCCGCCGCGTTGCCAGAGGGTCCGGAACCGCACCGGGCCGGTCTCGGCGACGTCGAAACCGCCGATGTCCACGTGGGCGACGCGCCCGGCGAGGCTTTCGGAGACGCCCCGGACGAGGCGCGGGTCGGCGCTGCCCAGGATGAGAAATCGTGCCGGCCTCCGCGGGCGATCGGCGAGGACGCGGAGGATCTCGAAGAGGGCGGGGAGGCGCTGGACCTCGTCAATGACGACGAGTCCGCGAAGCGGCTCAAGGGCAGCCAGGGGGGAGGAGAGCCGGGCGACATCGAAGGGGTTCTCGAGGTCGAACCAGGCGGCATGGCGGCCTCGGGCGATGGCGCGTGCGAGCGTGGTTTTCCCGCATTGGCGCGGGCCGAGGATGGAGACGACGGGCGACCGGTTGAGGGCCTCGCGGACGCGGGCGGCGTGGGAGGAGCGGCGGATCACGCGCGCAGTTTACCATGAAAAAGCTCACCTCGGTTGAGGACTTTCATGGTATGACCGGCGGCTGTTCTGTGCCGCCGGTCCTGGACACGGCCCCCCCGGGCGTTCCGCGCTCCCGCCCCCCTCTCTCAAATCCTCCCCCTTCCCTGCCCGCCTCCGGATAATCGCCGCGTCCTTCGGGAGAGGCGCGCATGGCGTGGCTGGCGGGGATCGACGAGGTGGGGTACGGGCCGATGCTCGGCCCGCTCGTCGTGTCGGCGGCGCTGTTCGAGGTGCCGGAGGCGGGGGCGGACCTGTGGGACCTGCTGCGGCCCGAGGTGGCGCGGAAGCCGCGCAGGGGGCGCGTCGCGGTGTGCGACTCGAAGGAGCTGCACAAGCCGGGCGACCCGGAGCCGCTGGAGCGCACGGCGGCGGCGTTCTGGAAGGCGCGCGACGGGGCGACCGAGACGACGTTCCTCGAGTTCGTCGCGGCGCACGCGTTCGGCGCCGACGCGCTCGACGGCTACCCCTGGTACCGCCCGCTCACGCTCGGCCTCCCGTTCGCCGGCGACCCGCGCGACCTCGCGACGCACGCCGCCGCCGTCCGCGCCGCCCTCGACCGCGCCCGCGTCCGCTTCGCAGGCCTCCGCTCCTCCCTCTCCGACGCCCGCGAGTTCAACGCCGGCGTCGAGCGCGCCGGGAACAAGTCCGACTACCTCTTCGAGGTCTACGGCCGCCTCTACCGCTGGCTCTGGGAGCACGCCGTGGGCCCCGAACGCCTCGACGTCTTCGTCGGCAAGCAGGGCGGCCGCGCGTTCTACGCGGACAAGCTGCAGGCCCTGTTCCCCGAGACGTTCGTGATGGTCGGCGAGGAAACGAAGGAGTCGAGCACGTACGTGATCGAGGGAAAGAAGCGCCGCATGCGGATGTCGTTCGTGGCAGACGCGGAGATGAAGCACTTCCCCGTCGCGCTGGCGTCGATCCTGGCGAAATACACGCGGGAAGGGCTGATGGAGGCGTTCAACCGGTGGTGGGGGGAGAAGGTGCCGGGGATCAAGCCGACGGCGGGGTACCACGGGGACGCGGGGAGGTTCTTGAAGGAGACGGAAGAGGCGCGGAGGGAGATGGGGATTGAAGAAGGGATGATGGTGAGGGTGAGGTGATGGAGGGAAAGGCGAATTTTGAAATTTGAATTTTGAATTCTCAATTTTCAATTTCACACACGGCAGCCACGGAGGTTGGGGATGAGCGACTGGAGACGGTGGCACCACGAGGCGGTGATCGTGGACGGGCATATGGACACGTTCTACAAGGAGCTGGAGGAAGGACGGTCGTGGTTCCGGCCGCAGAGGAAGTGGCACATCGACTTTGCGCGGCTGAGGAAGTCGGGGACGGACCTGCAGATCTGCGCGATCTACACGCCGCCGCAGTTCGAGGGGGGCGCGGCGACGGTGTGGGCGTCGCGGATGATCAACCGGGTGTTCGAGGCGGAGAAGGCGGCGCCGCGGCAGATCCGGGTGATCCGGCGGCGCGCGGAGCTCGACCTGCCGGCGGGCGTCACGGGGCTGCTGGTCTCGATCGAGGGCGGCCTGCCGCTCGACGGGAAGCTCGACATGCTCGACTGGTTCCACAACACCGGCGTGCGCGCCATGGGGCTGACGCACAACCCGCGCAACCTCCTCGCCGACGGCGCGTCGGTCAAGCGCGCCCGCGGCCTCACCGCGTTCGGCAAGGCTGTCGTGCGCCGCATGGACGAACTCCACATGGTCCTCGACGTCGCGCACCTGCACCTCGCCGGCTTCAAGGACGCCATCCGCATCGCGCGCGGCCCCATCGTCTCGTCGCACACGGGCCTCTGCCGCTTCCATGACCGCCCCCGCAACCTGACCGACTGGCAGGTGAAGAAGATCGCGGAGACCGGCGGCGTGATCGCGATCGACTACCTCACCGAGCACCTGACGGGCGGCCCGAAGCCCGCGTCGTACCGGGACGTCGTGGACAACATCGAGGCCGTCGCCGAAATGGTCGGCGTGGACCACGCCGCGCTCGGGAGCGACTTCGACGGCTACCACAGCGTCACGACCGGGCTCGAGGACGTGACGGGCATCCCGAACATCACGCGCGAGCTCGTCCGCCGCGGCTGGGGGGAGCGGGACGTGAAGAAGGTCCTGGGCGGGAACTACCTGCGGGTGCTGAGGGCCGTGCTCGCGTAGGTCACAGGGCGGGGGCGTCCACGGTCTTCTCGACAGCCACGGCCTCGTCCTCGAGCCGGGCGGCGTCGGCCTCGCGCCCGGCGCCTCGCGCGACGACGGCGCGGGCCCGCAGCGCGATCGCGAGGTCGAACGCGGCGCCTCCGTCCCGGAATCGGCGCTCGGCCTCGACGAGGGCGCGGTCCGCCTCGTCCCAGGCCGCGCGCTGGGAATGGATGTTCGCGATCTCGAGGAGAGAGCGCCCGGTCCCCCACCAGTCGTCCACTTCTCTCCGGATCGCCAGCGCGGTTTCGTGTTCGCGCATCGCCTCGTCCGGGCGGCCGAGCTTGAGGAGCGAGGCGCCGAGGTTCGCGTGGCTCGACGCGATGCCGCGCCGGTCGCCGATGCGCCGGCGGATCTCCATCGCGATGCGTGCCGAGGCCATGGCCTCCTCCGGCCGACCGAGCCCGTTCAGCGCCATCGCGATGTTGTTCCGGGCGTTCGCCTCGCCGTGCGGCGCGCCGATCCGCACGTAAAGGGCCGCGGCGTCCTGAAGCGACGCAAGCGCGCCGGCCCAATCGTCCTGCTTGGCGAGGATGAGCCCGATGTTGTTCAGGCACGCCGCCTGCCCCGCCACGTCTCCCACTTCCCGGAACGTGGCCCACGCCTCCTTGTAGAGGTCAAGCGACTCGAGGGACCGGCCGACGCGGTCCAGCGCGTTGGCCATGGAAACCGCCGCGTTGGCGGCGGACAGCCGGCTGCCTGGAAGGCTCCCGAAGATGTCCCGGGCCTGCCGGTAGGACTCGAGCGCCTCGCGAAAGCGGCCTCGGTGGTGGAAGAGGATGCCGCGGCTGCGGGCGACGTTGGCGAGGATCTCGCGCGACTCGCTGTCGTCGCGCCCGGCGACCAGGGCCTCGGCGGCCGCGTACCGGGCCAGCGCCTCGTCCGGCCGCGTCAGGGCGTCCAGCGCGACGCCGCGCAGGTTCTCGGCGCGCGCCCGGCTCACGTCGTCCGTCGCGGCCGCCAGCGCTTCCTCCGCCGCCGCGAGGGATTCCTCGAAGCGGCCGAGGCGATCCAGCACCTGGGCGCGGAGGGTGGCGAGGGCGACCGCGGACTCCGGCGGCCGGTCGGGCCGGCGGGCGGCCTCCGCGAGAAGCGCGTGGGCGTCCGCGGCGCGCCCGGTCCGGTTGGCCGCCCGGGCGGCCGCCATCCAGGCGTCGTAACCGGGCGCGCACCGCACGCTCTCCTGCGCGAGACCCAGCGCTTCTCCCGGGAACCCCCCCGCCAGCGCCTCCCGCGCCGCGCGCAGCCAGAGCGCCCCGGCCTCCGCCGGCTGCCCCGCCGCCTCGCGGTGCCGCGCCGCCAATGCGAGCGCCGTCCGCCCCACGGCCGCCGCGCGCTCCTCCAGCCGCGCCGCGGCCGCCGCGTGCAGGCGCCCGCGGTCCTTCTTCGGCAGCAGCGAGTAGGCCGCGTCGCGGAGAAGCGCGTGCCGGAACGCAAACTCCCGGTCCGCCGGCAGCCGCGTCGCCGCCTCCTCGCGCACCAGGTCCCGCTTTTCCGCCTCCCGCAACGCCGCCTCGACCTCCGCCTCCACGATCCGCGACAGCAGCCCTTCCCAGAACACCCGGCCGATCACGCTGGCGCCCTTGAGGGCCTCGCGATGAGTGGCGGGAAGCGCGTCGAGGCGCGCGACGAGCAGGCCCTCGAGTCCGCCGGGGAGGCGCGGAAACGGGGCGCGGAGCGTCACGGGGTTGCCGGCGACGAGGTCCTCCTCCAGGAGATGGCGGGAGAGCTCCTGGAGGAAGTACGGGTTGCCGCCGGACGCCTCGAGGAGCGCGTCGGCGAGGGCGGGATCGGGGGGGCCGCCGAGGACGGAAGAGGCGAGGGCGAAGGCGTCGGCGCGTCCCATGCCGTCGAGGCGGAGGACATCGAAGCCCGCCGGGGCGGGGCGCCCGGGGCGGGCGGTCGCGACCACGAGCACGGGGCGGCCGGCGAGGGTGCCGGGAAGGGTGGCGAGGAAGGAGAACGTGGCTTCGTCGGCGGCGTGGAGATCTTCGAGCACGAGCAGCGCGGGGGCGCGAGCCGTGAGCCAGGCGGTCCAGGAGCGCGCGACTTCCGCATCAAGCCGGGCAGGCGGGATGCCGGAGAGACGGTCGCCCGGCGGCGGTACGCCCGCGGAAAGGAGGAGCAGGTGCGCCATCAGCTCTCGGGCGGCAGGGTCCGGTTCCACGGCCGCAAGCCCCTCGGCCAGCCGCGGCGCGTCCAGTCCCCCCGCGAGCAGGGAGTCGCCGAGGAGGGCCAGCGGCGCGCGCGCCCCTTCGATCGCGCGCCCCGTCGCCATGAAGGCCACGGGCGAGGCGACGGCGCGGCGCAGCTCCGCCGCAAGCCGGGACTTCCCCACCCCGGCCTCGCCTTCGACGACGACGAACCCCCCGCGCCCCGTGTCCCAGAGCGCCCGCAGCCTGCCGAGCTCGCCGGCGCGCCCCGCGAACGGCGTGTCCGTGGCCGCCGGCGCCGCCTCCCGCCCTTCCGTTGCCACGAATGCGACCACCGGTTCCGGGCGGCCTTTCACCGCGACCTCGTCGCGGTCCTCGAACCGGAAGCTCCGTCGGGCGGCGCGGGCCGTGGTGTGGGAGGCGTGGACGGTGCCGGGGCGCGCGGTGGCTTCGAGGCGCTGGGCGACCACGACGGTGTCGCCGGTCGCGGTGGCGCGCGCGCCGCCGATGCTCCCCCACAGCACCTGCCCGGTGTGGACACCGACGCGCATCCGCAGCTCCAGCCCGCGCTCCGCGTTGAACGCCGCGATCTCCTTCTGCATCGCAAGCCCCGCGCCGACCGCGCGCGCCGCGTCGTCCTCGTGCGCCGCGGGCGCGCCGAAGACCGCCATGACCGCGTCCCCGATGAACTTGTCGATCGTGCCGCCGCGCGACTCGATGAGGGGCCGGAAGCGCCGGAAGAGGCCGTCCACGATGTCGCTGACCTCCTCCGGGTCGAGCTGCTCGGACATCGCGGTGAAGCCCGAGAGGTCGGAGAAGAGGACGGTGACGGTGCGGAGTTCGCGGAGGTCGCTGAGCGCCATGCGGGGATGATAGGCGCTCTTCCGGGAACTCCGGCGTGTTACTCTCCCGCCTCGCCCGGGGGGGCCTTTCAGCGCTTATAATCCCACCCCCCTATGCCCCTCCTGCTCGCAGCCGTCTTCATGGCCAGCGGCGCCGCCGCGCTCGTTTACGAAGTCGCGTGGGTGCGGATGCTGGCGGCCACGCTCGGGGCGTCGTCGTACACGATCGGCACGGCGCTGGCCGCCTACATGGCGGGGCTGGCGATCGGGGCGCGCTGGATCGGCGCGCGGGCGGACCGGGACGCGCGGCCGCTGAGGACGTACGCGAAGCTGGAGCTGGGGATTGCGGCGGCGGCGGCGCTGGTTCCGCTGGCGTTCCTGGCGATGCCGGCGCTGAACCGCGCGGCGTACGGGGCGCTGGAAGGGCACCTCTGGGCGCTGACGGCGGTGCGCTGCGCGCTGGCGTTCGCGGTGCTGCTCGTGCCGACGGCCCTGATGGGCGCGACCTTCCCCGCGATGGCGTCGGCGGCCGCCGCGGAGGGACACCGCGGCTGGCGCGTCGGCCTCGTCTACGGCGCCAACACCCTCGGCGCCGTCGGCGGCGTCCTCGCGGCCGGGTTCTGGCTCATCGGCACCTACGGCCTCCGCATGACGACCTGGATCGCGGTCGGCGTCAACGTCGCCGCAGCTCTCGCCGCCTTGGCCCTCGCCGCCCGCCAGAAGCCCCTCGTCCTCGTCCCCGAGGCCGGTGTTCCCGGCGTCTCCGAGGACGAAGCCCCCGCCCCCGAACGCCGCCTCGCCCTCGCCGCCGCCGCCACCTGCGGCTTCGTCTCCCTCGGCTTCGAAGTCCTCTGGACCCGCATGTTCGCCGTCCTCTTCGCCAGCATCACCTACTCCTTCGCCATGATGCTCGCCGTCTTCCTCCTCGGCCTCGCCCTCGGCGCGCCCCTCGCCGGGCGGATTTCGGATGCGGTGAAGCGCGCGCGGCTGGAGTTCGCGGGGGCGCTCCAGCTGCTGGTCGCGGTGGCGGCGCTCGCGGCCTACATGGTCTTCCCGTACCTGAAGACCCAGACCGGCACGACCTCGCTCGCGTTCGGCGGCCCGTCGTGGATGGTCTACCTCAGGAGCCTCGCGTTCGACGCCGCCTCCGTCATGCTCCTCCCCGCCTTCCTCATGGGCTGCATCCTCCCCGTCGCCGCGCGGATCCTCGCCCAGGGCCCCGCGCAGGGCATGGCCTCCCGCCTCGGCCGCGTCTACGCCGTCAACACGCTCGGCGCCATGGCCGGCTCCCTCGTCACCGGCTTCGTCCTCATCCCCGGCCTCCGCAACTTCGCCCACGTCTCCATCCTCCTGGCCCTCGTCTCCGCCCTCGCCGGCGCCGCCCTCCTCTTCCGCGGCGGAAACTGGGCCCCCCTCAACCGCTGGCTCGTCACGGGCGTCGCCGCCATCGCCATGGCCCTCACCGTCTGGGCCGGCCCGTTCCGCGAAAACGTCCTCCTCGCCAAGGCGGGGCTGGCGAAGCCGGGGATCACGCGGCTGTGGTACGAGGAAGGGCCGTCCCTGACCGTCGCCGTGACCGAGGAGGAAGGAACGCGCGACCGGACGATGTGGACGGACGCGTTCAAGGTGGCGGGAACGGGCGACACGTACGAGTACATGCGGATGATCGCGCACCTCCCGATGCTCCTGAACCCGGACGCGAAGTCCGCGTGCGTGGTCGGCCTCGGCACCGGGACGACGGCCGGCGCCCTCGCGCTCTGGCCCCTCGAGTCGCTGGACATCGTCGAGCTCTGCCCCGAGGTCTCGCGCGCCACGCCGTACTTCAAGCGCGCCAACCGCGGCCTCATGGACCGCGTCGGCCGCGACCCGCGCCTGAGGCTCGTCTTCGACGACGGCAAGGCCTACCTCCGCTCGACGCGCCGCTCCTACGACGTCGTCGTCGCCGAGCCGCTCAACCCGCACATGTCCGGCGCCTCCGCCCTGTACTCGAGGGAGTTCTACGAGGCCGCGCGCGGCCGCCTCAAGCCCGGCGGCGTCGTCACCCAGTGGATCCCGATCCACGGCGTCAAGCCCGAGGACTTCCGCTCCCTCTTCCGCACCTTCACCACCGTCTTCCCCGAAACCGTCGTCTGGTACTTCAAGGAGGCCGTGCTCCTCACAGGGCACGAAGGGAAGTTCGTGCTGAAGTACGCGCAGTTCAAGGCGGCGCTCGACCGGCCCCAGACCCAGGCGGAGCTCATCCCGCTGGGCCTCGAGGAGGTCTACACCCTCCTCGGCTGCTTCGTCGCCGGCCCGCGCGCCTCGTCCAACTACGCCCGCTACGCCCCCGTCATCACCGACGACCTCCCCACCATCGAGTACTTCAAACCCGGCCAGCCCGTCGCCTTCGCCGAGCGCGAGAACCTCGACGGCCTCGCCCAGCACCGCGAGCAGATCCTCCCCTACGTCACCTTCGAAGGCACCACGAAGTGGCAATCCAACTACTTCACCATCGTCGCCACCAACCACTTCGTCGCCCGCGGCCTCTTCGTCGAGGCCCGCAAGCTCGAGATGGACGCCGAGCGCGCCCGCGCCGCCGGCGACATGCGGGCGGCCCAGTCGCTGTATGCGCAGGCGCTCGACAAGCTCAAGGCGGCCGCGAACGCCGCGCCGGAGGACCGCTACGTGAAGCGGCACATGCTGCGCTACGAGAAGTCGCTGAAGCCGGACGACAAGCTGACGCCGGAGAAGGCGGCGGAGATCTTGAAGTGGTCGAAGGGGACGGTCGAGGAGAAGGTGCGGGCGTGCGCGCTGATGGAGCACTACGCGGACTGGCAGGGGACGTCGGTGGTGATCCCGCTCCTGACGGACCCCGACCCGCAGGTGCGCTACGCGGCGGTCAAGGCGCTCGGGCCGATGGGCTACAACGAGGCGACGACGCGCCGGGACAAGCCGGAGAGCGACATCGCGGAACTGCTCCGGCAGCAGCTCGAGCGCAGCCGCGAGACGAAGGAGGTCCTGCTCCAGGCCATCGAATCGCTCAAGTTGATCGGCCCCAAGGGCGCCTCCGGCCTGCTGACGGTGTTCCCGCTCAAGAAGCAGGCCGGCTGCGACGACGCGGAGGTGCGCGCCGCCGCCGTCGTCGCCCTCCGCGACATCGGCTCCGTCGAGGCGCTCGGCTACCTGTTCCTCGTCCTGGACGACACCGACAAGGGCGTCCGCGGCGAGGCGGTCGTCTCGCTCGCGAATTCCGGCTACCCATGGGTCGTCCCGGCGCTGCTCGAGGCCCTCAAGGACCCCTTCCCCCCCATCGCGAAGGCCGCCGCCGAGGGAATGCGCCAGATCACGAAGCTCGGGAAGGAGTGGTCCGAGTCGGCCACGGCCGAGGTCCGCGGCCGCTGCGCGCTCGAGTGGGAGCAGTGGTACGACGCCTGGCGCCGCCAGCGCGACTGGGCCACACGCTGCGGCGCCATGTCCGTCTCCGAGCTCGAGGCCACCATCGACGCCCTCATCCTCCAGCGCTCCGAGGTCGAGCAGACCGCGTGGGAGAAGCTCAGCGCCCACTTCGCGACCTTCCGCGACACCCAGGCGACCCCCGAGCCGACCGTCGAGGCCCTGAGCCGCCCCGCCGACGGCTTTCTCAAGGCCGTCGTCGACAACCCGAAGCTCTGGATGGCCGCCGTCGTCCTGGAGCAGAAGTCCGGCCTCATGCGCGGCATCATCCCCCCCGACCGCATGCAGTCCCTGAAATGACCCGCGGAACGCTCTTCGTCGTCGCCACCCCGATCGGCAACCTGGAGGACGTGACCCTGCGGGCGCTCGAGGTGCTGCGCGGCGCCGCGGTGATCGCGGCGGAGGACACGCGGACGGCGAAGAAGCTGCTGGACCGCCACGGGATCGCGACGCCGCTCGTGTCGTTCCACGAGCACTCGGGCCCGGCGCGGATCGCGGAGCTGGTGAAGCGGCTGGAGTCGGGCGGGAGCGTGGCGGTCGTCTCGGAGGCGGGGACGCCGGGGCTGTCGGATCCCGGGGAAGGGCTGATCGCGTCTGCAGTCGCCGCGGGGATCGCCGTCGTGCCCGTGCCGGGTCCCGCGGCGTTCGTGGCGGCGCTGTCGGCGTCGGGGCTGCCGATGAAGCGCGTGGCGTTCGAGGGCTTCCTGCCCGCGAAGCCCGGGGAGCGCCGAAAGCAGCTCGCGGCGCTCGCCCGCGAGCCGCGCACGCTCGCCTTCTACGAGGCCCCGCACCGCATCGCCGAGTCGCTGGCCGACATGCGCGACGCCTTCGGCCCGGACCGCCGCGCGTGCGTCGCCCGCGAGCTGACCAAGGTCCACGAGGAGTTCGACCGCGCGCCGCTGGGCGAGCTCGCGGCGCGCTGGGCGGCGAAGGAGCCCCGCGGAGAGTTCACCGTCCTCGTCGAGGGCGCGCCCGCCCCCGCCGAGCCGCAGCCCGAGGACGCCGAGGCCGCCCTGCGCGCCGCGCTGGCCGCCGGCAAGAGCGTGTCGGCCGCGGCGAAGGAAGTCGCGGCGGCACTCGGCCAGCCGCGCAGCGTCGTGTACGCGCTTGCGCTGCGGCTCGCCGGACGATCCTGAACGGGACGGCGCGCAAGCCGGACGACAAGGGGGCCGCAGAGGCGCAGAGATCGCAGAGAACGGCGTCGATCCACAGTCGAGTCCGCGCCGGCTCCGCCGTTCTCCGTGCTCTCTGCGCCCTCTGCGGTCCCGTCGTTCGGAGGCCGGGAGCCCCGTCAGCGCGCCAGGCGCGCGTCGACCGCCCGCCGGAGCGCCGCGAACTCCCGCGCCCCGACCCCGTGGCGCAGCACCGCCAGCAGCGGGGCGCCGGCGTGCGCGGCGAGGACGCCGAGGTTCGTGCGCTCGGCCAGCCCGCGGCGCGGCGTCGCGAAGCTCACGACGATGCCGAGGACACGCAGCCCGCGTGCCCGGGCGGCCTCGACCGTCAGCCGCGTGTGGTTCAGCGTGCCGAGCGCGGGACGCGCGACGATGAGCACCGGCAGGCGCAGCCGCTTCGCGAACTCCGCGATCGTCTCGCGCGCCGTGACCGGGACGAGCAGCCCGCCCGCGCCCTCGACCACCGTCACGTCGTGCCGCGCGATCACCCGCCGCGTCGCGGCCGCCGCCTTCGCCATCGAGACCGTGCGCCGCTCCCTCTTCGCCGCCACCGACGGCGCCAGCGGGTCGCGGAACAGGTAAGGGCACACGTCACCGAAGGCGTCCCGCGTGCCGCTGGCCGCGATCAGCGCGTCGACGTCCTCGTGCCGCCCGCGCTTCGACCCCGATGCGAACGGCTTCACCACCCCGACGTCGCGCCCCGCCGCGCGCCACGCGCGCGCAAGGCCGCAGGCGGTGAACGTCTTGCCGATGCCGGTGTCGGTGCCGGTGATGAGAAGGGCGGTCATGGGTTGGTGGTTAGTGGTTAGTGGTTGGTGGTTCGTCAAGACTCCAGCGCCTGCGGCGACGCCGTCACTACCAACCACGAACCACTGACCACTGACTGCCAACTCACTCCCCCGCCGGCGCCGCCCCCGCCCCATCCCCCGCCGCCGGCGCCACCGCCGCCTTCGCCTTCGGAATCGGCTTCGTGCTCTTGCAGTTCGGATACCGCGAACACCCCAGGAACGCCCCGCGCTTCCCGCGGCAGACCCTCATCGGCGCCCCGCACTTCTCGCACTTCTCGTTCACGACGACGACCGCGCCCCCCGCGCCCTTCACCACGTTCTTCGTCGTCTTGCACTCCGGATACCCCGTGCACGCCAGGAACTGCCCGAACCGCCCCCTCTTCAGCGCCATCGGCGTCCCGCACTTCTCGCACTTCTCGTTCGACAGCTCCACCGGCGGCGCGTCCTTCGGCTTCGTCGTCTTGCACTCCGGGTACCCGCTGCACCCCCAGAACCCGCCCCACTTGTTCCACCGCAGCACCATCGGCTTCCCGCACTTCTCGCACGCCGGCGCGTCCTCCGTCGCCTGCCCCTTCGCCGACTCCATCTCCGTCTTCGCCTTCTCGATCTCCCGCACGAAGACGTCGTGGAACTCCTTCAGCAGCACGTGCCAGTCCGTCTTCTCCTCCTCCACCGCGTCGAGCTTGTCCTCCATCTGGCGCGTGAAGTCGGTGTTCACGATCTCGGGGAAGTGTTTCTCGAGCTTGTCGTTGACGATCGTCCCGAGCTCTGTCGCGTGGAGCGCGCGGTTCTCCTGCTTCACGTACCCGCGGTCCTGGATCGTCGCGACGATCGGCGCGTAGGTGGACGGGCGGCCGATGCCGTTCTGCTCGAGCGCCTTGACGAGGGAGGCCTCCGTGAAGCGCGGCGGGGGCTGCGTGAAGTGCTGGGTGGCGTCGAGGCCGAGGAGCGACAGGACCTGCCCCTCCGTGAGCGGCGGGAGGATCTGCTCGTCCTTCTTGAGGCGGTGCCCGGCGACGCGCGTGTAGCCGTCGAACGCCATCGCCCGGCCGCGGGCGCCGAAGACGGCGCGGCCGGCCTCGATCTCGGCCGACGTCACGTCGTACTCCGCGGGGGCCATCTGCGTCCCCACGAACCGCTGCCAGATGAGCTGGTAGAGCTTGAACTGCTCGTCGTTGAGGAAGGGCCGCATCGCGTCCGGCGTGCGCTCGACCGACGTCGGGCGGATCGCCTCGTGCGCTTCCTGAGCGCCTTTCCGCGCCGCCCAGACCCGCGGCGTCGGCTCGAGGTATTTCGGCCCGAACGACGCCGTGATGAAGTCGCGGACTTCCTTGAGCGCGTCCTCGCTGATGCGGAACGAGTCGGTGCGCATGTACGTGATCAAGCCGACCGTTCCCTCGTCCCCGATGTCCACGCCTTCGTACAGCTGCTGCGCGACCGCCATCGTCCGCCGCGTCGCGAAATGCAGCCGTACGCTCGCCGTCTGCTGCAGCACGCTCGTCGTGAAGGGCGCCGGCGGGTTGTCGCGCCGCGACTTCTTCTCCACCTTCGTCACGCGGTAGGCCGCGGCCTTCAGTTCGTCGACCAGCGCCTGCGCCGTCTTCCCGTCCTGGACGAGGAACTCCTTCTTCTCCGGCTCCTTGTCCTCCTCCTTCTCCCCTCCCGGCCCCTTCTCCTCCAGCAGCTTCTCCTCGTCGAACACGTCCGTCTTCGAGTGAAGCTCCGCCTCCGCCGTGTCCTTGACGCGCTTCAGCTCCGCCTTGAACGCGTCGGGCGGCTCCTCGACGCCGGGTTTCGCCGTCAGCCGCGCGATGAGCCGCCAGAATTCCTCGGGCTTGAACGCCTTGATCTCCTTCTCGCGGTCCACGACGAGCTTCGTCGCGACCGACTGGACGCGCCCCGCCGACAGCCCGCGCGCGACCTTCTCCCAGAGCAGCGGCGAGAGCTTGTACCCCACGATCCGGTCCAGCAGCCGCCGCGCCTGCTGCGCGTAGACGAGGTTCATCGAAACGTCCCGCGGCTTCGAGAACCCCTCCTTCACCCCGCGCGGCGTGATCTCGTTGAACGTCACCCGCCGCGCCCGCTTCCCGATCTTCAGCGCCTCCGCGAGATGCCACGCGATCGCCTCGCCCTCGCGGTCAGGGTCGGGCGCCAGGAACACCTCCGGCGCCTTCTTCGCCGCCGCCTTCAGGTCGTTCAGCGTGTCCTTCCGATCCTTGATCTCGATGTACTGCGGCTCGAACCCGTTGTCCACGTCGATCCCGAACTTCGACTTCGGCAGGTCCCGCACGTGCCCCATCGAGGCCTTCACCACGTACTGCCGCCCCAGGATCTTGTTGATCGTCTTCGCCTTCGCCGGCGACTCCACGATCACCAGCGACGGCCCGCCGCGCGCCTTCGAGGAACTCTCGCCGGCCTCGGTCTTCTTCGAGGCCTTCTTCGCCGGCTTCTCCGGCGGCGTGTCGTCCGGCACGTCCGACGCCGCCGCCACGGACTTCCGCGCCGCCTTCTTCGCCGGCTTCGCGGCGTCGTCGGGCGCTTCGGTCTTCTTCGTCCGGGCCTTGGCCATGCGTCTCCTGGGAGTGAAGGGCGGCGGATTATGGGGAGGCTTTGGGGGGCGTGTCAACCCGCCGGGCGGACATATATAGAGGAGGGATGTGCAAAGTGCGCAAGAGGCGTTTTTCGATCATCCCGCGCAGGCTTGTCATAACAGACACAGGCACAAGGAGTTATGAATTGCAGAAAAGTCGGCCTGGGCCTGTTCGCCACCGGGGCCAGCGGCGTGATAGCATCCGTCCGTCATGCCCGCTTCCCTTCGAATACGCCACTCCTAGGCCCCTTCCCGGGCCCGTAGCTCAAATGGTGAGAGCGGCGGACTCATAATCTGCTGGTTCCTGGTTCGATTCCAGGCGGGCCCATCGAAATCGCTCAGACCGGACGGAAAACGGATCGTTAGAGAAGAAGCGCGCCGGTCCACGGCGCTCCACGCTTCTCCTTCAGGAGTCCCCTCATGCCCCGGCCCCTCTTCCTCGCCGCCTCCATCCTGTTCCTCGCCGGCCTCGCCCGCGCCGAGTCCGGACCGCTCGACGCACTTCTGGAGAAGCTCGACGCTCGCGCGGCGGAGTTGCAGGCGGCGCTGGTGAAGGACGGGCACGCGGGGGCGAAGGTGGCGGGGCTGGCGTCGCGCGCGTGGGCGAACGGGAAGACCCAGGACCGGCGGCGGGCATACGAGGCGGCGACGTTCAGCTTCGAGCACGGGCTGCGGGACGACCCGGAGAAGGTGACGCACAACGACTGGGACGTGCTGTTCGGGAACGGGGAGGACATTTTCGACGTGCAAACGGTGACGGACGACACGAGCCGGATCTGGGACCTGGGGGAGGTGGACTTCGACGGGTTCTCCGTGAAGAACCTGACGAAGGAGCAGCGGGAGGGGAAGGACCGGGTCCCGGCGGTGAACGGGCATGTCTACGTGATCCACACGGTGGACACGGAGACGAACCTGTGGGCGAAGCTGAAGGTCCTGGCCCTGACGAAGGGGACGTCAGTGGTCTTCCGGTGGGAGGTGATCGGGGACCCGGCGGAGGTGCAGGACCTGGATCAGGCGCCGGGCACGGGGCTGCGGACGGGCCGCGTGCGGATCCAGCTGCGCTCGGGCGCGATCGGCGGCAACCCGGTGCGCGCGCACATGAACGGCGAGGTGAGCGGGCACATCGACGCGGCCGGCGCCGCGCCGCTGGACATGACCGGGAAGGTCGGCAGCGAGGAGCCGCAGCAGGCGCACGTGGACGGGGGCACGATCCCCGCGGGCAAGGTGTGGATCCTCCGCCGAGTCCGGTACTCGGGCCTGTGCGGCAGCGACTCGAACGGCGACGGGCCTTTCGTGGTGACCGTGGCCGGCAAGGAGCTCGCGCGCGTCGAGCCCGGCACGGGCGGCTTTCAGTCGGAATGGAAAGGCCGAATCGTCCTCCGCCCCGGCGCCGAGGACGGCGTGCGCGTCGAGATCTCGAACTCCTCGCGCTGCGAGGCGGTCTTCGAAGGCGCGCTGGTGGACGAGAAATGGGCGGACGTCGAGAAGATCCCCGCGCTGACGGCGGAGGAGCGCAAGACGGCCGAGCGGCTGGTGACGGAGCTGGACGACGACGACTCCGACGTGCGCGAAAGGGCGAGCCGCCGCCTCGAGGAGCTTGGGCCGCCGGTCGTGGAGTTCCTGAAGGGACTGAAGAGGGACGCAATGTCGGCGGAGGTCAAGGCACGGGTGAAGGACCTGCTGGCGGTGTTCGGGGAGGAGTAGCGCCCTCTGCCTGGACACGCGATTTGAGCGCGTGGAAGGGGCGTGCGGGCCGGGCGGAGCCGGCGCGGACTCCTCACCCCATACGGCCGCCATCAGGCGGGCCGGCGCAGCCTGGCCCGCCCGCCCCTTCCACGCGCTCAAATCGGCCGGCTCGACACCCCGTCAAACGTCCTCAGCGTCCGCCTCTCGTCGATCCCCTCGTAGAAGTCCTCCCACAGCTGCAGGAATCCGCCCAGCAGCTCGTCCTTCGTCATCCCCTTCGGCTCGAATACCACGTTTCCCGTGTTCCACTGCTCGTAGTTGCGGTGCAGCAGGCGCCCTTCGTCCTCGCACACCTTCCCGAACGGCGTCCCGGGGAACGGCGTCTCGATGTAGAACTCGGCGAGGTCGATGCGGGCGTCGCGGCAGAAGCGGATGATGCGCTTGAAGACGCCGGCGTCCTGCCCGTCGGTGCCGACGCCGAAGGATCCGAAGAAGTGGATGCCGGCGTCCTCGTTCATGCGGACGAGGTCGATGCCGGCCTGCCACTCGGAGGGCGTGCAGTCGGCGCTGAGGAGGCGGCGTGAGAGCCGGTCGAAACCGAACACGGTGTACATCGAGCTCGTCCCGCCCTCGGCGAGCTTCCGGTAGAACTCGGGGTCGGGGAACATCATCATCGTCGAGGCGAGGAAGATGCTCAGCCCGCGGCCCTTCGTCCGCTCCATCAGGTCGAGCAGGTACTTCTGGATGCGCCGCTTGTTCGGGAGCATCACGGTGTCGTCGATGATGTAGAACTGCTTGAACGGCATGCTCTCGATGTCCTCGATCACCTTGTCGATCGGCCGGTAGCGGATGTCGAGGCCTTCCTTGAGCGGGATCGGGCAGCCCGTGCACTGCACCGGGCAGCCGCGCGTCACCAGCACGAGGTGCGCGCTCCAGTTGTAGTCCTTGCCGTCGAAGATGTCGCGGCGCGGGATCGGGAGCTGCGCCAGGTCGTACTCCCCCTTCGGCCGGTACATCCGCTTCAGCGCCCCCGTCCGCACGTCGTCCAGGATTTCGCCCCAGACCGGCTCGACCTCGCCGACGCACACGGCGTCCGCGTGCTCGAGCGCCTCCTGCGGCCGGCAACTCGGGTGGATCCCGCCCATGATGACCTTCGTGCCGCGCCTGCGGTACTCGTCGGCGATCTCGTAGGCGCGCGTCGCCTGGGGTGTGAAGAAGCTGATCGCGACGAGGTCGGTTTTCTCGTCGAAATCAATCGGCTTCCCGATGTTGTCGTCGGTGAGGCTGAGCTCGACGTCCGGGGGCGTGAGCGCCGCGATGATCGGCAGCCCGAGCGGAGGCGGCATCGTGTAGTTGCCGACCTCGTACTTCTGGATGAGCGGCTTGAGCCGGTCGTGCCCGTCGAGGAACTTGCGGAAGCGCGGGTAGACGAGCCGGAGCTTGAGGTCGCGCGAAGTCATGGTCACCGCCCGGGAGACGCGGGGATCGGAGTCGGGGCGGGACGCGACCGCCGACCCCCATCGAACGGGCGCGCCGGTTAAGGATACCGCAAGGGGCGGCGTATGCGTGAGGAGAGAGGGGGGCGAAATCCGGCGCGAACTGCTGCCGGCTTCAACGGACCTTCAGGTCGGAAATTCAGCCACCCAGTTGGGGAAAGTCCACAGGTCCCGCGCCGAGTTTCTCACTGATGGCCCTCCCACCGCCTCCCTTCCGAGAGAAACACCCGTCGCGACCCTGCCACCCGTTCGGGCCCGCTTTTCGCTTTCCATGAGGCGGGGAAGCGCACCGAACCGGGCTCCCTCACTGCGGCGGTTTCGGCAGATTTCGGACCATCAGGTAGGGAATCGGAGGGCCGGATGCTCTCGGAAACCTCGGAACACGTCCTGCGCGCGCTCCACTGGCTGGCCACACGGCCCGCCGGTACCGCCGCAACCGCCGAGGACATCGCCGCCGGCGCCCGCGTCCCACGCCAGTACATGAGCAAGATCCTCCGCCGCCTCTCACGCACGAAAGTCCTCGAAGCCCGCCGCGGCGTCGGCGGCGGCTACCGCCTCGCACGCCCCACCGACCAGATCCGCCTCAGCGACATCGTCGGCCCCTTCGAACGCCCTCACCCCGACGACCTCTGCATCTTCGGCGGCGGCCGCCCCTGCGGCGATAACGCCGCCTGCTCCCTCCACCAGCGCTGGGGCGCTATCCGCGATTCCCTCTTCCGCTTCCTCCATGACACCTCGCTGGCCGACATGATCCGCGGCGGAGGCGCGGCCTGAACGACGGCCGGCGTCCCGCCGCACGCCGCAAACACAGACAACCGGACAGCTCGACCCCTTCCAGGACCTTGGGAGAACCGAAATGAGCCAGATCACACGGAGAACATTCCTGAAGGACGTCTCGGCCGCGGGCTTCGGCGCCCTCGCGCTCTCCGCCCTCGACAGCTGGGGCGCGGACGCCTTCCCCAACCCGCTCGAGAAGTACCCGAACCGCGACTGGGAGAAGACCTACCGCGACCTCTGGAAGTACGACTCGGTCTTCACGTTCACCTGCGCGCCGAACGACACGCACAACTGCATCCTCAACGCCTACGTGCGCAACGGCGTCGTCACGCGCATCGGGCCGAGCATGAAGTACGGGCTCGCCGAGGACGCCGACGGCAAGAAGATCTCCTCCCACCGCTGGGACCCGCGCGTGTGCCAGAAGGGCCTGGCGCTGACGCGGCGGTTCTACGGCGACCGGCGCGTCCGGCACTGCATGGTGCGCGAGGGGTGGAAGAAGTGGGTCGAGGCGGGGTTTCCGCGGGGCGAGGACGGGCTCGCGCCGCGCGAGTTCTTCAACCGCGGCCGCGACAAGTGGGTCCGGCAGACGCACGAGGAGACGGCGGCGCTGTACGCGAAGGCGCTGGTGAACATCGCGACGACGTACAGCGGCGAGAAGGGCGCCGCGCTGCTTGAGAAGCAGCACTACTACCCCGAGACGATCGCGGCGATGAAGGGGGCCGGGGTCCAGACGATGAAGTTCCGCGGCGGCATGCCGCTTCTCGGCGTGACGCGCATCTTCGGGATGTACCGGCTCGCCAACAGCATGGCGCTGCTGGACTCGAAGGTCCGCGGGGTGGACGCGGAGAACGCGCTGGGGGCGCGCGGATTCGACAACTACTCGTGGCACACGGACCTGCCGCCGGGGCACCCGATGGTGACGGGCCAGCAGACGGTCGAGTGGGACCTGCACGGGGTGGAGCACTCGAAGACGGTGGTGGTGTGGGGCATGAACTGGATCTCGACGAAGATGCCGGACGCGCACTGGCTGACGGAGGCGCGGGCGAAGGGGACGAAGGTGATCGTGATCGCGTGCGAGTACTCCTCGACGTCGTCGAAGGCGGACGAGGCGCTGGTGGTGAGGCCCGGGATGACGGGCGCGCTGGCGACGGGATTCGCGCACGTGATCATGCGGGACAAGCTGTACGACGCGGACTACGTGAAGAAATTCACGGACCTGCCGCTGCTCGTGCGGATGGACACGCTGAAGATGCTGAGGGCGGCGGACGTGTTCGGCGGCGAGCCGGCGGCGCTCTCGAACTACGTGACGGTGCTCAAGGCGGGCGAGAAGGCGCCGCCCCCGGGCGCGCATAAGACGCAGATCGTGACCGAGGAGATGCGGAAGGAGTGGGGCGACTACGTCTGGTGGGACGCGAAGTCGAACGCACCGCAGGCGATCAACCGCGACCAGTGCGGCAAGAACTCGCCGATCGCGGAGCCGCAGCTGAGCGGCGCGGTCGAGGTGACGCTCAAGGACGGCTCGAAGGTCCGGTGCCGGACGGTCTACGACGTCACCTGGGAGTACGTCGCGCACTTCGACCCGAAGACGACCGAGGAGCTCACCTGGGCGCCCGCGGCCGCCGTCGAGAGCATCGCGAAGCACATCGCCTCGCAGCCGGGAACGACGCTCTTCGCCATCGGCATGGGCCCCAACCAGTTCTTCAACTCGGACAACAAGGACCGGTCGCTCTTCCTCCTCGCCGCCCTGACCGGCAACACGGGGCGGATCGGCGGCAACGTCGGCTCGTACGCGGGGAACTACCGGACCGCGCTGTTCAACGGTTCGCCGCAGTACATCAACGAGAACCCGTTCGACCTGGAGCTCGACCCGGCGAAGCCGGCGCGGCCGAGGCAGTACTGGAAGGCGGAGTCGGCGCACTACTGGAACCACGAGGATCATCCCCTGAAGATGGGCAAGGAGATGATCACGGGGAGCACGCACATGCCGACGCCGACGAAGACGCTCACGTTCTCGAACGCGAACTCGATCCTGGGAAACGTGAAGTGGCACTACAACGTGGTGAACAACGTGCTGCCGAGGATGGAGCTGATCTCGGTGAGCGAGTGGTGGTGGACGGCGTCGTGCGAGTGGGCGGACGTGGTGTGGGCGGCGGACGCGTGGTTCGAGGCGAAGTTCCCGGACATGACGGCCTCGGTCACGAACCCGTTCCTGTGCGTGTTCCCGAGGACGCCGCTGGAGCGGAGTTTCGAGACCCGGGGCGACCACGAGATCCTGATGCTGATCGGCCAGGCGCTCGCGAAGGAGACGGGCGACGAGCGCTTCGCCCAGATGTGGAAGTTCATCGCGGAGGGGACGTCGGAGCCGTACCTCCAGCGGATCCTGAACGCGTCGTCGTGCACGAAGGGGTACAGGATCGCGGAGCTGGAGGAGAAGGCGAAGCAGGGGATCCCGGCGCTGATGATGGGGCGGACGTACCCGAAGGCGGTGGGATACGAGCAGGTGGAGGATTCGAAGCCCTGGTGGACGAAGACGGGGCGGATGGAGTTCTACCGGGAGGAGGACGAGTTCATCGCGGCGGGCGAGAACGTGGCGGTTCACCGGGAGCCGATCGACTCGACGTTCTACGAGCCGAACGTGATCGTGGCGCCGAAGCACGAGGCGATCAAGCCGAAGGGTCCGGAGGCGTACGGGCTGGACCCGAAGGACCTGTCCTGCGAGGTGCGGCAGGGGCGGAACGTGGTGAAGACGTGGGAGGAGACGAAGGCGACGCAGCACCCGCTGATGAAGGACGGGTACAAGTTCATCTTCCACACGCCGAAGTACCGCCACGGTTCGCACACGACGCCGATCGACACGGACATCAACGCGATGCTGTTCGGGCCGTTCGGGGACATCTACCGGACGGACAAGCGGATGCCGTGGACGACGGAGGGCTACGTGGACATCAACCCGGCCGACGCGAAGTCGCTGGGCGTGGAGGACGGCGACTACGTGTGGGTCGACGCGGACCCGGAGGACCGGCCGTTCCGGGGCTTCCAGAAGGACAAGGACAACTACAAGGTGGCGCGGCTGATTTGCCGGGCGCGCTACTACCCGGGCACGCCGAAGGGCGTGACGCGGATGTGGTTCAACATGTACGCGGCGACGCCGGGATCGGTGGAGGGGCACACGACGCGCCCCGACGGGCTCGCGCGCAACCCGCGGACGAACTACCAGGCGATGTTCCGGAGCGGCTCGCACCAGTCCGCCACGCGCGGCTGGCTCAAGCCGACGCACATGACCGACTCGCTCGTGCGCAAGGACATGTTCGGGCAGACGATCAACAAGGGCTTCATGCCCGACGTCCACTGCCCCGTCGGCGCGCCGCGCGAGTCCTTCGTGAAGATCTCGAAGGCGGAGCCCGGCGGCCCGGAGGGCAAGGGGCTCTGGCGCCCCGCGGCGCTCGGCTTCCGGCCGAAATACGAGAACGCGGCTCTGAAGAACTACCTCGCGGGCGGCTACATCAAGGGCCAGGGCGGCAACGGTAAGGAGAAACGGTAATGGCCAAGGTCTACAACTGGCAGCTCGGGCGCGAGATGACCTACTGGTACCCCGAGGTGCGTCCGCAGAAGCAGTTCGCCGGCATCTTCGACGTGAACAAGTGCATCGCCTGCCAGACCTGCACGCTGGCCTGCAAGACGACGTGGACCAGCGGCAAGGGGCAGGAGTACATGCTCTGGAACAGCGTCGAGACCAAGCCGTACGGGTACTACCCGCTCGGCTGGGACGTGAAGCTCCTCGACCTGCTCGGTGCGCAGAGCTTCGCCGAGGACGGCAAGTACGCAGGCAAGACGATCTTCGAGTCCGCCCCCGCGGGCGAGCGCGTCCAGGGCTGGCGCCCGACGCAGCGCGACTACGCCTACCCCAACGTGGGCGAAGACGACTGCGCGGGCGGCGTGGACAAGGGCGCCCACCTGACCCTTCCCCACATGAACTGGTTCTTCTACCTCGCCCGCACGTGCTGCCACTGCACCTACCCGGGCTGCCTCGCCTCCTGCCCGCGCGGCTCGATCTACAAGAGGCCGGAAGACGGCATCGTCCTCGTGGACCAGAGCCGGTGCCGCGGCTACCAGGAGTGCGTGAAAGGCTGCCCCTACAAGCGCACCTTCTTCAACCCGATGACGGGGACGACGGAGAAGTGCGTCGGGTGCCTCCCGAAGCACGAAGCGGGGCTCGCGCCGCAGTGCTTCCAGAACTGCATCGGGAAGATCCGGCTCGCCGGGCACATCTCGAAGCCGGACAAGATGCGCGAGGACAACCCGATGGACTTCCTCGTGCACGTCAAGAAGGTCGCCCTGCCGCTCTTCCCGCAGTTCGGGACGGAGCCGAACATGTTCTACGTCCCGCCGATCCACGCGCCTGCGGAGTTCCTCCGGCAGATTTTCGGCCCGGGCGTGGAGGCGGCGCAGAAGACGTACTTCAACGCGCACAAGGACATGGACCTGGCGGGCCTGCTGACGCTGTTCGGGAGCACGGAGCAGATCATCGACAGGTTCAAGCGGGAGAAGGAGACGATGATCGGCTGGAACGAGAAGGGGGAGGAGATCATCCGGGTTCCGATCACGGAGCCGACGTACATCCGCGAGGCGCTGGCGTCGGCGCGCGGGGTGCTTTCGACGAACGTGCCGTAAGGAAGGCGGACCTGGTGACGGCCGGAGACGAAGGACAACACAGGATCGGAGGACGAGCGATGACCCGGAAGAATGCGATTCGCCCCGCGGCGCTGGCGCTGGGGGCGTTCCTTGCGGTGGCGGCGGGCTGCGGCAAGAAGGAACCGCCGAAGCCGGCGGCGCCTGCGGCGTTCACGGCGGTGCAGGCGGCGACGCTGCCTGCGGCGCCGGACGACGCGGCGTGGGGCTCGGCATCGGAGTTCACGGTGGCGATGCTCAAGCAGGACCTGGTGGACCCGCGGAAACTGACGGCGGGGGTAGAGGAGATCAAGGTGAAGGCGATCACGGACGGGAAGATGATCGCGTACCGGATCGAGTGGGAGGACGGATCGAAGCACGACTCGAAGGCGCCGGCGGAGTTCCACGACGCGTGCGCTGTGCAGATGCCGGCGACGTGGTCGGCGGAGCCGCCGTCCGCGCAGATGGGGCAGCCGGGGCAGCCGGTGATCATCACCTACTGGGCGTCCTCGATGCAGGCGATCGTGGACGGCCGCCCGCACGACCTCAAGCAGTACTATCCGAACGCGCAGATCGACCACTATCCGTTCCAGGCTCCGGTCCTCGACAAGGATCCTGCGAAGAAGAAGGAAATGGAGAACCTGTACGCGCCTGCGCACGCGCTGGGGAACGACGTGGCGGCGGCGCCGACGAAGGCGGTGCAGGACCTGACGGCGGAGGGGCCGGGAACGCTGCGGCCTGCGTCCTCGACGAACGCGAACGGCCGGGGCGTGCGAACGGGGAACGGCTGGGCCGTCGTGATCGTGCGGCCGCTTCCGGCCGGCCTTGCGCCCGGGTCGCCCGCGGTCGTGGCCTTCGCGGTGTGGAACGGCGCGGGCAGCGACGTGGGCTCGCGCAAGGTGAGGTCTGAGTGGGTTCCCGTCACGATGCCGGGAGGTGCGAAATGAGCGCGAATCCGGCGGCGGCGGACGGCTTCACGGCGGAAACGCGGGACGCGCTCACGAAGGCGGCGGACCTGCGGCTGATCGGGCTGCTGTTCGAACGCCCGTCGGAGTCGAGGCGCCGCCACGTGGCGGCGCTCGGGGCGGAGTGCGCGGACGCCGGGCTGCGTGAACTGGCGATGCTGATGACGGACGTCGACGAGGGATCCTACCAGTCGGTCTTCGGCAGCGGCGGCCCCGTGTCGCCGCGCCAGGCGGCCTACATCGGCCGCAGGGACCCCGCACGCGCCATGGCGGAGCTCTCCGAACTGTACGGAGCCTTCGGCTTCACACCGTCCCCAGGCGAACCGCTGGATCATGTGGCGACGGAAGCGGGGTTCGCGGCGTTCCTGTACATGAAGGAGGCCTACGCCGTGTCGCAGGGCAACACCGAGGCGGCCGAGATCACCGCCGCGGCGCGGAAGACGTTCGTAGAGGACCACCTCCGCCTGCTCGCCAACGGCCTGCTGCGGCGCCTGGGCGACGCGCCCGAGGCTCTCCAGAAGCTCGCGGCGGCGCTCGTGGACAGGGTCGGAACGTTGGCGGAGGAGGAGGATCTGGACACGCTGGAGCCGGAAGAAGAGATGTCCTGCGGCCTCCCGCCCGACCAGCCTTCCTAGGCCATCGACCGGACAGTGCATCCCGCGAGGCGGCCGCAAGGCCGCCTCGCTCGTTTTCGGACCGCGCTAGGCCTCATACCGGAAGATCGAGTCGCCGACGCGGATGCGGTCGCCGGGGTTGAGCACCGTCGGCTCCGTGATGCGCGTGTCGTTCACGAACGTCCCGTTGCGGCTCTCGAGGTCGGTGACGAAGTGGTGCCGCAGCTGCGGGTCGTAATCGACCTTGGCGTGCTCGCGGCTGGCGCGGTTGTCGTCGATCCGGAACGTGCACCCCGTCTGCCGGCCGATGATGCCCGGGCCCGCGAGCGGGCAGACGCGCCCCTTGGGCTCCCCCGTTTCGAGGATCAGCCGCGCGGAAATGCGCCGCGTCGTGCCCTCCCCCGCGAACGGAGAGCCGGGCGCCGTCGTCGGCCCGCGCGGGATCGCCGGGTTCGACGCCTCGACCGGCGTGTCCGCAGGGTGCGGGCTGGCGACGGTCGCCTCGGCCCTGGTGTCCTCGGGTCCCGCGGCCAGGTCGGGCGGCACGTCGAGCTGCCGCGCCATCTCGTCCACTTCCTGCAGCCGCTTCGTGTCGTACGGCACCGTCGGTTCCGCCGCGCGGCGGGCCGTGGCCCCGGCCTTCGCGGCCGCGCCGGGCGCCGCGGGATGAGCGCCGCCCGACTCGTAGGCCTTCATCAGCTCCTGGGACCGCTCCGTGGTGAGGATTTCCGCCTCGACCATGATCTCCGTCAGCCGCCGCGGAATCGCCCGCTGCGCCGCAAACTCGTACTTCTGAGTGTCGATGCAGATCCCGACTTCCTCTTCGCTCGCCATCCCGCGCTCCACGGCCAGCGCCCCGATCCGCCGCTCCTCCTCCAGCAGGTCCGTGTACTCCGCGGCCAGATGGACCTTGTCCAGCTGCTCCTGCGTGAGCACCGACTCGCTCTGCGCGATCTCGAACAGCGACAGGCCCGCCCCGGCACGGCCGACTTCCTTCTGGCGCGCCTTGAGTTCCCCGATCTGGTCGGGGGTCAGGAAGAGCATTTTGCGCGCGAGTTTTTCGAACCTGTCGTCGGGAGGGGAGGACATGGACGAGTGGTCTCCGAAGGCCTGAGCGGCGGATTCTAGCAAGGGCTGCGCGGAGCGGAAGCGGGAAACGGGTCGGCGTCGGCCCGCGCAGGCCGCACACAACCCCATGTCGCCACACATGTTATGACTCACTCTGAATTCGCGCGAATTCTCCGGATTCCTGCAGCAGAATCCCGCCGCAGTGTCATTCATGGTCAGCGGGGGAACCGATGAGCCGGACCGACACCGCCCTGCTGGCGCTCAGGCGTTCAGGGGCGCCGGAGGGGTTCGAGGAAATCGTGCGGCGCTATGCCGACGCGCTGTTCCGGACCTGCGCGCGCCGGTTGCGTGACCGCCAGCTTGCGGAGGACGCGGTGCAGGAGACGTTCCTGAGGGCCTGGAGGGGAAGCGCGACGGTCGCGCCGCCGGAGGTGGCGGGGTGGCTGTTCGGAATCGCGCGGCACGTCTGCCAGGAGTCCGCCCGGCGGCGCCGGCGCGCCGCCGAGGGCGCTGCGCCCCTCGACGAGGAACGGACGCCGGCGGCGGCGGAGCCCGCTGCGGCCCTGGATCTCGGGATTGACGCCCTGGACGACTTCGAGCAGGCGCTCCTGCACCTCCGGCACGGCGAGGGGCTGACCTGCCGGGAGATTGCGGCGAAGCTGTCGAAGCCGGTCGGCACGGTGACGTCGGCGCTGTCGCGCGCCTACGCACGGCTGCGGAGCCGCCTCGCGGCGGCGGGGAGGGCCGAATGAGCTGCCGCGATTTCGAGAACGACTTCGAGCTGTACGTGCAGGGCGACCTGGAGGAGGGACGCGCGACGGCGATCCGCGCCCACCTGGCGGGGTGCCCGGCGTGCGAGGAGCGGCGCCGGGCGGCGGAGCGGCTGGTCGCCGACCTGAACGCATCGCTGGCGACGTGGGCGCCGCCGGCCGGATTCGCCGCGGCGCAGGCGTCGCGGCGCCCGGATGCCGCCGGGGGACGGCGGCCCGGGCTGCGCGCGGCCCTCCTGCTGGCGGCCGCCGCGCTGGTCGCCGTCACGGTCGCCGTGGCCCGGAAGTTCCCCTCCCCCGTCGGCGCTCCCCCGGTGCTGGAGTCCGCCTCCGTCGTCCCCTCCTCCGGCGCGAAGTTCGCCGTCCTCTCGCCGCGCCGCGTCCGGCTCGACGCCGGCACGCTCGCCTGCTCCGTCCGGCCCTCCCGCGAACCCTTCTCCGTCGAAACCCCGGCGGGCGTCGCGACCGCCCTGGGAACGCAGTTCTACATTTCCGTCCAACCTGTCGAGGATCCGTCCATGAACGCCAAACGCCTGGCGACGGCCGTCGTCGTCGCGACGGGCACCGTCCAGCTGGTCAACGGGTTCGGCTCGGCCGCCGCAGGGCGCGGCGAGCGCGTCTACGCCGAGGAAACGTCCGCCCCGACCAGGCAGGTCGCCGACCTGCAGGCGCGGTTCGGCGCAGCCTGGAAGCCCGTCGACTCGCGCCAGAAGCCCTCGATCCCCGCGTACACCCTTCCCCTGTCCCCCGGGACGCTGTCGAACGCCGCCCGGTTCGCCGCGCAACTGGGGCTGGACCCGAAGGACCCGCGCCTGCTCGCCAACGGGTTCGTGGTGATGCCGATGCCTCCGCTCCGGGACGAGCACGGCGGGGTGGTGAAGAAGGACGACCTCCCGGGCGCCTACAAGGGACTGCGGGAGGCCGGGATCCCCGTCTTCGTCACGTCGGACACGCTGCTGCACCTCTTCCACGTCCAGTTCGACGAGGCGCTGAAGGACCTCGAGGAGCGCGAGTTCCTGCCGGACGTGACGGCGCTCGCGGAGATGCTGGAGCGCCGGCTCGGCGCGCAGGCCGCGGCGGCGAAGGACCCCGTGTCGCGCGAGGGGCTCCGCAAGGCGTGGACCTTCGCGGCAGTGGGGCTCGCCGCCCTCCGCCCGGATTTCGCACCGGCCGAGCCGATCCGCGCCGAGGTGGAGAGGGTCGCGGGACTGATGAACCGTCACGAGGGGTTCTGGCCGGACCCCGGCTCGGCGCACGAGCAGTGGAGCCTCTTCCGGTACGCCGAGGATTTCTCCCAGTACGTCCCGCGCGGGCACTACACGCGGAGCGAGGGGCTGAAGCGGTACTTCGTCGCGATGATGTGGTTCGGTCGGATGACGTTCCTGCTGAAGGGAGGGGATCCGCACGGGCCGACGGAGGGGGAGCCGTTCCTGGTGTCGGCGGAGGAGGCGGCGGCGCAGACGGTGGCGGCGGCGGCGATGACGCGGCTGCTCGCGACGGAGACGCTGGCGGACGGGCGCCGCGCGGCGGAGGTCTGGGAGAGGATCTACGCGGTGACGGCGTACTTTGCGGGGCTCTCGGACGACCTCGGGCTGCCCCATTACGCCGCGGCGCTGGGCCAGGTGCTGAAGGCGACGGACGACGTGGCGGCGCTGGCCGACCCCGGGCGGATGGCGGCGTTCCGGGCCGAGCTGGCGAAGTTCCGGGGGCCCGCGATCTACGGCGGGACGGGCGGGCAGACGGCCGGCGGGGAGAGCCCGGACAACCTCGAGACCGCGCTGGCGAAGACCGCCGGGTTCCGGCTCATGGGCCAGCGCTTCGTCCCGGACTCCTACATCCTCGGCCGCCTGGTGTTCCCCGCGGTCGGGGGAGCGTCGGGAAGGCGGACCGACATGTTCACGTGCGTGGAGACCGCGTTCGGCCCGGTGCGCGGGTTCCCGCGCGGTCTGGACGTCCTCGCGGTGATGGGTTCGGCGCGGGCCAGGGAGATCCTGGCGGCGCTCGGGGACGACGCCTATGGGCGCAATGCCTCGGGGACCGACGTAACCTACGAAGCGGCGCTGGCCGGGCTGCGCGCGGAGTTCGCAGGCCTGTCGGCGGCGGACTGGAACCGGAACCTGTACTGGTCGTGGCTGTACGCGCTTCAGGCCCTGCTCGAACCGCGCGCGGCCGGGTACCCGACGTTCATGACGACGCAGGCCTGGCAGGACAAGTCGGTGACGACGGCGCTGGCGTCCTGGGCGCAGTTGCGGCACGACACGATCCTGTACGCGAAGCAGAGCTACACGGAGGCGAAGGGGGAGGACGCGCCGCCGAAGCCGGTCCCGGGGTACGTGGAGCCGTGCGTGGAGTTCTACGGGAGGATGCTGGCGACGGTCCGGATGATGAAGGCGGGCCTGGGAGAGATGAAGGCGCTGACCGCGCAGGCGGCCGAGCGGCTGGACGGGCTGGAGAAAATCCTGGTCCGGCTGCACGCGATTGCCGAAGCGGAGCTCGCCGACCGGGAGCTGTCCGAGGAGGACGCGGCGTTCGTCCGCAACTTCGCCGACGAGCTCTCGGGAATCCAGGTGAGGTACCCGGAGCTCGAAGCCGCGTACAAGAAGGCCGTCGATGCGGGTGACTGGGACCGGGCGCGCGAGATCCGCGAGCAGCTCGATCCTGCGCGCTCGATGAGCACGGCGCTCGTTGCCGACGTGCACACGGACCAGAACTCCGGGAAGGTGCTCGAGGAGGCGACCGGGCACCTGGACCTGGCCGTCGTATGCGTCCGGCTTCCGGACGGGACCCTGACGCTCGCCGCGGGCCCGGTGCTCTCCTACTACGAGTTCAAGCAGCCGATGAAGGACCGCCTGACCGACGAGGCGTGGAGGGAGATGCTCGCGAAGGGGCGCGCTCCTGCGCGGCCGGAGTGGACTTCGAGCTACGTGAACGACGCCCGATAGCGTGACGGGCGGCCGGCGCCCCCCCGGCGCCGGCCGCTTCGTCGCCCGCGGCTACAATCGTCGTGTGACCGCGAAGACGATCCTGTCGTGGGACGAGGCCTTCCGCGCGGGACCGCGATGCGCGGGGGGCAAGGGGTGGAACCTCGGCCGGCTCGTGCGCTACGGCTTTCCCGTGCCGGACGGGTTCGTGGTCACGGCCGACGCCTATCGCGAAGCGCTCGCCTCCGGCGCACTGCGCCGGCTCGCCGCGGAGTTCGCGGGGGTCGGGGCGGCCGAGGCCGCGACCGCCGCGACGGCCGGACGCCTCGAGATGCTGCGGCGCACGATCGAGGCGGCACCCCTGGATCCGGAGCTGGCCGGGGGGCTCCGGGAGGCGCTGGCGGCGGCGGGCCTGTCCGGCGAAGCGGTCGCGGTGCGGTCCAGCGCGACCGCGGAGGACGGCGGGTCCGCGTCGTTCGCGGGCGTCCACCGATCCGTCCTCGACGTGCGGGGGCCCGACGCCGTGCTCCGCGCCGTCCGCGAGGTCTGGGCCTCGATCTGGACGCCGCAGGCGCTCGCCTACCGGCGGCGCTTCCTCATTGCCGACGCCGACTGCGCGTGCGCGGTCGTCGTCTGCCGGATGGTCGCCGCGAAGGCGGCCGGGGTCGCGTTCACGTGCGACCCTCGGACCGGCCGGCGGGACGTGATCGCGATCAGCGCGGCGCGCGGCGGCGGCGAGGCCGTCGTCAGCGGCGCCGTGAACCCGGAGGAGACGGCGGTCGTGCTCACGCCCACGGGGCTCGAGGTCCGGTCGCGCACCGGCCCGCCGGCGCTCCCGGAAACGGAGGCCCTCGCCCTCGCCCGCCTCGCCCACCGCGTCGCCTGGGCGCTCGGCGACGGGCAGGACCCGCAGGACATCGAATGGGCCCACGACGGAAGCCGCTTCCACATCCTCCAGGCCCGCCCCGTCACGCGCGCCCCGCGCGTCACGCTCCCCGGCAGCGCGCACCACCCCCCCGGCTGGTCGAACGCCAACATCCGCGATGCGGTGCCGTTCGTGATGACGGCCATGACCTGGTCGTGCGTCCTCAACGCGCTGCGGTTCATGATCTGGGCCCCCGCGCGCGCCGTCGGCTATCCCGTCCCCGACGGCATGGAGGTCGTCCGCCGGTTCCACGGCCGCGGCTACTTCGAGGTCACTTCCCTGCAGTGGGGCTTCTACGACTGCTTCGGCTCCCCTCCCGCCGAGGTCAACCGCAGCATGGGCGGCCACCACGAGCCGCTCGCCGTGCCCCCGGGGAACCCCTTCGCGGGACGCAGGGGCCGCGGCCGCCTCTGGAGGTTGCTGAAGGCGATGCGCCTGCTGCTGCGGATGCCGAAGACCGTCCCCGTCGAGATCGAGCGCGTCTTCCGCCAGGCCCGCGAGCTGCTGGCGCTCGACTGGCCGTCCCTGTCCGACGCCGCCATCCTCGCGGAACTCGAGCGCCTCACGAAACTCCAGGTCGCCTACGGCGAGCCGTTCATGCTCACCTCCTCCGGCCTCGCGTGGCTCGGCGAACTCGAAAAGGTCCTCGAGAAAGTCGCCCCGGGACGCGGTCCCGCCCTCGCCGCCGCCCTCGTCGCCGGCTCCGGCTCCGTCGTCTCCGCCCAGCAGGGCACCCGCCTCTTCGACGCCGCCGACGCCGCCCGCTCCGACCCCGCCGCCCTCGAGTGGCTCCGCTCCGGCCGCGCCGACTGGACCTCCCTCCCCGAATCCTCCCCCTTCCGCCGCGAATTCGCCCGCGTCCTCGCCGACTTCGGCCACCGCGCCGTCTACGAGGCCGAGGTCGCCACCCCCCGCTGGAACGAGGACCCTGCGTGGCTCCTCGAGCAGGTGCGCGCGATCCTGGCGGGGGCGGGGAAGCGTCCCGACGAGGCCGCGCGGGCGCGGCGGGAGGAGGCGGAGCGGGAGGTGCGGGCGCGGACGTTCTGGAGGCGGCCGCAGGTGGGGTGGCTGGCGAAGCGCGCGCGGGAGGCCGGGGCGCTGCGGGAGCGGGCGAAGTCGGCGCTGGTCGCGCAGGTGGAGCCGATGCGGCGGGCGCTGCTGGAGGTGGGGCGCCGCCTTGTGGAGAAGCGGGTTGCGGGAGAGGCGGGGGACGTGTTCCACCTGGCGTGGCCCGAAGTGGAGGCGCTGCTGCGCGGGGAGTGGGACGGGAAGGGGCTGCAGGCGCTGGTGGCGGACCGCCGGGCGCTGATGGAGCGGTGGCAGCGCGTGCCGGCGCCGGACGTGGTGACTGCAAACGGGGGCACGCCGGCGCGGGCGGCCGCCGCGCCCGCCGCGGGAGGAACGCAGCTCGCGGGGATGGCCGTCTCGCCGGGGCGCGCCTCGGGGAAGGCGGTCGTCGTGCGGCACCCCTCGGAGGGCGCCCGCCTCGGACAGGGAGATGTCCTTGTCGCCCCCTCGACCGACCCCGGCTGGACGCCCCTCTTCCTGCGCGCCTCCGCCATCGTCATGGAGACGGGCGGCATGCTCTCCCACGGCGCCATCGTCGCCCGCGAGTACGGGCTCCCCGCCGTCGTGAACATCCCCGGGCTGCTCGGCCGGGTCCGCGATGGCGAGAGGCTGGACGTGGACGGCGATGCGGGAACGGTGACGGTGGTCGGATCGTAGGCCTGGAGAACCCGAGTCTCTACGGCCGGTCGCCGACCAGGATCTCGAACTGCCGGGCATCCGGCGCCGGCGGCATCGCCACGATCGCCGCCTCCCGGCCGCCCGGCACCACCAGTTCCCGCACGCGCTCCTGCGTCTTCACCACGTACCCGTCTCCCGTCCGCCAGCGCGGATACCACACGATCGCCCGGTCCTCCGCCCCCTCGTTGCGCACCACGATCCGCACGGGCGATCCGATCTCCACGGAAACGCAGGTCAGACCCGGCATCAACGGCTCCCCCACCGCCGCGTGCCGCACCTCCAGGCGCTCCCTCTCCGGGGCCGCCGCACACCCCGCGAGAATCACGAGCCACAGGATTCGTTTCATCCCGCCGATTCAACGCTCCCCCGCCCGGGACTCAACCTCTTTTTCACCGGCCCCGCTCGACGCATAATCACGCCCCCATGCACGTCGAGTGCCTCTGCCTGACCGACTTCCCCCCCAGGGACTTCCAGCGCCTCCGCGACGCCGACGAGTTCGCCACCCGCGTCCGCTTCTCCACCTGCTTCCTCCAGCTCGACTCCGAGGGCCTCCGCTTCGGCTGCCGCCGCTGCGGCCGCATCTGGGCCTGGACCCTCCGCGACAAGCCCCCGCACTCCTGGCGCCCCGAGGGACGCGACGAGTCCGTCCGCGACGACGGCGGGATCGAGATCGCCGAAGTCCGCGTCCGGAGACGCCGGTGAGCGTCTGCCCCTGCGAGTCCTCGTTCCCGGAGCGGACCTTCAAGACCGCCAGCGACGCCGACGACTTCATGTCCCGCGTCCGCCTCTCCCCCGTCTTCCGCTACGTCGGCATGGACGGGGGCGAAACCCAGCGCGAACGCTACCGCTGCCGCCAGTGCGGCGCCGACTGGGCGTGCGTCATCCCGCCGTCGCCGCCGTTCTCCTGGGGGCCCCTCGTCGCCCGGCGCCCCGAACCGCAGAAAATCCAGCCGATCGCCGTCCCCCCGCCGCTTCCGGCGCCGGCCCCGCCGCCCGCCGCCCCACCCAGGCCGCCGCCACCCGCAGCCTCCCCCGCGCAGGGCACCGCGCCCTTCCTCGAAGTCGGCCCCCGCCGCGTCTCCTCCGACGTCTTCACCCTCGTCTACGAGGACGAGGCCGCCGACGAGGTGCCCCACGTCCTCGCTGCGCTCTACGAATGGCGGCCGGGCGTCTGGACCTGGAAGACGAACGCCGGTCTCGAGGACATCGAGATCGAGATCGGCCCGCCCCTGAAGAAGAGCCAGAGCGCGTTCGACCTATTCGGAAAGACCTGGAAGCCGGAGCTCATCAATCCGGCGTGGCGCGGCCTCCGGGGGCGCAGGGAACTGCGGCCGGTCCACATGCGGGGGATCCGGAAGCACGGCGAGGGCTCGAGCGGCTTTCTCGGCGAGTACTACCTGATCGTCGTGGACACGAAGGCGCGCAAGGTCTCCGCGTGGATGATGGCGGAGGCCCGGTGATCGTCCCGCGCGTCACCGACGATCTCCGCCGGCGGTTCGGGCAGGCCCGCCGCGTCGCCGTTCTCACCGGCGCCGGCATCTCGGCCGAGTCCGGCGTCCCGACGTTCCGCGGCGGTGGAAACGCCACCCTCTGGGAATGGCGCGGCCGCCCCGTGAGCGAGCTGTCCAGCGCCGAACTGCTCGCGACCGACCCGAAAACCGTCTGGGAGTGGTTCGACTACCGGCGCGGACTCCTCAGGGACGTGCGGCCGAACGCGGGACACGCGGCGCTCGCCGCCTGGGAGAAGCGGTTCGAGTCGTTCACCCTGGCGACGCAGAACATCGACGGGCTTCACGCCGCCGCCGGGAGCCGGTCGGTGATCGAACTGCACGGGAGCCTCGAGCGCGGCCGCTGCGTCCGGTGCGGCGCGGCCAGCGCCCTGCCCCCCGGCCCGCTCAGCGCCCTTCCGCCCCTCTGCACGTGCGGCGCGCCGCTGCGGCCCGACGTCGTGCTGTTCGGCGAGATGCTGCCGCCGGGGGCGTACGAGCGGGCGGAAGAAGCGGCGGAGGCCTGCGACCTGTTCTTCGTCGTGGGGACCTCGGCCGTCGTGTATCCAGCCGCCATGCTGCCGCGGACGGCGAAATCGTCCGGGGCGTTCGTGGTGGAAGTGAATCCGGAGGAGACGGACCTGTCGGCGCGGGTGGACGCGACGGTGCTGGGGAAGGCGGGAGAGGTGCTGCCCCAATTCACAACCTCTTAGCCCGCAACCCGTTGCGACATTCCGGCGGCGGACCTAGTACGCCCGGGCGAACAGCACCCGCTGCGCGCTCGGCCGTCCGCACTTGATGCACGCCCCGCTCTCCTTCGGGTTCCCCAGCGGGATGCACCGGATCGTCACCTTCGTCTCCTCCTTCACCTGCGCCTCGCACTTCCCGTCCCCGCACCAGTGGCAGCTCGCGAATCCGCCCGGGCCCTCGTGCATCGCCTTGAAGGCGTCCCACGAGTCGACCTGCTTCGTGCTCGCGTCGCGGAAGGCCTTCGCCTTGTTGAACAGGTCCTTCTGCATCTGCTCCATCTGGCCCGTGATGTGCGCCACCGCGCCGTCCAGCGGCGCGAACTCCTTCTTCTCCACGTCGCGCCGCTTGAACGCGTAGCTCTTCTTCTCCAGGTCCTTCGGCCCGATCTCCACGCGGCAGCACGCGCCTTTCCGCTCCCACTCGAAATACTTCGAGCCCGGGCGGTCGTCGCGGTCGTCGAAGACCACCGACAGCCCCTTCGCCTTCAGGTCCTCCGCGAGCTTCGCCCCGACCGCGCTCGTCGCCGCCTTCTCCTCCGGCGTCTTGAAGATCGGGATGATCACCACGTGGTACGGCGCCAGCTTCGGCGGGCACACGAGCCCCGCGTCGTCCGAGTGCGTCATGATCAGCCCGCCGATGAGGCGCGTCGAGACGCCCCACGACGTCTGCCAGACGTACTCGCTCTGCCCCGCCAGGTTCTGGAACTTCACGTCGAACGCCTTGCCGAAGTTCTGCCCCAGGTCGTGGCTCGTCCCCGCCTGCAGCGCCCAGCCGTTCTGCATCAGGCCCTCGATGCAGTACGACTTCAGCGCGCCGGCGAACTTCTCGTTCATCGTCTTCTCGCCCCGGATCACCGGCATCGCCATCACGTTCTCGGCGAAGTCCGCATAGACGTCGAGCATGCGCAGCACCTCCGCGAGCGCCTCGTCGTGCGTCGCGTGCGCGGTGTGCCCCTCCTGCCAGAGGAACTCGCTCGTCCGCAGGAACATGCGCGTGCGCAGCTCCCAGCGCACCACGTTCGCCCACTGGTTGATCAGCATCGGCAGGTCCCGGTGCGTCTTGATCCACTTGTTGAAGAAGTGCCCGATGATCGTCTCGGACGTCGGCCTCACGACGTAGCGCTCCTCCAGCTCCTTGCCGCCGCCGATCGTGACGACGGCGAGCTCCGGGCTGAACCCCTCGACGTGCTCGGCCTCCTTCTTGAGGAAGGACTCCGGGATGAACATCGGGAAGTACGCGTTCTTGTGGCCGGTCGCCTTGAAGCGGTTGTCGAGCTCGCGCTGGATCTTCTCCCAGATCGCGTAGCCGTTCGGCTTGATGACCATGGCTCCCTTGACGACGATCGCCGGCTCGGCGAGGTCGGCGGCGCGGATGACGTCCTGGTACCACTCCGGGAAGTCCTTCGCCCGGGTTGTGATGGTGTCGGCCATGGGTGGGTCCTCGAGTGCGGGAAATGAAGGGTGGGCCAGTCAACACGGACGGGAAGGCGGTGTCAACGGACGGCGGGTGCGCGGGATGGCGAGAGGGCGAGAGGGCGAGAGGGGGATCCTGAGGGAGAGGCTTGAGGCCAGGACCGAGGATCAGCCCCCGTGGACATCTGCCCGTTCGTTGCGCCGCATGCCCGCCTCACCGCAGGAGGTCGTGGGACTTTGCCGGCGTCGCATGCCATCTGCATGCACCTTCATCGACCAAACCGCGCTTCGGTTCAAACCCGCGCACCCGCGCACCCGCCCTCCCGCGCCCCCGCTACCCGCCCCAGTCCTTCGGCGCCTTCGGCGGCTCTTCCCCCGGCCCCGGCGGCGGCTCCTCCGGCTCCTCGTCGAATAGCGACTTCCCCTCCGGCTTCGGGAGATTCTCCGGGGGATGCAGGATCACCGGCGTCGGCGACTCCGTCGTCGGCGGCCCGTCCAGCGACAGGTCCGGCTTCTCCTCGCCCGGCTCCTGCCCGAAAATCACGCGCACCGCCTTGTCCATGACTTCCTTCGACGGCAGCCTCGACTCCAGCGGCCCGGGCACGTGCGCCTTCTTCGCCGCCTGCTGCGCCGCCCCCGGGTACAGCTGCCCCGACGCCGGGATGTCCGCCGGCGGCGTCCGGTGCGGCGCCGACACCTTCGGGTCGTACAGCAGGCACCTCACCACGTGCCCGTCCCCCATGTCGAACGCCGGCGGCGACATGTGCTGGCACTCCGGCATCGCCTTCGGGCAGCGCGGATGGAAACGGCAGCCGGACGGCGGATTCACCGGGCTCGGCACGTCCCCGGACAGGATGATCCGGTTCTTCTTGTGCGTCGGGTCCGGCTGCGGCCCCGCCGACAGCAGCGCCTGCGTGTACGGGTGAAGCGGGTTCCGGAACATCTCCTCCTTCGGCGCCGTCTCCACGATCTCGCCCAGGTACATCACCGCCACGTCGTCGCTGATGTGCTCCACCACCGACAGGTCGTGCGAGATGAACAGGTAGCTCAGCCCCCGCCGGCGCTTCATGTCCATCAGCAGGTTCACCACCTGCGCCTGGATCGACACGTCCAGCGCGCTCACCGCCTCGTCGCACACGATGAACTGCGGCTCCACCGCCAGCGCCCGCGCGATCCCGATCCTCTGCCGCTGCCCGCCGCTGAACTCGTGCGGGTACCGGTTGATGTGCTCCTCCATCAGCCCCACGTCCCGCAGCAGCCCCCGCACCTTCGCGATCCGCTCCTCCCGGTTCCCCAGCCCGTGGATCTTCATCCCCTCCTCAACGATCGCCCCCACCGTCATCCGGGGGTTCAGGCTCGAGTACGGGTCCTGGAAGATGATCTGCATGTGCCGCCGCATCGCGCGCAGCCGGTCGCCGGCCAGCCCCGTCACCTCCTCGCCGCGGAACCGCACCACCCCCGACGTCGGCTCGATCAGCCGCAGCAGCGCCCTCCCCACCGTCGTCTTCCCGCACCCCGACTCCCCCACCAGCCCCAGCGTCTTCCCCTCCTCGATCCGGAACGTCACGTCGTCCACCGCGCGGACGTGCCCCACCGTCCGCGAGAAGACGCCCTTCTTCACGGGGAAATGCTTCACCAGGTTCGCGACTTCGAGGAGGGCCATGGTTCCTCAGATCACGATGCAGGCCGCGGTGTGGCCGCGGCGGATTTCGCGAAGGGGGGGTTCGGACTTCGAGCACTCGGGGACGGCTTTCGGGCAGCGGGGATGGAACCGGCAGCCCGTGGGGAAGCGGAGGGCGTTGGGGACGGAGCCTTCGATGGCGTCGAGCTTCTCGCGGCGCTCTCCCATGCGGGGCTTGGACTTGAAGAGGCCGACGGTATAGGGGGGGAGGGGGTTGGCGTAGAGGTCGGCGACGGGGGCGTACTCGACGACCTTGCCGGCGTACATGACGGCGACGTGGTCGGCGATCTCGGCGACGACGCCGAGGTCGTGGGTGATGATGAGCATGGACATTCCGGTCTCGTGCTGCAGCTCCCGCATGAGGTCGAGGATCTGCGCCTGGATCGTGACGTCGAGCGCCGTCGTGGGCTCGTCCGCGATGAGCAGCTTCGGGTTGCACGCCAGCGCCATCGCGATCATCACGCGCTGCTTCATGCCGCCCGACATCTGGTGCGGGTACTCGTCCACGCGCTGCTCGGGGTTCGGGATCTTCACGCGCCGCAGCATCTCGATCGCACGGTTGCGGCCTTCCTTCCAGCTGACGCGCTGGTGCAGGACGACGGCCTCGGCGATCTGGTTCCCGACCGTGAAGACCGGGTTGAGGGACGTCATCGGCTCCTGGAAGATCATCGAGATCTTGTTCCCGCGGATCCCGCGCATCTCGGTTTCCGAGAGCCCGAGCAGCGATCTCCCGTCGAACAGGATGTCCCCGCCGACGATCTTCCCCGGATTCTGGATCAGCCGCAGCACGCTGAACGCCGTCACGGACTTTCCGCAGCCGGACTCGCCGACGAGCCCGAGCACCTTTCCCTTCGGGATCGAGTACGACACCCCGTCGACGGCGCGGACGACGCCGTCGTAGGTCGGGAACTGGACCTGGACGTTTCGGAGCTCGAGGAGCGGTGTGTCGGTCACGCGGATTCCTTTTTCGCGCGAAGGATCGTCTTGGGGTCGAGCGCGTCGCGCAGTCCGTCCCCGAGGAACTGGAAGGCGACGACCGTGACGAAGATCATGAAGCCGGGCAGGAGGACCCACGGATGAAGCTTGATGTCGTTCGTGCTCCGCGCCGCCTGCAGCATGTTCCCCCACGAGGCGTAGGGCTCCTGGATGCCGAGGCCGAGGAACGACAGCCCCGACTCGCCCAGCATGTAGCCCGGGATCGCCATCGTCACGACGTAGATCGCGTATGACATCGTCTGGGGCAGGATGTGCTTCGTGATGATCTGGAAGCTCCCGACGCCGAGCGCCTTCGAGGCCACCACGTAGTCGTTCTGCGAGATGGACAGAACCATGCCGCGGATCGTCCGCGCCAGCCCCGCCCAGCCGATGAACGAAAGGATCAGCACGATCGCGAAGTACATCTTCGGAGGGCTGATTCCGGGGGGAAGCGCCGCCCGGAGCCCCAGCATGAGGTAGAAGCCCGGCAGCAGCATGATCATCTCGATCACCCGCTGCGTCGCGAGGTCCGTCTTGCCGCGGAAGTAGCCCGACATGCCGCCGATGAGCAGCCCCAGCGTGAACGTCACCGTCACGCCCATCAGCCCGACCGTCATCGAGATGCGGCTGCCGTAGAGCAGCCGGCTGAACAGGTCCCGGCCCATCTGGTCCGCCCCCAGCAGGAAGAACGCGGGGCGGTTCTGCATCTCCGGAACCTCGATCCCGAGCAGCCGCGTCTTCATCGGGACCAGCCCCAGCAGGCGATGCGGGTCGCCGGCCGCGAACAGCCGGATCGGATGCTCCCTGGGCGTCTCCATCAGCTCGCTGCCCAGCTTCCGCTTCAGGTACTCCATGTTCTCCGGCGCGACTTCGACGTAGTTCACGATGAAGTTCTCGTCGCGGACGCGGACGGTGTTGTAGACGAACGGCCTCGCCAGGCTTCCGTCCGCATGACGCCACCGGATCGTCGAGGGCTGGTGCCAGGGCTTCGTCCTCATCTGCGTCTCGAAGTCGTAAGGCGCGAGGAAGTCCGCGAACACGACGACGAAGTAGAGGAATCCCAGCACCACCGCCCCATAGACCGCCAGCGGGTGCTGACGGAATTTGATGAACGCGATCTGCCGCGGCGTGAGCACCTTGTGCTCGGCCGGCTTCATGACCACGCGGGGGGCCGCTTCGCTCATCACCCCTCCACCGAGACGCGCGGGTCCACGAGGCCCAGCCCGATGTCCGCCAGCAGGTTGCCCACGACCAGCAGCAGCCCGGAAATCAGGAGGTTCGCCATCACCACCGGCATGTCGTACGACAGCACGCTCTCCAGCATCTGCCGCCCGATCCCCGGATAGTCGAACACGATCTCCGTGAACGCGCTTCCCGCCATCATCCCCGACAGCAGGCTCCCCGAGCTCGCCACGAACGGGATGATCGCGTTTCTCAGCGCGTGCTTGTAGAGCACCTTCACCGGTGGCAGCCCCTTCGCCATCGCCGTCGTCAGGTACAGCTTCCGCCGCTCCTCGAGCATCGTCCCGCGCAGCACGCGCTGAAGGCCGCCCACGCCCCCCAGCACCCCCACCGTCACGGGGAGAAACGTGTGCTTCGCGATGTCCCACATCTGCCCGAGCGTCCCCATCGCCGAGTGGTCCTGGCTCGTCCGCCCGGCGATCGGCAGGATCTCCCGCATCCACCGGAACGGCGAGTCGGGGGCGATGTCGTACGTCAAGCTCACGAGGAACACGAGCAGGATCGCAAGGAAGAACGACGGCAGGCTCATCCCCACGAACGTCAGGAACGACAGCGTCCTCTCCGCGTTCGAGTGCTGCCGCACGGCGCCGTAGATTCCGATGGGCAGCGCGAACAGCCAGACGAAGACCAGCGAGAAGATGTTCAGCGAGATCGTGTTCTTCACCTTCTCGCCGATCAGGTCGAGCACCCCCTTCTTCTTGTCCCACGATGTCCCGAAATTCGGGGCACCGATGCGGAAGGGGTTGCCTGCGACGCGGAGGCGGAAGTCGTCGAACTCGGCGCGTCCGGGGGCGTCGGAGGTGAACCGGAGTCCGCGGACCTGGCGGAGATCCACGCCGGCCGGGAATCCGGCGAGCGGAAGCTCCCAGGTCTTCTCCTCGGATCCCAGCTTGAGATCGGCGATCTTCGCGGCCTGCGGCTTCTCCCGGTCGCCGTGAAGGATCCAGACAGAGACCGGAAGGTCGGCGCCCTGCAGGGCGTGCGCCTCGAATTCGAGAGCGTCGAAATCCACCCTGTCCACGGTCACCGCCTCCGGCTCCGGCGACTTCATGCCGCCCGCCTTCCATTCCCGGTGCGCCGCCTCGGCGCCCTCGTCGACCTTCTCCTGCACCGAGGCCCAGTCCGCCTTCCAGTCCGAGCCCTCGACCAGCTTCATCGCGTACGGCGACTTCAGCGCGCCCAGCTCCGCGGCCTCGCCGGGGGTCCCGCGGAAGACGAGCTGGATCGTGCGTTTCTTCGCGCGACCCGGGTACGTCTCCTGCCACACGCGTCGCTTGACGAGCTCGGCGCGAATCGAGGCCTTTCCGGGCTTCGCGGCGACGAGGCGGATCTCGCGGATCTGGTCGATCGAGGACTGCCGGTTGAGCTCGTCGAGGTCCACTGCGAGGGTCGCAGGCTTGCCCGCGGTCGCCTGGAACGGCAGGGGCACGGAGCCGGACCCTGCGACAACGGAGAGCGCAAGCCCCTCGGGGACCGATGCGTCGGCCGTCGACAGCAGCAGCGTCTCGAAATCCTTCGGCTCGAGCAGTTTCACCAGCGTCGCAGGTTGACCCAGCGCTCCGAGCGGGACACCCGCCGGTCCCGGCACCTCGTAGTCGCCTCCCACCCCCTCGGCCGCCAGGCGGACCTCCGACCCGCCGAACTTGTACTTGTCGTCCCCTCGCGACGGGTCGTTGTCCTCGAACGTGGCCACATACCGCCGGTCCGCCGTGAACCGCACGTCGAACATGACGCCGCGCAGCCAGTAGAAATACCGGACGTGGATCGGATCGTAGATGTGCATCCGCCGCTTCTCCATCTCCACGATCTGCGGGTCCGCGGCCGGGTCGTTCTCGAACGTGTCGAAGCGCGAGCTCCCCTGCGTGTTGACCGTGACGAACATGACGAACGTCATCACGAACACCAGCGGAATGCTGATCAGCAGCCGCTTGAACGCGAACGTCGTCAGGCCCCCGGACAACAGCCTGCCGAGGATCGAGCCGCGGGAGATGCCGGGGGCGCGTCCTTCGCTCATCGGCCGAACTCCGGGTCCTCGTACAGCCGCTCGATCTCGTACAGGCTGTACACCGTCGAGCAGCGGTTCCGGATCCGCTTCGAGAACGCGTACACCTGGATCCCGTACATCAGGTAGATGTGCGGCAGGTTCTCAGCGCAGATCTGCTGCCACTCGTGCGCCAGCTTCACGTCGGTTTCCCAGCGGAAGCGCTTTTCGTTCGTGTCCCAGTCCGTGTAGGCCTGGTCGAAGATCTGGTCGAGCCGGAGCTCCCAGTCGCGGTTTTCGGCGCTTCCGGCCGGGGTGCGCGGGTTCCAGACGCGGCGCGGCTCGCCGGACTTCCAGATGGTCTTGCCGAGGAGAGGCTCGTTGCCGGCGGTGTAGGAGAGAATGATCGCCTCCCAGTCCCAGTCCTGGGAGATGCGCCGGACCAGCAGGTTGAACTGGATGAACTCGGGGATCATCCGGACGCCGACCTTCTTGAGGTCCTGCTCGATGATCGTGACCATCGTGACGAGCGTCGGCTGGTCCGCCACGGTCGTCAGGACGAATTCCGCAGGGTTCCCCTTGTCGTCCTCGCGCCAGCCGTCGCCGTCGCGGTCCTTGAGCCCCATGTCGTCGAGGAGCTTCCGAGCCTCGTCCAGGTCGTACGGGTACCGGCGGACCTCTGACGTGTAGTACTTCGTGTACTTCGGCGTGTACGGCGACCAGTTCGCGGCCGCGAAGCCGTCGGACACGAGCCACTTCATGCTGTCCTTGTCGAGGCAGTGCGCCACGGCGCGGCGGAACCGGAGGTCTCGGAACCACCCCGACTTGTGCGGCTTGACGTAGGGCCGGCCGTCCGGCCTCGAGCGCGGGTTCTGGTTGAGACAGAGATAGCTCCACCCGGCGCGCGGTCCCATCGGCACCACGTCGTACTTCCCGCCCGACGACTTGCGGATGATCTCCCCGAGATCGATCGAGCGCACGTCGAGGTAGTCGATCTCCCCGACGAGGAAGCGGTTCTTCATCGTCTCCGGGTTCTGGATGATGTTGAACACGATGCGGTCCAGGTACGGAAGCCGGTTGCCCGCCTCGTCCTTCTTCCAGTAGTTCGGGTTCCGTTTCTCGACGAAACGCTCGCCCGACACGTACTCCGACGGCATGAACGGACCCGTTCCGATGACCTGCGACGGCGGCGTCGCAATGTTCCACGTGCTCGCGAACGTCCCGTCGTCCACGCGTGGCTTCAGCACGTGCTTCGGATACATGTACGTCCCGTTGAACAGCTGCATGTAGAGCGCGTAGCGCTGCGGGAGGGTGAAGCGCACCGTCCAGTCGTCCACTTTCTCGACCAGCACGTTCTTCTTCACCATCTTCCCCGTCGCCTCGTCCTTCACCATCATCTGCAGCGCGGGGCGCGCGGAGCACGGGATCGACTCGTTGAGCACGATGTCGTTGAAGCTGAACACCACGTCGTCGGCCGTGAATGGCGCGCCGTCGTGCCACTTCACGTCCCGGCGCAGTTTCACGATCCAGACCAGCCCCTCGGGGTCCTCGCTGTGCTCCGGCACCTCGGTCGCGAGGCCCGGCTCCCAGTCCAGCGAGATGATGTCGCGGTCGAACAGCGTCTCGAACACCAGCCCCCCCAGGACGCTCGACGTCTGCGCGTCGGTCGAGATCGCGAGGTTCAGGTCCTTCATCTCGTTGTCGATGAAGTCGTTCAGGACCCCGCCGTACTTCCCGGTCTCGTACTTGTACCGCTTCGCGGCCTCCTGGATCTCCTCGGCAGTCGGCAGAGGCGGCGGCGTCTTCTCCGGCATGTCGTAAGCCTTGCTCAGCCGGAACAGCCACAGGAACACGCCGAATCCGGCGAGCACGACGACGGGGGGCAGGAGGCGCTTCATGCGGGCGGCGATTCTAGCCGCGGGGCGCGGGAGTCTGCGAACCTTCTTGAGGCGCCTCCGGGCCGCCCTTTCCGCCGCGCGGGCGGGACAGGAATTCGAGGGCGAAGACGAGCCCGACGACGAGCGGCAGGAGGACGAGCGTCGCGTAGTGGGGGTTGGGCTGGCCCTCGGGCGCCGAGCCCTTCGCGCCGTCGATCAGGAACTGGATGCGGCGGATCAGGAGGCTCTCGCGGCCCATGACCGTGTAGCCGAAATGCGCGCCGAAGGCGATCATGAGGAAGACGACGCCGGTGCGGGCGGTGACGCGGACGGCGCCCTTGTGCTCGACCGAGAAGACGAAGTAAGTGAGGACGGTGACGACGCCGAGGAGGGTGAGGAGGGCGTTGAGCGTGCCGGTGAAGGAAAAGGCGCCGGCCTCGCGGACGACGGGGGACTCGAGCATCTTGGAGATCTGCTCGAAGAGCTGGGCCTGGATGGTGAGGGGGATGAGGGTGCCTGCGGTGGTGCCGACGATGAAGGCGAAGGACCAGCGGGAGAGCCAGGAGGCTTTCGGGTAGAAGCGGAGGAGCATGAAGAGGGAGAGGAGGGCGGGGACGAGGAGCCACCAGGAGTCGGAGGGCTCGAGGGGGGGCGGGGCGGAGGAGGCCTGGCGGACGAGGCGGCTGAAGGGCTGGACGAGGTCGGGTTTGACGGAGGAGTACCAGGCCTGCCAGAGGAGGTAGCCGTTGGTGACGCCGACGTAGACGTGTTCGGCGAACTTGAAGAGGGGGTTGTCGTGGTAGAGGAAGGTATAGAGGGCGAGGGTGAAGCCGACGGCGATCCAGAGGCCGAGGACGGAGGCGGCGTTGCCCTCCCACCAGGTGGGGGGCGGGGCGGCCTGGGCGAGGAGGGAGAGGCTCACGGCGAGGCCTTCTCCTTTCGCTTCCCGGCGAAGTAGAGAATGTTGCCGAGGACGACGAGAAGGATGATGGTGACGTGGATGGCCGACTGGGTCGGCATGCGGGCGGAGGCGAGGTCGCCGGCCTCTTTCGTCTCGCGGGCTTTGCGAAGCGCGTCCTGCCGCGTCATGGACTCGTACTGGGACGCGCCGGAGACGCCGCCGATGATGCCGACGACCTGGCGCGTCGCGAGGTACTGGTAGTAGTCGGTCGCCATGACGGCGGTGACGCCGAGCCCGAGCTTGAGGCCGTACTTCGCGTTCCCCGCGAGGATCCAGTAGTCGATCGTGCTGACCGCGGAGATTTCGAGGCACAGCGGGAAGTCGGTGAGCTTCGAGATCCCTTTCATCGCCGGCAGGTCCCGGCACGGCGTCCCGCCGCGGTCGGTCTTGTAGACGGCGTGCCAGTCCTGGCCGAGGGCGAGGATGGGCGCGCTTCCGCCCGCGAGGTATCCGAAGACGGCGTAGTCGGTCCCGTAGACCTTCCCGTGGGCGTCCGCCGACGCCCGCACGATCGAGTCCGCGAGCTCCGGGCTGTTCGGGCTGCAGATGGTCATCACGATCACGCGCAGGTTCTTGCGCCAGCACTGCTCCAGCACCGCGTCCATCATCGGCTTCAGCTCCGCCTCGCTTCCCGGGTCGAAGTCCGAGCTGATGAGGATGGGCGAGCCGTCGGGGAGGGCCTCGACCTCGTCGTAGACCTTGCGGACGACGGCGGTGGGGTGGAAGTCGCTGACGCCGCCGAAGAGGAGGGAGACGGTGATGACGGCGCCGACGAGGGCGAAGACGGACCAGCGGACGGCGTTCTTGCGGGCTTCGGGGGTCACTCGGTGCCCCCGAGGTAGGAGCGCTCGATGCCGAAGATGATGCGGAGGGCGGTGGCGATGGAGCCGAGGGCGACGCCGAACATGAGGGCGCGCTTGGCGGCGGTGAGGGGGACGCCGAGGATCCAGGCGGAGAGGGAGCCGACGCCGGGGATGGCGGCGCCGAGCGGGACCTGCGCGAGCATGATGACGACGGCGGTGGCGAGGAGGAGGGTGGCCTCGACGGAGCGGGCGCGGAAGGCGCGGAAGGCGGCGCTGGCGATGAAGAAGCCGAGGAGGGAGAACATCGTCGCCGACATGGGGGAGTAGGCGAACTCGTAGGTCCACTGGAGCGGCCCGCCGGGGGAGTTGCCGCGGGAATGGAAGCCCGCGAGGACGGTCAGCCCGAAGACGGAGAGCGTGACGAGCGAGTAGCCCCAGCCCGGGGTCTGGACGCGGATCTTGCGGAGGTGGGACTGGAAGAGCGACCCGACGCCGAGCAGCAGCGAGACGTAGACGACGATGATCGCCCACTTCTGCGTCATCCCCAGGAACTTCTCGCTGAGCGGGTGCGGGACGAAGTACTGGAGGATGAGGGCGACGACGAAGAAGAAGGCGATCGCGAGGGGGACGGTGCGCTTGAGGTGGAGCATCACGACGCCACCGTGAACAGGTGCTTGAACCACACGGCGCCGGTCATCGCGACGAGGCCGCCGAGGACGAGGACGGCGACGATGACGATCTTCCCGAAGTCCTGGCTGCGGAGGCTGCCGAGCTGGAGGGGCTCGCGGGACAGGTAGGCGCTGGCGGCGTAGAGCTCCTCGCCGATGAGCGTGTAGTCGCAGGTGGCGATGAAGAACGGGAGCTGGGTGACGGAGTCGGTGCCGGCGATCTGGATGGCGCCGGTGGAGCCTCCGGTCTCGGCGAGGAGGAGGGACTCGGCGTAGTAGTAGCCCATGTAGAAGCAGGCGGCGGGGCGCTCGCGGAGCATGAGGCCGTCCACGGCGGCGACGTAGCTGAACTGCTCCTGCGTGATGAACCAGGCGTCGTGCTCGCGGAACTTGTCGGGGCGGCCCGCCGCGGTGTACCCCTCGCGGAGCACCTCCTGGCTGACCGACAGCACGACCGGGTCGTAGCACGGGACGAGCACCTGCGAGTCGTAGCTCGCAACGCGCCGCGACACCTGCCCCAGGATGCTCACCGAGGCGATCGTCGAGATCGAGTCCATCCCGTTCAGGCCGTTCAGGTACACGATCGGCCGCCCCATCTCCGTCGCGCGCCCGATCGCCTCCTCCATCGCGTCCAGCCCCGGGATCCGCCGCACGAACACGTCCGGGTTCCGCCGCGCCCGCGCGATCAGCCAGAACGTCCCCGCCCCGAACAGCAGCGCGAACACGAGCACGTTGGCCTTCTGCGGCGCCCACCAGTTCGGGCGCGCCGACGCGGAACCCTCCGACAGCGCCACGCGCACTCCCCCGCGGAACGCCTCCACCCGCACCCGCGTCTCCAGCGAATGCCCCTTCGCCAGCCCCGGCGCGCCCTTCGCAGGCAGCAGCCCGTCCACCGGGCAGTAGTTCTCGCGCTCGTTCGACTCCGCGTAGCCGAAGACGGCCGGGGCTTCCACCTTGCGGTGCAGCGTCGAGGCGAACCGCGCGACCTCCGCCCACTCCCCTCCGGCGGCGGGCGCGACCGAGACGACGTACTCGACGCCGGCGTCGCCCCCGGGAACGCCCTTCCACGCCGCGATCACCGTCCCGCCCGCGTCACCGGGACGGTCGAAGACCTCGAAGCCCTCCAGACCCTGAGCGGAGGCCGCGGCCGCCGTCAGCAGCACGATCGCGACGGCACGGATCACGCCGCGTGCCCTTCGTCCTTGCCCTTGTTCTTCACGTGGAGGGCCGCGAGAACGGCGATCATGAGCACGAGGATCACCGGCGTCGCGAACCCGTACATCTGGCGGCTGTAGTCCTTGAGGTCCAGGACGCGGCCGTAGAGCAGCGACAACCGGCCCATGACGGTGTTCCCGTACGAGGCGCCGAAGTAGATCATCAGGAACAAGATCCCGACGCGCGAGAAGGCGCGGACGGGGCCTCTGTGCTCGATGGAGAAGAAGAAGTAGAAGAGGACGCAGAAGACGCCGACGAAGATGACGATGGTCGTGAAGTCGCGGTAGGCCGTGAGGAAGGTGTATTCGGAGACGCTGCGGGACTGCTCGTAGCGGTAGCGGGCCGCGCGGATTTTCTCGTCCTCCTTCGCCGCGCCCTCCTTCGCCTTGTCGTAGGCCGCCTTCGCGTTTTCGGTCGCCTTCGCGGCCCCGGGGCTCCTGTCCGGCATGGTGACGAGCGGCTTGGCGGTCGCCTGCGCCTGGATCACCACCGACGTCGTCAGCGTCGCCGGGATCGCGAGCCCCGCGCCGTACCCGATGACGAACGCGAAGGCCCAGCGCGACATCCACGCGATCTTCGGCACGAACCGCGTGAGCAGCAGGGCCCCGATCAGCACGGGGATCAGGATGACGAAGCGGTCGTGCGCCTGCCCCGTCAGCACGTCCCATACCTTGTCGATCCAGGTCTTGTACCAGAGCTGGATGACGAAGTAGCCGATCGTGATGCCGACGTACAGGTTCTCGCCCACCTTGTAAAACGGGTTGTCCTTGTACAGGAACGAGAACATGAACAGCGTCAGGCCGACCGCGATCCAGGCGCCCACGATTTCCATGCTAGGCGCCTCCCTTGGACCCGCGGGTCACGAAATAGGCGACGTTCCCCAGGACGACCAGCGCGACGATCAGGTAGTGCCCGAGGGATATCGCGTCCATCCCCGCCGCCGCGTCCCCCTTCTGGTTGATCAGCATTTCGTACTCCGCGGCCCCGCGCATCGCACCGATCAGCCCCGTCATCTGCCCCGCCTGCACGTACTGGGCCATCGAGGCCACGTTCACGGCGGTCGTGCCGCCCGTCATCTTGAAGTGGTACTTGTCCGACCCGTACGCGATCCACGTGTCGATCCCGGGCGACCCCGCCGCCAGCGACACCACGAGGTCGAACTCCGACAGCTTCCGGATTCCCTTCATCATCGGCAGCGACGCCGTCTCCTTGCCGTCGTTGTCCTTCGGGAAACAGTTGTGGATGTCCGCGGCCATGTTCTCGATGACCGCGAAGTTCCCGGGCTTCCAGCCCAGGTACACATAGTCCTCGCCGTACTTCGCGTTCGCTTCCGCCGCCGTCCGCGACACGATGTCCTTCGCCATGGTGACGCCCGTGACCCAGAGGCCCATGGCGACGACCTTGTGTTTCTTGCGGAAGAGGTGGCGGAGAACGGCGGTGGCTTGCGGGGCGAGCTCGGGCTTGGAGGCGGGGTCGAAGTCGAACGACACGAGCACCTTGGACCCTTCGGGCATGTTCTCCACGAGGTCGTAGACGGCCTGGACGTTCGGGGAGGCCTTGAGGCCCGGCAGGTTGAGCTTGAAGAACGTGGGGAAGATGACGGCGACGCCGAGGCAGAGAAAGATCCAGCGGCGGTCCATCGCGAGGAGTTTGCGGAAGAAGGGTTCCACTAGTCTCCTCCCCCGAGGTAGGCGCGCTCGATGCCGAAGATGATCTTGAGGGACGTGGCGATGGCGCCGAGGGCGACGCCGAACGTGACGCCGCGGCGGGCGGCGGCGTTGGGCGTCCCGATGAGCCAGCTGACGATGTCGGTCATCTCGATCTTCACGCCGGCGACGTCATGGATCCCGAGCCAGCCGGCCCAGACCTGGTTGGTGAACGGGACGTTCCCGAGCAGCACGATGACCGCCGTGGCGAGCAGGACGCCCGCGTCGAACGACTTCGCGCGGAACGACCGGAACGCCGCGGAGGCGACGTAGAACCCGAGGATCGCGAACATCGTGGCCTGCAGGGGCACGAGCGTGCAGTTGTAGAGCCACCCGTAGGAACTGGGCCGCCCGTCCGGGGTGGTCTCCTTGCCGCCGGAGACGAACCCTACGATCACCATCGCAAGGAAGCCGAGGATCACGAGCGTGCTGTACGCCCACCCGGGCTCCTGCCTCTGGATCTTCTTCGTGTGCACCATCCCGACGCTCACGAACCCCAGCAGCGCCGCGAACATCGACACGATGATGTACCAGTTCGACAGCCCCTCGCTCATCTCCGCGCTGAAGTTCGTCGGGACGTAGTACTGCAGCGCCGTGACCGTCCCGATCACGAAGCAGATCAGCAGGGGAAGTTGTCTCTTCAGGAAGACCATCTAGCTGCCCTTCAGGAAATCGAAGACCCAGATCTCGCTCCACTTGTACGGCTTCTTCCCGCCGACCGTGACCCACTGGCCGATGGTCGCGACGGCGGTGAGGACGAGGAGCGCGGCGAGGATGACGGCCTTGCCGATGTCCTGGCCGCGGAGGGTGCCGACGAGGACGGGTTCCTTGGAGAGGTAGGCGCCGGCGGCGTAGAGCTCTTCGCCGATCAGCGTGTAGTCGCAGGCGGTGACGAAGAACGGGAGCTGGTGGTCGGCGTCCGTCCCGGCGACCTGGATGGCGCCCGTCGAAGCGCCGGTTTCGGCGAGAAGGAGCGACTCCGCGTAGTAGTACCCCATGTAGAAGCAGGCGGCGGGCTTCTCGCGGACCATCATGCCGTCGACCGCGGCGGTGTAGCCGAACTGGTCGTCGGTGACGAAGAAGTTGGAGTCGGGCTTGAAGGAATCGGGGCGGCCGGCGGCGATGTAGGACTCGCGCGTGATCTCCTGGCAGACGGCCATGACGATCGGGTCGGTGTGCGGGACCTTGATCGTCGTGTCGTAGGTCGCGACCTTCTTGGCGATCTCGCCCAGGATCAGCGTCGCCGCGACCGTCGACACGTCGGTGATTCCGTTGCGGCCCGTCAGGTAGAAGATCGGCTTGCCCATCTCCGTCGCGCGCCCGACCGCCTCGTCCACGGCGTCGAGGCCCGCGATGCGGCGGATGAAGAGCTGCCGGCCGCGCGCGATCTGGATGAACGCGAGGATGATCCCGGCGAAGGCGAGCATGTAGAGGAAGACGTTGAGGCGGGCCCAGTTGAAGAGGTTCCACTCGGGCTTGAGCTTCGTGGCCGGCGATTCCCAGGATCCGGCCGGCGACTCCGCGACGAGCTTGAACCAGTAGTCCGGCGTCGGCTTGCGCGTCTTGGTCTTCGGGTCCTCGGGCGGCATGAGCGTGACGCGCTCCTCGCCGGCCTGGTACCCGTCCACCGCCAGGTAGTGCAGTTCGCGGTTCTTCGGCGGCCCCATCCAGAACGGGTAGCCGTCGTCCTGCGAGAAGTTCTCGGTCCCCGGCGTCTCCGCCGCCAGGAACCACGGGCCGTTCTCAGAGGTCGCGACCATGATGCGGTAGGTCACCTCCGCGTCGTTCGGCATCTTCTTCCAGGTCGCCTGGATCGCCGCGCCGTTGTCGGCCGGGACGTCCTCGAACGCCACGCCTTCGACGGGCGGCAGCGCCGCTTTCGACGGAGTCTCCTGCGCGGCCGCGATTCCCGCGGCGAGGGCCGTCAGCCAGAGGACGCGCAGCATCAGCTCTCGATCGTCTCCACGTTGGCGCGCGGAATCGTCGCCTCGCTCCCGTCCGGGAACGACACGACCAGCACGCGGACGTGCGACTCCGTGGGGATGCTCGTGAGGTCCGGGGGCAGCGACTTCACCGCCCCGAGCCGCCCGAACATGGGCTCGCGGATGATGCGCACGGGGTCTCCGGGCTTCATTCCCAGCTTCTCTCCCTCCGGCCCCCCCGGGCCGCCCTTCGAGTCCGCCGGAATCACGATCTCCGGGCGGATGACGCCGGCGCGGATCTGCGTGGCGCCGCTGCACGACGCCTTCTTCCCCTTCTTCCCCACCAGCAGGTCGAACGTCTTGCGGGCCATCGGGATGCTACCGAAGCCCTCGGTGATGATCAAAGTCAATCCGATGTTCTCGGTGCCCGTGATGGCGACGCCGAGGTCCTTGCCGAGGATCTCGCGGAGGTCCTTGTCGTGGATGCCGCCGATCACGATCGCCGCGGCCTTCACCTCGATCGCCTTCCGGATGACCGGCATGCTCGCGTGCTTCCCGCCGATCAGGATCCTGCCGGCGTGGGCCGCCGTAATGTCCGCCGGGGAGAGGTCCTGGTCCGGCGACTTCGCCACGGGCTCGATGACCCCGCTCGTCTCCCCGCCGATCCCGAAAATCCCCTGGCAGAACGCCGCGGGCGTCTCGACGACCGCGCCCTCCTTCTCGATCACCTCGGCGACCGTCCCGTCGATGTACGCCAGCAGGTTCAGCGGCTTCGGCGGCTCCCGCAGCAGCACCTGCCCCGTCACCTCCGAAATGCTCTCGATCGTCCCGTCGATCGGCGACTGCACCGTCGTCTTGAACCACTTGATCATCGGGTTGTTCTCCGCGATGACCTCGTCCTTCTTCACCACCTCGCCCTCCTTCTTCCTCATGAAGCGCTTCACCTCGCGCGCCTCGATGGAGAGCTTGTTGACGATGTTGACGGTGTGGACCTTGCCGGGGATCTCGGCCTTGGCGACGACGTCGTTGGCGGTGACCTTCTGGCCGGCCTTGACGAGGACGGTCCCCTGGATGGGCAGGATGCGGCGCTTGCGGATGACCGCGGAGTCGGTGACGCGGAGGCCGGGGGTGTAAGCGTGCGCCATTACTTCTTCAGCTCCGGGTAGAGGTCGAGCGCCTTCGACCACCTGGTCAGGACCGCCACCCGCTGCTTCTTGTCCGTCGGAAGCTGGAGCGGCCTCCCGCGGGTGTCAACGAGGATCCCGCCGACGCCGCCGTGGATCGTCGTCGAGAGCGGCTTTCCCTTGCCCGCCCCGAGGTCGAAGCCCTTGGCCGGCGTGGCCTCCAGCCTGGCGGTCTTTCCGACGTCGAGCTTGTACAGCTTGAGCTCGCCGACCGGGACGGACTCGTTCACGCTGAGACCGTCGCCCGTGATCTTCAGGTCAACGCACTTGTCCCCGTCCTTGCCGGAGCCCACGGGGGCGATGCACGTGCCGAGGTAGACCATGCAGTCGTGCTCGAAGGCGTCGGGGGCGGCCTTCTCGTTCACGGTGGCGAGGACGCCGAGGTGGGGCATCATGAAGATGGAGTCGACCGCGAGGCGGGTGATGCCCTCGAGCTGGTAGGAGTCGGTCATCATCACCATCGACTGCACCCGCCGCGGCGCGTGCGACAGGATGCCGCCGGAGCCGATGACGAGGTTCAGGTCCATCATGTTGATGAGCGACTGGCCGCTGGCGGTCTGCGCGAAGGCGTCGGAAATCGACCGCTCCTGCTGCACGCCCTTGAGGCCGACGGCGAGCATCTTGTGCTGGACGAGCGCGAGGCGAAGGGCCTCGCGGGCGATCGCCTGCTCGATCATCAGCTCGTCCACGGTGAACGGGATCGTCGTCGGGCGGATCATCTTGTTCTTGATGCGGTTGCGCAGGTCCTGCTCGTCGATGTCGAAGGGCACCCAGCGCATGATGTTGTCGAGGCCGGCCTCGGCGAGCACGTTCGAGATCGAGTAGGACATGCCGAGGTTCGCGCTGACGGTTCGGTTGAAGACCGTCTGGAAGACGCTGAACACGTCCGTCGTGGCGCCGCCGATGTCCACGCCCAGGACGTTGATCTGCTCCTTCTTCGCCACGCGCTCGATGATGTCGCCCACCGCCGCCGGCGTCGGGATGATCGGCGCGCCGCACATCGCGATCAACTTCTTGTAGCCGGGCGCCTGCTGCATGACGTGGTGGAGGAAGAGGTCGTGGATCTTGTGCCGGGCCGGCATCAGGTTTTCCTTCTCGAGCGTCGGCCGGATGTTGTCCGTGACGTCGAGGGCCATCTTCTCGCCGAGGATCTCGTTCACGCGCGGCGCGGCGTCCTTGTTGCCGGCGAAGATGATCGGGAGCTTGTACCCGATGCCGAGGCGCGGCTTGGGATCCGCGGCGCTGATGTACTCGGCAAGCTCGACCACGTGCGAAACGGTCCCGCCGTCGGTCCCGCCCGAGAGGAGCAGCATGTCCGGCCGCAGCTGCCGGATCCGCTCGATCTTCTCGTGCCCCGCGCGGCCGTCGTTCGAGGCCAGCACGTCCATCACGATCGCCCCGCCGCCCAGCGCGCACCTCTGCGCGCTTTCCCCCGTCATCGCCAGCACCGCGCCCGCCACCATCATCTGCAGCCCGCCGCCCGCGCTCGACGTGCTCACGTAGATGTCCACGCCGACCTTCCCGTTCGCCGGCGTGATGATCTTCTCCCCGTCCAGGATCTTCCGCCCGCTGAGCTCCTCCACCTCCTGGATCGAGTTCAGCACCCCCTTCGTCACGTCCTCGAACGGCGCTTCCACCGTCGTCGGCGCCTCGCCGCGGAACGTCTGCCGGTAGACGTCCCCCACTTTCTCGATGAGGATCGCCTTCGTCGTCGTCGACCCGCAATCGGTCGCGATCACCACGTTGACCGGTCGGTCAGCCACGCTCCGCCTCCAGCGCCTCGATCCTCTGGGCCACCAGTTCCAGCACGTCCCGCCGCTCCAGCAGCCGCGACGCCCTCTCCACTTCCTCCCGCTTCAGAACGATCTCCAGCACCGGCCCGAAAAACGTCAGCGCCTGCCCCCCCACGAACGACAGCGGCTTGACGCTTTCGAGGAACAGAAGCGCCGGCGCGGTCATCTTGCGGGCGACGACACCTTTCGCGATCTTTTCGAGAAGGGCCTGGTCTCTCTCCTCCAGCGGCTCGGCTTTTCCGTCGAGCGCGAAGGCGTGGGCGAACCACTCTTTCCAGGTCCGCGGACGGTCGGCCATCGCCCTTTCCCGAATGAGGGGGCGACAGACTATGACGCGGGGGGAGGAGTGTCAACGTAAGGGAGGGCGGGTGCGCGGGAGGGCGGGTGCGCGGGAGGGGGGGGGGGCGGGGGGGGGGGGGGGCGCGGGGGGGGGGGGGGGCGGGCGGGGGGGGGCGCGGGAGGGGAAAGGGAGAGGGTTGAACCGGATCGGGGGGGGCTGCGTTCAAGAGGGCATGACAACGGACGGCCGGCGAATTACCCCCC